>JAJIYQ010000043.1 GCA_020881075.1 Rickettsia endosymbiont of Labidopullus appendiculatus
AATCTCTATGCTTTTTGCAGGACTAGTGTACCTATTTCTAGAAAATTCTGTTTATTCGCAGCCCCAACGAGCCTCATCTCGAATTACTTTCGTTATCTCCGACAGACTCCTAGGCTCGCACCTCCTCGCTAATAGACGTCTTGTACTTTAACTTTTTTTCTGTGAACGCTTACAGTGAGTTTTGCAAGAGGTCTATTATTTATTATGTAACGATGTAAAAATGTTTTTTGCAAGGGTTTGGCTTATACCATTGACTTTAGATAATTCATCAATAGTGGCATCACATATTGCTTTATATGAACCAAAATAATGTAACAAGGCTTTCTTTCGGGTGACACCAATTGAACTTATGTCATCTAGACTAGAAACTTTAATGGCTTTGGAACGGCGTAGCCTATGGTTTTTTATAGCAAAATTATGTGCTTCATCCCGCAAAATCTGTAAATATTTCATGACCGGAAGACTCTTATCAATTGTAAAAGCCTCTTTATCAGGCATATGAAATTGTTCACATCCAGCATTTCTGTCAGGTCCTTTTGACATACAAACAACTGGAATCTTAAGATCAAATTCTTTCATTATTTTTTGTACTACAGATAGATGTCCTTTGCCTCCATCGATAATCATTAAAGTTTTATAGTCAATTGATGAGAAATTGGTACTTGCCTGCTCATTTGTTAGATGTTCTTTTTTTAATCTAGTAAATCTTCTTGTTAAGACGATTCTTAACATCTCATAATCATCACCCTGGGAATTCTCTTGGGGAATAGATATATTAAAAATTCTATATTCTTTTTTATCGAAACCTGATTGGTTAGCAACAATCATACTACCTACGGCAAATGTTCCCATAATGTGACTATTATCATAAACTTCAATTCTTTCTGGTATGGTAGGCAGATCGAATAATTGTTGTATTTGTTGAAAGATAATTTGATTTTTAGCAAATTGTTTTAAATGCTGATTAAGTGATAACTGGGCATTAAACTCAGCATTCTCTAATAATCTTATACTCGAATGCTTTGAATAATTGGCTCCGCAAAACTTCGGGGGATTCGCGTGCTCACGTACTTCATCTACGTCCCGCTCACTCACCCCTTGTTTATTGCCCCTATTCTCCAGATCATTCGAGTATAGTCTGATGTTAAATTTGCTATTCCCACTCAATTGTCTAATAGCCTTGGTTACTAATTCTAGATCAATGATAGGATGGTTTATAATTATCTCATTCGGAATTTGAGCATTTTGATAAAATTGATTTATAAATTGGGTTAATATTTCTGATTTATTACTATCCTCCGTATGAAACGGAAAGTACGCTATATTCCCGTAAGACTGACCAAATCTATATACAAATAGCTGAATACAATAATAACTATTTTTTTCAACAATAGCTATAACATCAGCGTTTTTAATAGAATTACTAGATAAATTTGATTTTAGTTGGATATAACTTAGTGCTTTTATTCGATCTCGTATTTCGGCAGCTTCTTCAAAACGTAATTGTATACTTAATTCTTCCATTTTGTAAGATAAAGTTTTTTGTAATTCCTTAGTTTTACCATTTAAGAAATTCTTTACTTGGCATACTAGTTCACTGTAATTTTCTTTACTAATTTTCCCAACACATGGGGCAGAACATCGACCAATTTGGTACTGCAAACAAGGGCGTTTGCGATTGTTAAAATAATTATCACTACAAGACCGTAATTTAAAAATTTTCTGTAATTCTTTTAAGGTAGTATCGACTTGCTCTGAGGAAACAAATGGACCAAAAAACTCACCGCCAGATAAGTTCTTTCCTCTATATTTAATTAATTGCGGGTAATCAACATCTAAGCGTAATTTAATATAAGGAAAAGACTTATCATCCTTAAGTAATACATTAAACTTAGGTTGGAATTTTTTAATTAACTGGGCTTCGAGCAATAAAGCTTCAACCTCAGAATTAGTAACATTATACTCTAAATAATGCGTTAGAGAGATCATTAATATTGTTTTATTGTTAAGATCAGTTTTAATATAGTTAGTAAGACGTTTTTTTAGATTCTTAGCTTTGCCCACATAGATAACTTGCCGATCAGCTTTCAGCATTTTATAAACTCCAGGCAGGCTGGGTGCATTCTCGAGGTGATATCTTATTAAATCACTACCTATAAGTTTAGAATTTTGTAACATAACCTAGCCTTTTTCTAAGTAACCCTATGCAAAAAACTAACAAACTACATATAGTACCAATAAAGACACCCTTTAGTCGAAAATTACTAGCAAAAAAATATGTCCAAATGAAGAAAGAGGAGGCCCCACTTAATCCGCATAGAATCATCATTCTTTGTGTTATAGTGATGTTGAAAAAGGCAAATATTAGAGGAACTAATATTATTGGTCCCCAAAACCCGGTGATAAACACTACTAGATCAATTACATTATCAAATTTTAAAGCAATGATTATGGAAAAACTTCCGATTACAACATTAGTAATTCTAGTAATTAGCAATAATTTCTTTTGATTCTGTATTTTAAAGATAGGATTCAACAAGTCTTTCACTAGAGCTATTGAGGTAACATTTAAATCAGAATCAGCAGTAGACATGACCGATGCAAGTAAGCCAATTATCACAAAGCCTTGTAACCCTGAAGGAACTATTTGATCAATTAGGTGTGGCAATGCTAAATTAGAAGAATAGTCGGGGTAAAGATTATAGGCGATTAACCCATTTAAGGTTATAAATATTAAAAATATAGCATATATACTTGATTTTATATATATAGCATTACTAGTCTTTTTGGCATTATTGTTAATTAAGGCTCTTTGAATAAAAATAGGATATAAGTTCATTACATAAAATCCTAGCATAGCGGTTATCGTATTAATAAATAGCTCACTGGCAAAATTATTATGATGAATAAAATATATTTTTTCAATAGGTAATTGGTTGATAAAATCACTAATACCAATTTTATTAAGACCACATATTGCAATAATTGGCAAAGCAATTATCATCGCAAAGAATTGTAGTAAATTAGTAAACATAATTGATTGTAATCCACCAATAGTTGTGTAGATAATAACAATCCCATAACTTAATAGAGTTCCTTCTAAGTAGTTAATTTTTAAAATATATTGAAAAATATATCCACTAACACTAATTTGGGCAGCAACAAAGCCTATAGATACCATAATAGTTGTGATACCAGCAATAAAACGTCCTGTTTCCCCATAATATTTTGCCATTATATCGCCAACACTTTCTGCTCCATAATGTTTAGTTATTTGAGGTACAAGATAAATAGCTATTAGTATATCGACTGGCAGAGAGAGTATCAGTCCATAACTATACGATAAATCACCAGAAAAAGCTTTTTCCGCAATACCCAAAGTAGTAGCTCCGCCAACCGATGAAGTAAAAATAGTTGCAACTAATAATATCTTGCTATTTTTAATCTTGTCTTGAACGGTAGCATAATTGGCAAAACCTCTAAGTCTAGATCTATAGTAAATACCAATAACAAGTATCGATATCAAATATAGTAATACAATAATATTATCAATGGTCATTACTAATTATTTTTTGTTGAATTGAAACTCAAACATACTTTGTATAGCCTGAATTAGGTTATATCTATAAATATAACAGATTTTTTTGCTCCACTAATAGCTGTGTTAATTATTTTTGTGATATTGCTTATTTTTATCCCAAATTGAGGTTAGATTATGAGAAATGATAAATACTACAAGATCGTTTATTATCTTCGAGTATTTGTAGATGAATTTTAGTTATAGGTAGCGGTAATATTTCTTCAATTATTTCTGGCCATTCAATTAGACAAATATTGCCATGCAAGGCTTCTTCTATACCTAGTTCGTAAATTTCTTCTAAATAATTTAAACGGTAGAGATCAAAATGATAAATCATAAATTTTGAAGTCTTGTAGATTTGTAGCAAATTAAAAGTAGGGCTGCTGATATTAATATCAGATCCACAGAAATGCTTTATGATTTCTCGACAGATAAATGTTTTTCCACAACCTAAATCACCTGAAAAAGTTATAATTTTATTAGACTCTAAATTTTTAGCAATAGTTTGTGCAAACGATATAGAGTCTTGTTCGTTATTTAAAATAACCGACTCTTTTTGAAACTTCATTAAACCTTCAAATTTTGATGTTTAAGCCACAACTAAGTATAGTCTAACATATTAATCCTATAACATCAAATATTAACAGTGTTTATTCTAACTCCTCGATTCTGTTGAATTCAACTAACTATTTAATTAATGGTTTAGGAATTACCCGATTTTCTAAAGGACCAGTTGGTTTAGCTGGCTCTAATAATTTCGGAGTTAAAATAAATTTAGTCTTTTTTTCAATAGGTGAAAGGGTAACATGAAAATTATGCGGTTGTTGAATTACAGCATATTTATCCCATTCCGGATAAGCTCTATCTAAATTTCCTTTAGATTCATTAGGACCATAAATTTCAATCTCACCAAATTGATATTTTTTTAGTGGAAATAATTCATTTATATAAAAGAAATCATTGGGAAATCTATGTAGTGTTCTAAAATTACTATATAAAAACTTGTCATCTTTTTGCCGGAAGATAAAAATATCTATACAAACCTTAGAACATATCGTGTAAAAATCTTGATGGCGAACTTTATAACCTAACTCTGTAAAATCCGTTAATATATCTTGTAATCTGATTTCATCAGCATGCATTATGCCAATATCTAAGTCATCATCAAAAGGTATAATACCTTGATGTCTTACCGCTCCAAGAAGCGTACCGCTCTCAATCCAATAATTTATGTTATGCTTAGTCAATATTTCATGGGTGTCTTTCATTAATTGGTATAAGTGTAGGGCTGTATCTGCACTAATTGTATATTTCTGTACTTGTTGGTCGGTAGGAGTCACATACCTCCATTGGTGATCATAAAACTCTACATAACCTCGATATAAACCATAGATAATTATAATTATCCCAACTACTTTAAAGAAAAATTTATTAGTTTTTTTATTTTTTTTGTGCATACAGATTCCTTATATTTATTTTTAGTAGACTTGTTATATATTTTATACTATTAATTGAATTAGTTAGAAATTAATATAATTAATAGTGATGAAAATAAAACCAGTAATTATGGCTGGTGGTCTAGGAACAAGATTATGGCCATTATCGAGACAAATGCAACCTAAACAATTCATCAAAATATTTGATAATTTTAGTTTAATCCAAAAAACTTTGATTACCAATAAAACTTTAGGCAAACCAACTTTAATAATTGCTAAGGATTATGAAGCAATAGCACAGGAGCAACTTAGAGAACTAAATATAGAAGCAGATTTAATAATAGAGCCTGTGGCTAAAAATACAGCATCATGTACGATTATATCAGCTATTCAAGCAAAGAATAATGGCTACGATACGATTATATTGCTGCCTTCTGACCATTATATACACAATGTTAATAACTATTTAGATACTATTAATAAATCTTTGAATTATTTGGCAAAATTTGGTATTTGTACTATTGGCATTAGACCTAGTTTTGCAAATAGCGAATATGGTTATATTAAAATAAAGAAGTTATTAGCAGATAGAATTTATAAAACTGAACAATTTGTAGAAAAACCTACTATTCAACAGGCACAAAATTATTTAGAAGAAAATGACAAATATAAAAATATCAAATATTTTTGGAATTCAGGAATTTTTATTTTTAATATAGATTTTATTTTAGAGCAGGCTAAATTATGGCAAAAGGAACTATTTAAACATGCATATAAAGCATATTATTTTGCAACTAAAAATTATAATAATATAACTCTTGCTTTAGAACCATATCTACATATTACACCAATTTCTTTAGACTATGCTATAATCGAAAATATTAGGCAAATGATTATGATAGAAGCCAATTTTAGTTGGAATGATATTGGTAATTGGCATTCTTTATGGCAAATGCAAGAGAAAGATATAACCAATAATTACTGTGAAGGTGATGTGATCAACATTGATAGTACCAATTCATATATTAGCTCTAATAATAAGCTTACTGCGGTAATAGGAATGGATAATATAATAATTATTAATACTAAAGATGCGTTACTGATCGCAAATAAGTCAGAAGTCAGAAAAATAAAGCAGCTGGTAATAGAAATGACCGAAATTGGACGAAAAGAAATATTATGAACTTGCGTGAGAATATAAAAAATTATGTCAGCAATTTTCAAGAAGAAAATGAGTATAAACAAAGGATGTTAGACTTTTTAGATAATTGTGAAAATCCTTTTAGTAGGGAGACAAAAGAAGGGCATTTTACTAGTTCAGGATTTTTGCTTAATTCTAATAAAACAAAATTCTTATTGATGCATCATCGTAAGTTGGGTAAATGGTTGCAGCCAGGAGGGCATTGTGATGGTAATAATGATCTTTTAGCTGTAGCAATTAAAGAGGCTCAAGAAGAATCTGGAATTTTAGATATTGAGCCAATTTATAAACAAATTTACGATATAGATGTTCATTTTATTTCTAGTAATGCTAAAGAGCGGGGGCATTATCATTATGATGTGAGATTTTTATTAAAAACCGTTTGTAACGATTGTTTTGAAAAAAATGCCGAATCACATGATTTAAGATGGCTAGGTTTTGCTGGCAATCACCAAGAACTCCTGTTGGATGATTCAGTAAAAAGGATGATTAAGAAATATATCCAAATAATAAGTTAAGTTAATGGTAGCAAAAAAGTTTTATAGAAATAAAGAAGATTTTAATTGCGAGATGTGTGGTGAATTTATCCAAGGCAATGGTTATACTAATCATTGCCCAGTATGTTTTTACAGTAAGCATGTAGATATTAATCCTGGGGATAGGGCATCTGGATGTAATGGGCTAATGCAGCCAATTTCTTATAAAACAGATGGTAAAAAAGGTTTGGTCTTAACCCATAAATGCCTTAAATGTCGAGAATATAAAAATAATAAGCTTGCTGATACTGATAATGTGGAAAATTTGCTAAATATTTTTAATTATAAGTTATTTTTGCAAAATTGAAAAATTTAGATTAGTGAGTAGTATATAATATGGTATACTCAAATGACTTGAAGAGTATATATAATTTCGACGTAATATAAAACTATAATATGAACATCAATGATAAAACTTACTATAGATGATATTGAAACTGAAGTAGAAGAGGGTACAACCGTATTTCGTGCCTGCAGCAAGCTTGGTATAGAAATCCCCCATTTTTGCTTTCATGAACGTTTGAAAATTGCTGGCAATTGTCGTATGTGCCTGGTAGAGATGGAAAAATCTCCCAAACCTATCGCATCTTGTGCTACTCCTGTTGTCCCAGGTATGGTGATCCATACTAATACTATCGGCGTTAAAAAGGCTCGTGAAGGGGTAATGGAGTTTCTATTGATTAATCATCCTCTAGATTGTCCTATTTGTGATCAAGGGGGTGAGTGTGATCTACAGGATCAAGCATTTAAATATGGTGGAGCACGTTCTAGATTTTTGGAGAATAAGAGGACAGTCAAAGATAAATATATGGGACCTTTGATTAAAACCCAAATGACTAGATGCATACAATGTACAAGATGTATAAGGTTTGCCACTGATATTGCGGGAATTGAGGAAATAGGAGCTCTTTATAGAGGAGAGCATATGGAAGTTACCTCTTACCTTGAGCGTAGTCTTGTTTCAGAGTTGTCAGGTAATATTATCGATGTTTGTCCAGTTGGAGCATTAAATTCAAAGCCTTATTCTTTTAAAGCTCGTAGTTGGGAACTAAAGAAAACTGAATCAATAGATGTATTTGATGCCCAAGGTTGTAATATCAGGATCGATAGTAGGGGGGAGGAAGTAATGAGGATATTACCTAGGGTTAATGATGACATTAATGATGAGTGGATATCTGATAAAGCACGATTTGCTTATGATGGTTTGAAATATCAAAGGTTAGATTCTCCATATATCAGACAAAATGGTAAATTAGTTGAAGCCTCTTGGAATGATGCTATTGCCCTAGTAGCACAAAAGTTACAATCGCTTGCCGGTGATCAAATGGCAGCAATCGCTGGAACACTTGCCTGTACCGAATCAATGTTTTTATTAAAAACATTGTTACAGAAACTAGGATGTAATAATTTTGATAGTAATCAATTTAATTATAAAATAGACCGATCTAGTAGGGGAAACTATCTATTTAACACAACGATTTCTGGACTTAAAAAAGCTGATCTTGCTTTGTTAATTGGGGCAAATATTAGGCAAATAGCTCCAGTCCTTAATGCTAGTATTGGTATATTACAAAGAGAGGGTAGGTTAAAAATAGCTCGAATTGGTAATATTAGCGATCAAACTTATTCTATCAATGAATTAGGGGCTAGCCCTGAAATAATTAAGGCAATAATATCAGGAGAACATCAATTTTCTAAGGAGTTGGCAGCCGCAAAAAATCCAATAATAATCATTGGTGATGGAGTATATTCTCGGGAGGATGGTTATGCTATTTTGGCACTCATTCATCAGATGGTGGATAAATATAAGATAGTTAGAGAGGATTGGAATGGTTTTAATATATTGCATAATCATGCGTCAATGGTTGGTAGTTTAGATATAGGTTTTAGCCCTAAAAATTCTAGTGCTAAGGGTGGTGATAATGGGGTTTATGAAATTTTACAAAAGGCAGAAATAGGTGATATCAAATTTGTCTATTTACTAGGTAGTGATGAGATTGATATGAGCAAAATAAAATCATCTTTTGTTGTATATCAAGGGCATCACGGTGATAATGGAGCAAATGCAGCAGATGTTATTTTTCCTGCTAGTAGCTATACAGAGAAAGATGCTGTTTACCTAAATTTTGAAGGAAGACCACAATATGCTAGAGCAGCAACTAGTCCAGTAGGACAAGCAAAAGAAGATTGGCTTATTATAAATAACCTAGCCAGTAGTTTAGGGCTAAATCTTGGTATGAATAATTTAGTTGAAATAAGAAATAAGTTGGCAGCAGAGTTTCCAGTATTTGCCAATATTTCTGAAATAATGAGTGGTGACTTTATAAAATTTACCTCTACAGATAAATTACTTAACTATGATATAGTTACTAAACCGATAAATTATTACATGACAGATTCAATTAGTAGGGCATCTATTACTATGGCAAAGTGTTTGGAATCAAAACAAGAAAGGGAAAAAGTTGCATGATATCGTTATTTCAACAATATCTATTGCCGTTAATTATTGTGGCATTGAAAGTCCTATCTATCACTATTCCTCTTTTGCTGTGTGTAGCATATCTGACCTATGCTGAGCGAAGAGTAATAGGTTTAATGCAGTTAAGAAAAGGCCCAAATGTCGTTGGATATTTTGGGTTGTTGCAACCAATTGCTGATGCAGTAAAACTATTATTTAAAGAAACAATTATACCAAAGCAAGCTGATAAAATATTATTCACCTTGGCTCCTATGGTTACCTTTGTGCTTAGTTTAATTGGTTGGGCAGTGATACCTTTTGATAAAAAACTGGTATTAGCTGACATCAATGTTGGTGTTTTATATATTATGGCAATCTCATCATTGGGGGTTTATGGTATAATCATAGCTGGTTGGGCAAGTAATTCGAAATATGCTTTCCTTGGGGCTATTCGTTCGTCGGCTCAGATGATTTCATACGAAGTATCTATAGGGTTGGTGATTGTTACTGTACTTTTAACGACTGGAACTCTTAATCTTTCAGAAATCATAGAAAGGCAACAATTATTGCCTTGGTGGGTTGATTTGATGTTGTTACCTATGGCAGTAATATTCTTCATATCAGTACTTGTGGAAACTAATAGATTGCCTTTTGATTTATCAGAAGCTGAATCTGAGCTGGTTGCTGGTTATAATGTTGAATATTCTTCGATGGGTTTTGCCTTATTTTTTCTTGGTGAATATGCTAATATGATTTTAGCTAGCGGTATGACCACAACATTTTTCTTAGGTGGTTATTTTCCGCCTTTTGGCATTAAGTTCTTGAATTTTATACCAGGCTTTATTTGGTTTATAGTAAAAGTTGGGTTGTTATTATTTTGTTTCTTATGGATAAGAGCGACATTACCTAGATATCGTTATGACCAGTTAATGCGTTTAGGTTGGAAAGTATTTTTACCTTTTACTTTATTTTGGGTGGTGTTAGTATCAAGTGTTTTAATGTTTACTGGTAATTTACCAAACTGATTACTAGTTAAATAAATATAGAGTTAGATTTATGTCAAATATTAGTCCTAGGGTTGATATTGCCTTTAAAAAAATCTTTGGAGTTGAAGAGAATAAGGATTTGCTTATTTCGCTGATCAATTCGATTGTATCTAGGGAAGACCAAGTAGCAGAAGTGCAGCTTCTTAATCCATATAATCCAAAAAACTTTAAGAGCGATAAACTGTCAATTTTAGATATTAAAGCTCAAGGAAAAGATGGCAAAAGAGTTAATATCGAAATGCAGATTACTGATGCGGATGATTATAACAAAAGAGCTCTG
>JAJIYQ010000044.1 GCA_020881075.1 Rickettsia endosymbiont of Labidopullus appendiculatus
ATCAGAGATTTTTTTATATTGGAGCGGAAGCTGGCATAGTAAAGCCGGTGGTGGAGAAATTTCGCCATGATTCGGGTACTGACTTTACTTTAAAAAGGTCTAAGATGTATAGTGGTAAGATTGGTTACAGCTTTTATCCGCAAATGGCTATTGAATTTTCAGCAACACATCATCCACAATACCGGCTAAATTATGTTTTACCCAAACAAGAGGTTGCCGGTTTAATTATACCACAAACTCCAGGTGCCACTAAGATAATTTCCAATTTATATATGATTAATATTGTATATGATTTTGACAAAATTAAAGAAATAACTCCTTTTATCATATTAGGGGCTGGGATTGCCCAAGTAAAAGTTAGTTCCGCTTCCTCTCGTTGGAACTTAATGGATGTAGAGTATTTTAGAATTAGAAACACTCGTAGTAATTGTTTTGCTTGGCAGGTAGGTCTTGGGCTTTCTAAGGATTTATCTAGTAATTTTAGTGTTGATATAGCAGTAAAATTACAAGCTGCTCATTCCATAAAGATTAATTATGATACTTTGGATATGCAAACTCAGAAATTTATTCCAGCAATTCCTATCAAAAAAACTATAGGGGTTGGAGAGTTTGGTATAGGATTTACTTATAGATTACCAATTTAATGTAAAAAGACTATTAGTGTATTAAGTTTTTTAGTATATAATGCATTTAAATTTAGTGTGGAGAACATATGACTACTGATTTAGAGCTTACCTCAGCATCTCATAATACATACGATGAACTACCTTATGAAAGCTATCCGTATGCTTTAACCGATCCGTACCACCTACAAACACTTGCTGTGTTATTTGGTATGAAACCACCGGCTGTTGAAACTGCTAGAGTTTTGGAGCTAGGATGTGCTGCAGGCGGTAATTTAATACCTCATGCTGTTAATTATCCTAAAGCACACTTTATTGGAGTCGATCTATCTAAAGTACAAATAGATGAAGCTAATAAACATAAAGAAGGATTAAATCTTAAAAATATAGAATTCCGACATTGTTCGATTACAGATATTGATGAATCATTTGGTAAATTTTATTATATAATTTGTCATGGGGTAATCTCTTGGGTGCCAAAATTTGTTCAGGATAAAATTTTTGAAGTAGGTAATAAAAATTTATCAGATAATGGTATTGTGTATATTAGTTATAATACCTTACCCGGCTGGAATATGATTCGTACTATAAGAGATATGATGCTTTATCACTCAAATACCTTTAATAACATTAAAGATAAAATTGCTCAATCTAGATTATTACTTGAATTCATTAATGATAGCTTGGAAGCTTCCAACTCTCCTTATGCTCAAGTGTTACAAACTGAAGCTAGTTTGCTTGCCAAACAAAATGATCATTATTTGCGTCATGACCATTTAGAAGAAGATAATGTACAATATTATTTTCATGAGTTTATGGATGAGGCTAAGAAAAATAATTTGCAATATCTGTCTGATTGTAGTGTCTCTACCATGTATTTAGGAAATATGCCAGCAAAAGCAGTGGAAAAATTACAAGCAATAAATGATATTGTTAAAACAGAACAATATATGGATTTCATTACCAATCGTCGATTTAGGTCGACCTTACTTTGCCATAATAGTGTTAAATTAAATAGGTCTATCAATAACGAAGATATTACTAAATTTAATATGACATTTAATATAGTGCCAGAAAAGCCTTTTGTTGATATAGATATTAATTCACTTGAACCAGAGAAATTTTTTTATAATGGTAATAAGGATAATAGTTTATCAACATCTTCTCCTTATATGAAAGCGGTACTCTATACTTTCTCTGAGAATATCAATAACCCGATGAGTTTTGATAAAATTGCTGTTAGTAGTAATAAAAAACTGCAAGGAGCAAAACTGAATGAAATAAAGGCTGAATTTTTAGCTAATGCCATGAAGTTAGTGTTGCAAGGATATATTAATATCACCTTGCAAAATACTAGGAAGGAAGTAAATCTTGATAAACCTAAAACATCAAAGCTTATTTCATATCAGGTAACTCATACATCCAATATGTGGGTAACAAACCAAAGACATGAAGTGATAGCTATCAATCTTTTTGAGAAATTTGCTCTACGATATATGGACGGTAAGCACGACCACAAGCAAATAATTGAATCAGTCATGCAGCATGTTACTTCTGGTGAGATGACCTTAAGTCGTGATGGTAATAAAATTGAGAATATTGATGAAATCAATAAAGAATTAGCATCATTCTTGCAGCCTACATTAACTAAGTTTGTCGCTAATGCTTTGCTGATTTAAAGATAGAATATTGCTAGGTTCTGTGAACAAAATTTTAATTGTCTAGATTTCGAGTGTTTTTAAGCAAAAATTAATAAGATTTTTGCAGGGATAGTGTATCTATTTCAAAAAAATCTTATAATTTGCAGCTAAAAAGAGTCAAAATCTAGATACAATTAAAATTTTGTTCACACCTAGTAATATTGCTTATCCAAATATAAAAAAGATAGCTTTAATTATACAGGATAATGATAGCACAAATATTAGCCCCACTAAGTATAAAATTACAAACCAAAGCCATTGTTTGCATTTCTGAGAAATAAAAATTTTTCTCAATTTACTAATACATTGGGTGATGAGTTGATTTTCCACGGAATATATAATAACAATAAATTGTATAACCTAATATTATCGGTAAAAGTAACGCAGCTCCTACCAACATTAGAGATTGTGATTCGGCTATTGCTGCCGATTGCCATAAAGATATTTGATATGGTACGGTAAAAGGCCAGATGCTTAAAATTAGCCCTAAATAGCCCAGAGTAAAAAGTAAAACTGAGTAACAAAAAGGCTGGTATTCTTTATTTTTATAAAGAGTAGTGAATAACATAAATAATGTAAAAATAGTTAAAATAGGGATGAATGAGAGATATGCAAAATTAGGCATAGTAAACCAAAATATACGAATTCTCTCGTTTAAAAATGGTACCCATAAACTTACTAGCCCCATAAATAAAATAACATAAATTAATACATATGCTGCAGATTTACGAGCCCATATTTGCGTATCTTTGTCAGTTTTCATGATAAGCCAAGTACAACCAAGCAGGGCATAACCAAATACCAGAGCAATACCGGTCATCAGAGAAAAAGGGGTGAGCCAATCAAAAGCATCGCCAGCAAATACCCTGCCATCCACTTTAACGCCTTGGATAAAAGCTCCTAGCATAATTCCCTGAAATAAGGCGGCAATGATAGAACCAAAATGGAAAGAATAATCCCATATGTATCGATCCTTTGGAGTGGCTTTAAATCTAAACTCAAAAGCTACCCCGCGGAAAATTAAGCCCAAAAGCATTGCGATAATTGGTATATAGAAGGCTGACATCAAAATTGCATAAGCCAGTGGGAACGCAACAAATAATCCACCACCACCTAAAACTAACCAAGTTTCATTACCATCCCAAAATGGTGCTATGGAATTCATCATTTTATTGCGGCAATCTTGAGTAGGAGCAAATGGAAATAATATACCAACCCCCAGATCAAAACCATCTAGTAATACATACAGAAATATTCCTATGACAATTAGTCCACCCCAAATTAAAGGTAAATCTATATAGGGGGCAAAGTTAAGCATGGTTGTTATCCTCCTCTATTGGATTTCCTAAACTGTGGAAACCGTATATTTCTTCTTTTGTTATTATAGTAGGTCCTTTCTTTATTAAATCTATAATATAATAAGTGGCACTGCCAAATATAAAAACATAAACTATCACAAAGGCAATTAATGAAGTGAAGATATATTGCCCTAGTACTGGTGAAGATGCTTCAGATGTTCTGATTATATTATATACTATATAAGGTTGTCTACCAATTTCCGTAACAAACCATCCGGATAACACGGCTACAAAGCCAGTTGGCGTCATCAACATACACCAATATTGGAACCATTTAGTATCAAACAATCTTTTACGTAAATATAAGACTACGGCAATTACCCCAGTAATTATCATTAACATACCGATTCCTACCATTATTCGGAAACATAAAAATACTATTAATACGGGGGGGCGATTTTCTTTTGACCATTCTTTTAGCCCTTGTACTTCTCCATCTAAGCTATGGGTCAGTATTAAACTAGCAACTTTTGGAATATCTATCGTATATTTTGTTGTTTCTTCTTGAGCTGATGGCCAGCCAAAGACCCTAAGGGCAGCACCTTTTTCTGTATCCCAAATACCTTCCATAGCAGCAATTTTTGCAGGCTGATGTTCTAGAGTATTTAACCCGTGTTGGTCCCCAATAAAAAGCTGTATTGGAGCAACAAATACTGCCATCAACATTGCCATACCAAACATGATTTTAGCATGGGCAACAAATTTTTTCTGTACAAGATACCAAGCAGCGACGCCACCAATAACAAAGGCTGTAGTTAAGTATGATGCAACAATCATATGACAGAAACGATATGGAAATGAAGGATTAAAAATAATTTCTAACCAATTTGTCGGATATAAAATATTATCGGCTCGTACTTCATAACCAGTAGGAGTTTGCATCCAGCTATTAGCTGACAGAATCCAAAAGGCAGAGATAATTGTACCAATTGCCACGATTAAAGTAGCAGCAAAATGCATTTTCTTACTAACTTTATTCCAACCAAACAACATCACTCCAAGAAAAGACGATTCCAAAAAGAAGGCAGCAAGCACTTCAAAACCGAGAAGTGGTCCAAGTACATTACCTACCTTATCAGAGAAACCTGACCAATTAGTACCAATTTGGTAAGACAGAACAACGCCGGATACTACCCCCATACCAAAGGTAATAGCAAAAATCTTAATCCAAAATTTATATATTTCTTGGTAAATATTATTGCCAGTTTTGAGCCATAACCCTTCTACTACAGCCAGCCAGCTAGCAAGACCAATTGTGAAGGACGGAAAAATTATATGGAAGCTTATAGTAAAAGCAAATTGTATACGAGATAGTAGATTAGGATCGAATTCCATATGATTATTTTTTTACTAGGTCTGTGTATAATATATACTATTCTTACAATATTGTCACTTAAGTTATTACAGTACTTGATTATGGTTTTGTAAGATTGCTTAATATACTTAAATTTGCGTTAATAACAACTAATCCCTATTGTATGACTTACACGTTTTAGCAACTTATCAAAAGTTGCTATTGGTAGACCATAGCGTATTGCCAATTCTAAATAACTGGCATCATATATAGTTAAGCCATGATTTTCAGCTAATTCCATTGTACCAAACCAAATATGATCTAAACTTGTTTGATCAATTTTGATTGGTAGCTCTTTCAAAGTATAAATAGCTTGGTGACGTTGAAATGCAGTGATACGTCCCGCACGTTCTGCACACAATAAAACATTACCTATTTCAAACAACCAAATAGTTGGTACAATTGCTCCTTCCTTAATAAGCTTGTCCAAAACATCCAAGGCTGCCGTCTCATCAGGCATAAACCACGAAAGAGCTATTGAAGAATCTAAAACAAAAGATACCACTATTTTTTCCCCACATCTTTATAGCTTAAAAAATCTTCCCAATCGGATAATTGAAAATTAATTTCTTTAGCTAATTTCCTAATTCTTATAGCTGCCATTTGGGCACTATCAATATCTTTTACGAGACTTACTGGTACTATTTTTGCAGTTACTTTACCTCTTCTGGTAATTAATATTTCTTCACCTTTGCTTGCCCGATCTAGTATTTTAGAGAAATGAGTTTTTGCATCAAAGGCTGATATTGAGTTTTGCATATAACCTACTAGTTTCTTGTCTAGTTTATTATAATAGTTTTGATAAAAAAATCTATCTTTAATAATTATCGTAAGCAGCCTCCTAGTACATAATTTTCAACTTCATCGATAATTCCTTGTATTTCTACTGTTAAACGAGATAATTTCATGGAGATAATCCTAATTTGATATTGATAATTCCGATAATACAATAAGACAAAATCCCCCGGTTGATATTTGATAAAATTTGCCGGCATGATAAATCTTAAAATTTTAGTTTCAGTAGCAGCGTTTTTTAGGATTAGCTGCCCTAATCTTTCCGCTTCCAGGCAAGATAGTATAATAGGTAGCCTTAAGACTGGAATAGCTCTATGTGAAAAATTCTCACTATTTATTTGGCAAAAGCCATTATTATAATTATCACATCGATCAATAAAGTTTAGCCCTAATTTACTAATAATGCTAGTTTTAGAAATTTCCATTTGTTCTAAATAACTATTGCTTGATAATTTAACCAATATTTTTGAACTAACCTTACAGAGAGGAGAGTATCCACGCTTGGTAAATTTAATTTGTTCCTGATAAGCTATGATATCAAAGAAATATATAATCCTTAGAGAGTTAATAATATCAATACAAGATAACGCTTTATTTAATACCAACCCTTCTACAGCTTCATCAAGAGTAGATATGTCGATGTTCTTTAATGGAATATTGCATCTATAAGACAATTCAAGAATTATTGCCGCTAAATTACAAGCCCCAAACTTATTATTCACCCAATGTCCTTTTGCCCATAAGTTACCATCTCGCCAAATATTATTATGTGGCCAAGCTGGATAAGGTCTGGCATCCCAAGTCCATAAAAACATTTGTTCGATATATTCTTGTGTTTGCCAATATTCAATAAATCCCCGTATGGCTTTACGCTGAATGGAAAAATCAACTTCACCAGTAGAATATTTTGGTATTCCGCCATCAATACATAAAGGATCAAAGAATATATTAGGCTGATTAGTTGCTTTATCGATGGAAGGGAAACCAAACTCTGTAAACCAAATTTTCTTCATTTTTGGTTGCCATTCTGTTGTTATCCCATCAGGATTGCGATGATAATTCTCCCACCAATATCTTAAATTCTTCCAAGCATAATCTGCTGATAATTGACGTTGACTATTATTGTCATCTATAAAGTAATCATACCCTTCGCCTGATTGCCAACCTTTAATAATTTCTTCTGACGAAATTCTAGAATTTACCGTTCTTGTTACAGGAAAATAAGCATCAATACCAACAAAATCTATATATTCTGAGGCAAATAACTTATCTAAATTATACCATCCGTCTTTTGTATGGTGATATTCTGACCAATCTGCGGCATAAGTCACAAGTACATTATCACCAACGATATTTTTAACTAATTTTGCTAGTTTTATCAGTTCCATAACAGCAGGAAAATTATTATGTTGATCTCTGATACTAGTTAAACCTATTAACTCAGAACCGATTACAAAACTATCAATATGATCCTTAACTAACTCAGCATAATGCAGAATGAAATCATTATAACCCTCATCTTTATTAAAGAAATCTACTACCGAACTTATCGAACCTGTCAAATGACCACGCCATGGCTTTTGCCAAATATCCAAAAAAAACATTGGATAAAACATGATTTTAAAATTTCTACGTTTTAATTCCTGTAAGTAACGTATGATACTCGCATCATTGACCGTACCACCATATTTAGGGAAATTATCTGCATCTCGTGATACTAATCTTGCCGTATCACGTAAATATTTCCCAACTTGCCATTGTTCTGAGTATTGGGTATGCGGATCATTAAATTCTACGGCAGGTTTGATAGTACAATTTTTAATATCCAAACTATCGCCAAACCAGCATACAACTGGTGCAACCCATTTGATATTAGGACATATAATTTTCATTTGATCCAGACTATAAACACTATCAGCAATGTTACGATAATTATGGGAATTTATTGGTTTTTTACTGATCACACCCCCCAAAGAACTGGTAATGGTTTTATACTGCACCAGGCAATCATAAACAAATTCCCCTGAACCTGGGATAATGTCGACCGCCTCAACCAAATCCTCTACGCTAGACCTATTGAAAAACTCTACTTCTGCTGGTAATTTGGACGTCGATGCGGTACTCGAATCCTCACGTACATTAGAGTACGCTGCGGTTCGAGGTGAAGCGTCTTCTTCAAATTCCTCATCATAAGCGAGTTTTTCAATAGGTCTAATCTTACTTCCAACATAACTAGGAATATTAGCCTTTCTGGTTACTTCAAAGGAGAAATTTGGTATAGAATTATTAAAATCAGCTAATGGTAGCTCTTCAAATACCGCGTAGCTTAATCCTCGAAAAGCTGGTACTTGACCTTGAGGATCAGTCGCAGCAATTAAAGGATCGGCTATTTGCTCTTCTGATCCTAGATAAAGCCTGAATGTATATTGTTCAAGATTGAGCAACTGATCATTAGCCCATACTCTACTAATTTCAGCAATTTCACCTTCACATATGCCCACTGCAAAGGATAAATAATATTCGCATTCTGTTAAATTATGGATGGCGGTAGTTCTTTGAGTATCTGATACGCCTGGTTGTGCAACGCTGGTAATTTGTACTTCCTTAATTTGGTTTGCCCAAATTATTTTACCATTGACCCTTGCCGTACCAAAAACTAACGCTATTGGGTGTCCATAAACAGCTTTTGATAGAACAAAACTTTCCCTAATATTCTTAAAATGATAATATTCCTCGGGTTGATGATTTAAATATTCTAAATAATCACCTAATGCCTTACCTGCAAATCGTCCAATAGTTGATAATATACCTCCACCAAAAGCACCACCTATGCTACTTCCTATGCCACCTAAAATCTGACCAAACATATTAGTATCTTATATTTTTTAGTTAATATAAGATACTATATCACATAATATCTCTGCACTAAGTGTATCGACTCATTTAATTTATATTTTTTTGTTAAAACTAAAATTTACCTTTTAACCACCTTATGCATGGCAGTATACATCAATTGACTATATCTTATTTTTATGTATTTAGGATTTGTGAGAAAATATCCATCTTTGAACCTTGCTCAACATAATTTTTTATAATAGTTTTTAGACTTTCTGGCAGAATAACTATATTACCAATTTGGTCTATGGGCTTCCAAATGAAACTATGGAATTTATGATCCATTGCTACAGGTGGATGAGATAAATCTAATCCATTAATATGAATATTATATACAATATTTAATTCATGATAAATTGACCCTTTACGCTTCCAGCTGCATTCCAATATACCGGCAAACTCTGATTCATCTATCTCTAGATTCATTTCTTCCCATATTTCTCGTTTCAAAGCTTGCAAAGATGGTTCATTATATTCAACATGTCCACCTGGCAAGAAAAAAATATTTGGTGGAAAATTTGGATTATCAGATGTAGCAGTAGTAAGCAATATGTGATTATTATGAATAATTATTCCACGTACTATTACATTGATACCAGTATCAATGTGTTTTGTCTGTGATAGTTCTAATTTTTGTACACATGCTGTATGCTTTTCACCAGTGAAGTTTTCTGTAACAAATTTTTCAATTATATCCTGAAATTTTTCTAAAGAGGAGTTTTGGCTACCTAAACATAGAACATTTGCATTAAGCTTTTGCCTATAGTCAATTGATGAGAAGTTGGTGACGTCGTCACTCGTCGCTCGCCTATTACTTATAGGCGTCGCTCCATCGTTCCTAGCATCAACTTCTCCTGAATCGACTATAGTTTGTATAGAGTCTTCCGTTGATCGTGATATAATTGCCCTTATATGGGTAAATCTATTGAGTGCAATAGCTACTTCTTGACCACTACCGCATATCATTACCCCTATGTCTTCTGTCTTTCGGAGCCTATCTGCTAACAATCTAGAAATATCAACATAATCTAGTGGAGAATCATCATCAATACCTAAATCCTCAGATTCAAAACCACTTAAATTATGCTGATCTATCAGAGCTTTACGCAATTCTATGCCACGATAATCGCTAGCATATACCAACTTTCTACTCATTACAAATTCTCCTAGCATCAATCAATTTATCCTTCAAATCCTTAAATATATTATCTGGTATATTGCTATTAAAAAAACCAATCTACAATATATTTGGTATTATATCTTAAATTATCTAAATTTTTGTCTAGACAAAGGGGGCAACCTTAGATAATCTTAACATATTGTTAAGTATAGTCAATTGATGAGAATTTGGTGACATCGTCGCTCCTAGCCCATAATTGTTGAAAGTTAAAAAATGATTAAAATTATAACTAAAGATTGTACAGAACATAAATACAATGTAACACTAAGACTTTAGCTATTTTTTAACTTTCAACAGTTGGGATATTACGTCCTCAAGCCGTCATTGCGAGACCATGTAATGGTCGAAGCAATCCACTTCTAATAACTTTCCTGGATTACTTCATCAACCTACGGTCTTCCTAGGAGTCTGCCTGCGATAACGAAAGTAATTCTATATTTGGCTCTTTTTGGCTGCGAATAAACATGATTTTCTTGAAATAGGTACACTATTCCTGCAAAAATCATATATATTCTCGCCGAAAAATAGCTCAAAATATAATTAATTAG
>JAJIYQ010000045.1 GCA_020881075.1 Rickettsia endosymbiont of Labidopullus appendiculatus
AGAATTAAAATAAGGAAGTATTTAAAAGTGGTATTTTGACAACTTGAATTATATTTTTAGTAATTAAACTAGGTTAGGCAATTATTTTTAAAATAGTAAAATATTCAATTTTAGATTGATTTGGTTCGTTGTTGACGACAAAAACAATTAACTATTTTTTAGTTGTATATCTTAATAAAGAGGTACTTAAAAGTAGTATTTTGATATGTAACCGATATGTCACTCTTCCAGCAGAAAAACCTATAAATTAATTGTAAATTGACAAGTAATAAAATTTTCTATACTATTAAAATATGATCTAATTAACCGAAGGAAATACCATGAGTATTAGGCTTTTAACCAAAATGTCTCTAAAAAAATTGGCGGAGAGAGAGGGATTCGAACCCTCGATACGGTTACCCGTATAACGGTTTAGCAAACCGTCGCCTTCAGCCTCTCGGCCACCTCTCCAAATCATATGACCATAGCACCGCTTACTTATAGCATTAAATTGTTTGCATTTCTATAATTATTTTATATTAGATGCAACCATGGTAGTTTAAAAGTTATAGTGTAACTTTTAAATCGCCCTGAATTACAGTGATAATAATTAATCCCTTGAATTTACCATTGAATAATCTAAAATGAAAGATAAGTACTTAATTTTTTAACATATTTTATTTAGTGATTTTATATTTGTATGACCAATAAAGCTTTTAAGATTTTTTCAAGATACTATCTTGTTATAATAGTTGCATTGTTAAATGTTGGGTGTTCCCATAAAAAAGTTGGTGCTTTATCTAAACCGCATCCTGATATTGTAAGCTTTCAAAATGATTTTGCTCATTTACAAAAAGAACTTCCTTTATTACAAAAGAAAAATTTACTGTTCCTAGACCCTGTGCCAGTTGCAAATTATGGTGACAGAGAAGGTAGGAAAGTATCAATGGTTATAGTTCACCATACTGGTATATCAACATTAAAAGATACAAAAGAATTGCTAAACAAAATAGGTCTGTCTGCTCATTTCATTGTAGATAAGGATGGCAGTATTACGTTAACGGTTCCTTTAGAAAAGCGAGCATACCATGCTGGTATTAGTTATGCTAAAATTAAAATGGGTGAGCAATTTGAAGAATTAACTGCTTTAAATAATTATTCTATCGGCATAGAAATAGTGAATACTGGGTGCGAATTGTTTTCACAACAGCAAATGGAATCTGTAAAAGAATTGCTCCTATATCTTATGAAACGTTTTAAAATAAGAAAAGATATGATATTTAGTCATTTTGAAATAGGAACAATATTGTACAGTAAAGCATTTGACAGTTATGTGCTACGTAAAGTTGATCCGCATAGATTATTTGATTGGGAGTTATTGGAAAGAAATAATATAGGGCTTCATATAAACAATAGAATAGAATCCAACGAGGCTAAACGTTTAATGGATAAAGTATTATATAAAATGGGAGATAAAAACACAGATATTATAAAATTAAAAGAAAGACTGAATAGATTTTTTTATAAGATACGACCTTGGAATGATAAAGAAGGTAAGGTAGTTTTGCCTGACGATCGTATCAATTATTCAAATGAATTTGATGAGAGTTTTATGTGGGTAGTATATCAGTTTTCGATACATAACCTACCAATAGAAATTAGGAAGGATTTACCTTTAAAACTTGAGCAACAAGATATATTTCCTAAGTTTTTAGATAAGTATCGAGATAATATTTATAGTGAATTCAATAATTTACACTCCAAAATTCATATGCTTGTTAAACCAGATGATTTAAATGAAAAAGACTATAAATATTTATTAACTTCCCTTACAAATTATGAACAAGAGGTATCACGCAAAGCGTTCAATAGTCTAATATATAAAATGGAAATATATTATAATTCTAATTTAAGGTATGATCTAATCTTGCCATATAATACCTTTAAAAACAATTTATTAAATAAAACAGATGTTTTACAACAAGATATTTTATCTTTGAAATCTTTAGATAGTCATAAAATTACTGAGGTTTCAAATTTAATAGCTATGTTTAAAGAAAATATTTCTTCTGAATTCCAAAAATTCGAACAAGAATATTCTCAGCAATACATAACAGTATGGAAGAAAGAATTTATGCCTTTTATGAAAAAACAAATCAAATGGACTAAGTTACATGAAGAAATATTAAAATACTTAGAGAAATCTAAATTACAAGTTAATGAGATGAACTAATATTATACCCGATATTGG
This sequence comes from Rickettsia endosymbiont of Labidopullus appendiculatus, assembly GCA_020881075.1. Classification (GTDB taxonomy): domain Bacteria; phylum Pseudomonadota; class Alphaproteobacteria; order Rickettsiales; family Rickettsiaceae; genus Tisiphia. The sequence continues at coordinate 2,231 of JAJIYQ010000045.1, forward strand.
TATTGATCCATAGCAAACTTGTTAGATATACAATTTTTCAAATAATTTTGTATATATCTATTAGTGGAGTTGATTTTTATGATAAGATGTATTTTTTACTTAATTGCATTATGTTCTATGACCAGTTGCACTTTAAAAACTACTAAAAATAACTATCCTAAAATAAACCAAAATGTTATCCAGATATTTCCTATAGAGAATTATTCTCAAAATATTAATGATTGGATAAATGAGAAAAGTCCTGATTACGATACTCCTTTATTAAGTCCAGATGTACAAAAAAAACATCTAGAAAAACTTTATAAACATAATTATGGTGATTTATCTCCATGGGATAAGCAATATGTAAAGCAACTATTACATATTGCTACACCGAATGATATAGCAACTATTATACAAAACAGATTAATTGAATTTAGCAACAAATATAAACCCGTTAATGAGATCGGGTATGGAGGAAATTTCCGCCCTTATAAGGAAGGCTGGATTAATGCTATTAGTGCTAATATTGATATAACGCAATTTTGTAATTTAACTTATCAAGCTAGTAATAGGGCTATTGCCATTGATAATTTGCATGGACGATTGTTACCAACCAATGATGTGTATTTTTATAGTTATAAGATAGCGAGATATCCTTTTGATAATTTACAATGGGCATCTATTTGGGCAGGAACACCTCTTTACATTATAGGGACAACAAAGGATAGAGCTTGGTCATTGGTTATAACTCCTGATCCTGATGTTATGGTATGGGTGAAAAGTAGTGGAATTGCACGAACAACTACAGAATTTGTTAATAAATGGCAGATGGCAGCAAAATCGCATCTTGTGGCAATTACTCGTACTCAAACAACTATAACTGATACAACAGGTCAATTTCTGTTTTCTGCCTACATAGGTTCCATATTTCCAAGGGTTGATAATAGTTCTACTTTAAGCAAAAAGTTAATGATACCTTCGATAAAAAATGGACATGCTGTGATTAAATATGTTGAGGTGCCTAACCAAAATACTGCAGACATGCCTTTAATGGTCACGCAACGTAATATAGCTAATATTCTTAGTAGTTTAACTGGTCGCCCGTATGGTTGGAATGGTTCGTATTTTTATAATGATTGTTCATCAGAATTAAAAAATTTCTTTGCCTCTTTTGGTATATGGTTACCAAAAGAATCAGCATCCCAACCGCGATATGGTAGAATGGTGGATATGAGTTATGCGTCCCCAGAGCAGAGGATATCGTATCTAATGGAGAATGGTAAACCGTTCTTGACAATTATATATACTGGCGGACATGTAGTTATGTATATTGCTAATTACCCTAATTCTTATAATAAAGAAAGCCCATTAATGGCTATGAGTTATCAAGATGTATGGGGATTGCATCCTGCTGGAGTAAATACCCGTATTGTTATTGGAGGAAGCGTATTCTTGCCATTATTATTACAATATCCTGAAATACCTAATATACAGTCGTTAGCGGCTAAACAATATTTTCAAGTAATTTATTTAGATCAGGTTGTTGAATGAATTGATGAATAAAAAACCACCTCACCAAGAGTCATTGCAAGGAGTCGCTACTAAAGTGACTTCTTGCAATGACGTCGTTTTGATACACCTACTTAAACCCCAACACTAGTGTACACTGCCCTTATACACGACCACCTGGTCGAATTTTAGGGGGAAGAGGTGGTGGAGGGGGCTTATTGGCTCCTGTAACATTCTCGGGTTTAGGGATAGTGGCTGCAATAGCTTTTACTTCTGCCTGAAGATCTTTAGGGAGTTCTTGCTTTGTTGCTACCGCTTCAACAACAGGCTTGGCTGATAAGTCAAGAGCATTGTTCTCATACTTCTCTTTAAGTTTCTCTAGCTTTTTAACGATATCTGTTTGTTTGTCCTCATTATCATCATCATCAAAACTAAAATCTTTCCCAATAAATTGAATTAGCTTTTCTTTGGTATTAATATCTTTATCACCCTCAGCACCAAGTTTTTTAATAAGAGCAGTTTCATTGATATCTTTATTGTTAATAAACTCCACAAGCTCAGCATGTGGGTGTTCATCATCATCATCATCGCGCATTACCTTTGCTCTAGCAAGTATTACGTCTCTCAGAGATTTTTCAATAGAAGGTTCCTCTCCTTCTCCTTCTCTTTCTCTTCTTTCTTTTTCTATTGCATCTCTTTCTTCTTTTGTCTTTAGTTTGAAGCCACCATCCTTGCCAGCTTTAATTGCAGCGAACATATCATCTCGAGAGGGTTTTTTATCCACAATTTCTACTTTTTTTAGAGTAACCCCTGTTACAACTTCATTTAATAGCTGCCCACGATTCTCCTGCCCTTCTATTGGGTTGGCTGCTGCCGGGTTGTTAGTTTGACCAGGCGGCGGTGGTGGCGGTGGCGGTGCTGGAGGAGGTGGTGGCGGTTGATCAAACCCTCCTGGTAGAGGCGGCGGAACTGGTTGGGCTGCTGTTGGTGGCAATGGTGGTGGCGGTGGTATTATTTGGGGTTCTTGATGAGCCCCTTGTTGTAAGCCTGGTACATGTAGTGGTGGTGCTGGTGGTGGTGGCGGTGCTGGAGGCGGAGGTATTTCCGCTGCAATATTTGGTTGTGGGGCAGCTAGATTCTGCAACGACGTAGTACATATAGGTGGAGGTGGAGCAGGTTGTTTTGTTGACGATGGCATAGATGCTCGTCTAGCATGTTCTTCTGGTTGTGGAGCTTTTATATCCGGCAACGAATTAGTATGCATTAGTGGAGGAGGCGGTGGTGGAGCTGGATGTTTTGGTCGTGGTATAGAGCCAGCTGCTTGCTGAGGACCTATACCAGCATTAGGTAGAGGCGGTGGTGGAGCTGGATGTTTTGGTCGTGGTATAGAGCCGGCTGCTTGCTGAAGACCTATACCCTCAGGAGGTAGAGGAGGTGGTTGTGGTATTGTGTTTTGTTGTTGAACAGCTTGGTTTGGTAATGAAGCGTTAGCTAAATTAGGTGGTAGTGGGGCTTGACGTAGTGGCATCGTCTGTAGATTAGGCATTGATGAGTGCAGGGCTTGCGACTGAGCCTGCTCTTGACCAATCGTAGTCAGTAATGGCTCTGAAGCAGAAATTGTTTTGGAAAAAGCCAAGTCAATTTGGCTACTTAAAGCACCCAATGCCTCTAACTGCTCGCCTGATAACTTTCTTTTTGTTAACATCTCTAATTCTTTATGTAACTTATCTTTTCTAGCTAGTTTTGAACTCTCTATGTTCTTACCAGTGGTTTTTAAAGCATTATCAATATGACGTAACGTTTCATTGTTTTTGATTACGGTGTTTTCTAGAATTTTTTCTGGAGTAGTTACAAAAATATGCTTGATTTTTGTTACAACTTGTTTAAGACCATCTAACCAAGTTGAGGGTAAGTCTTGTTGTAATTTTGCTAATTGTTGTTTTATAGCAAGCAGCCCTTGCACTTTATTATTAGCCTCTACCAATTTGGTGATGTCTTTTTGTATTTGGGTTAGTTGTACTCTTTCGTGCATTAATGCTACAGCTTCATTAGCATTATAAAACTTTGGTACAATTTCCCTAAATTTTTCTTGGGATACATTCAATTTGCTCAGCTGTTCTTGTAATTCTGCTGCTATTTTTTTTTGTTCATTCGATAACTCTTTTTGCCAAATCTTATCCAAGCCTTTCTGCAATTCTGTATCGATGATTACTTGTAACGATGAAGATTTTTTTCCTATTTTTTTTAATGTATCGTCAACATCTGTAAGTATCTCTCTATTAATTTCTCTTTTCTCCGCAGCGATCTGCTCATCATTTTTTATAAAAAGATATTTCACTTGAGGAATAATTTGTACGAATCTTTTAAACCAAGGTAAAGATGGTGCTTCCTTCTTTAACGCATCCACTTTCTGTTTTAACTCTATGCTACCTTTTAATTGTTGATTAGCATCTAGAAGTTTACCTATAGCATTTTGCATCTTTGTTAATGAATTTGCTTCACTTGATAATACAGCGTCTATGCTTTTTTGATCTTGAACTTTCGACATACGATAACCTCTTAATAACTTTAGTATGAGCACCTATAGTAAACAATAGTCAAACGTCTTGTCAAATTAATACTTGAATTTTTTAGCATTTAGTACTATCATTACCTAATATTATTAAAATCTCTTGGGAGAAAAAGATGAGTGAACTATTAGAACTTGCAGCGGAAATGCGAGAGAAATTTGGGACAGGAGCTGCAAGAGACCTACGCAGAAGAGGTATGGTTCCTGCTGTGGTTTATGGAGCAAATAAACAGCCACTTGCCGTTTCTATTGAAGAAAAAGAAATAACTAAGCACTATAGAAAGCCTGGTTTTATATCATCCATTGTGCAAATTAAAGTAGGGAACAAAACCCATAAAGTATTACCAAAAGCTGTAGAATTGCATCCTATTACTGACATAGTTAGGCATGTTGATTTTGTCCATTTAGAAGAAAAAACCCAAACAATGGAAGTCCCAGTGGTTTACGAAGGTAAAGAAAGAGCTTTGGGAGTTAAAAGGGGTGGATTCTTTAATATCATAAAAAGAACTATAACTCTTTTATGCGATGTCAATAATATACCTAAAAATATTAATATTGATGTTAGCAATATGCTAATAGGTCAGTCTTTAAAAGCTAAAAACATTAAATTACCTGAAGGAACTCAGCTAGCTAGTAAAAGTGATTTTATTATTGCTACTATCATTGGGCGTAAGGGTAGTAAGGCAGAAACTGAAGAAACTACAACTGAAGAAGTAAAAGCAAAATAATTATATAATCGTCATTGTGAGGAGTGTGTAAGCTTTAGCCGTCATTGCGAGGAAGACCATAGGTCGACGAAGCAATCCATATGACAATTTATGGATTGCCACGCTCACATACGTTCGCTCGCAATGACGTTGTTTGATATATCGGCTTAACCAGAACACTAGTGTACTTTCGTGGAAATGACAAAAGGTCGTAATAATGACATTATCAAAAACGCGTGAATATCCCTCAATTATTGGCGAAGCCAATTCTTCAAATATATACTCAAATCAGAAGAGTAGACTTCTTTCGAAACTCGCTTATGCTAAGGGATTTGGAGGAGACGCGGAACGCAGAACCGCAGCGTACTTTAATGTACATGAGGATTCGAGTACCGCATCGACGTACAAATCACCAGCAGAAGTAGAGTTTCGAAAGAAGTCTAGTGTACTTGTTGTAGGTTTGGGGAATATAGGCAAGGAGTATCAAAATACTCGTCATAATGTTGGCTTCATAGCTGTCGATTATTTATCAGAATACTATAAAATTTCTTGGAATACAAAATCCAAACTTCATGCAGAATTGGCACAAGGGATAGTGGACGGACAGAAATTACTATTGGCAAAACCTGTAACTTATATGAATCTGTCCGGTAAAGCAGTACAAGCCATATGTTCTTACTATAATATCAACCCACCAAATATTTTCGTTTTACATGATGATATAGATTTAGAAATTGGTAGAATAAAATATAAATTAGCTGGTGGTAGTGGTGGGCATAATGGTTTAAAATCATTGGATCAGTGTGTAGGGAATGATTATCACCGTATCAGAATTGGGGTAGGAAGACCAGCGTATGATGATGTATCGGATTATGTTTTAGCTCCTTTTTCTAAAGAAGAATATAAAATTATTATCAGTTCCATTGATGTAATAACCAATAATTTCCATTTATTACTTTCAGGCAAAGTAGAAGAATTTAACAGGAGTATAATTTAAATTATGGAGAAACCATTAAATTTACAGATAGTTTATGCAGATAATAGCATAGATGCACAATATATGAAGATAATGGAAGATGGTTTAAATGAGCAGGCTAAAGTCAAGAAGGGGCTTGATGTTATAAAATCATTTTCCTTCACCTGCTTTGATAATGATAAAAATTTTGTTGCTGGTGTAGATGGCAAGAGTTTCTATGGTTGTTTATATGTTGACATGTTATGGGTTTCTGAAAATTTTCGTGGTCAAAGTTATGGCACTTTACTGATGGCAAAGGTGCAAGAGGTAGCACGAGAGCGTAATTGTAAATTTATGACTGTATGCACTACTGATTGGCAGGCCAAACCATTTTATGAAAAATTAGGCTTTAAATTAGAGTTTATAAGAAGTGGCTATGATAAAGATTCGGAAGTATATTATTTAAGGAAAGATTTATGACCTTAAGATGTGGTATTGTTGGCTTGCCAAATGTAGGAAAATCAACTTTGTTTAATGCTTTAACTTCCAGTGTTGCAGCAGAAGCGGCTAATTATCCTTTCTGCACTATAGAGCCAAATTCGGCTATAGTATCAGTACCGGATATTAGGCTAAATGAGTTGGCAGTTGTTGCTAATTCTACTAAAATTATTCCTACTTATATAGAAGTCGTCGATATTGCTGGCTTGGTACAAGGGGCTAGTAAAGGTGAGGGGCTTGGTAATAAGTTTTTATCTCATATACGAGAGGTCGATGCTATTTTGCACGTATTACGTTGTTTTGAGGATATAGATATTACTCATGTACATAATAAAATTGATCCAATATATGATGCTGAAATAATAGAAACAGAATTAATTTTAGCCGATCTTGAATCGGTAGAAAAACGTTTAACGAATGCTGAGAAACGTTTAAAAACAGGCGATAAAGCTTTAAAAGATCAAGTAGAGTTATTAAAAGAAATTCAAGCAACTTTAGCGATAGGTAAGCCAGTACGCAGCATTAGCAAGGCTTATAGCAAAGAAATGGTAGATCAATTGCAATTATTGACTTCTAAACCAGTTTTATATGCTTGTAATGTCTTGGAAAATGAGGCGATTACTGGTAATAAATTTACCGAGCTTGTAGCAAAAAAAGCTGAAGAAGAAGGGGCAAAACATGTCCTCATTTCATCAAAAATTGAAGCGGATATTGCAGTTTTGGAAAGTAAAGAGGAAAAAATTGAGTTCTTAAATAGTATAGGGCTTGCGGAAACAGGTCTGAGTAAAATTATAAGAGAAATGTATAATTTATTAGATCTAAAAAGCTTTTTTACTGTTGGACCTAAAGAAACACATGCCTGGACTTTTAGTAATGGTACACTAGCTCCTAAAGCAGCTGGTATTATTCATACTGATTTCGAGAAAGGTTTTATTCGGGCTGAAGTCATTAGCTATCAGGATTATATAAAGTTTAATGGGGAAGTAAAAGCCAAAGAAATGGGTAAAATGCGTTTAGAGGGCAAAGAGTATAAAATGCAAGATGGAGATGTAGTGCATTTTAGGTTTAATGTTTAAATCAAGGGTAGTTAATTGAGAAAATTATACCATTATCCTACTTGTCCATTATCACGTCAGGTTCGGGTGTTGCTAAAAGAACTAGATGCTCAATTTACTATGGTTAAAGAGGATTATTGGCAGAGGAATCAGGAATTTTTGTCTTTAAATCAAGCGGGTACTTTACCGGTCTTACAAGAGGCATCCAATTTAATTATAGCAGGAATTTATCCGATCACTGAGTATTTTCATGAAAAATATCCAAATTTTAATTTTATGGACGAAGATTTTGATATTAGATGCGAAATCCGTCGATTACTCAGTTGGTTTAATGAAAAATTTTACCGCGAAGTAACAAAAATTATTATCGATGAAAAAATAGTAAGACCATCCTGCCAATTAGGGGGACCTAGAACCGATTTTCTTAGAGCAGCAAAGACTAATTTGTCACATCACTTGAACTATATGTCCAATTTATTGGAGTTACGTAGCTTTATTGCATCAAATTCCTTAAGCTGTGCAGATATAGCTGCTGCCTGTCATATCTCTGTTCTAGATTATTTCGGTGAAGTTAACTGGGATAAATGGTCATCTATTCGTCATTGGTATGCAATAGTCAAATCCAGACCTAGCTTTCGCTCTCTACTACAAGACAAAATCCCAGGTTTTACTCCACCCACATGCTACGCCGATTTAGATTTTTAATGATTGAGATAAGGGGAATTTTCTGCTACAATTTCTAGTGAAGATTTTAACTAAATATAGAGAAGATTATGAGTAAACAAGGAAATGAGAGTAAGCCGGATTCTTTGGCAAACTTAAATACAGCTTTTGATCAAATTGCCGAGCTTTTAAAAGCAGCAGAGAAAGAGTTAAAAGATATTCCACAATTAAAAGGAACGGAGAAACTTCAAGGTGAAAAGTCAGAAAAGATCTTGCAAGAATTTCAACAGGAATTTGACAAGGTAAGAAAAGAGATAAAAAAAGATGTAGAGGATAGATATGCTGCCCAGAAACGGGCTGAACATGAAAAAACTCCAATTGGACGAGCAGAAAAATTTGCTAAGGAACAATTAAAAAAAGTTGAAAAAATATTTGAGGCACCCATTAATGCCATCAAAAATAATAAAATTTTAAATGCAGTGGCGAATGTAATAAAATGTTCATGCAAGGCAATTGTTACTATAGTTAAAAGTAGTTTAAACAATGCTATCGCCGTCGGAAAAGTTGCAGAGAGTGTTGTTAATCTCGGCTCGGCAATAAAAGAGGCTGCTATGGGTAAAGGGATACAAGCATCAATGAGTAAGTAACTATAGCTATCCGATTAGTAGCATTATTTCGTCATTGCGAGAAGCCAATTTAGTGGCAACGAAGCAATCCAAGAAAGTAATGGATTGCTTCGTCGGCTTACGACTCCCTCACAATGACTAGCGAGCTGTATGCTTACGTCATTGCGAGCGAACGTACGTGAGCGTGGCAATCCATAAGCCTATCACTCCCCTCACCTATTATGATCATTATTTACGACTGTTAGCAAATAGTTTTTTAAAGCAAGAGCATTTTTATTATATTTTCTAATAAATTCCGGTAGTTTGGAACGTATTATATCAATATTTTGTTGAACCTTTTCTATTGCTTTAAATATGGTTAGCGGGCAATCAACGCGATTAACAGTTAACATATCACGTAGAAATTGATCATCATAAATATCTGCTGTAGGACCAACTAAGCAAGGCACTCCTAAACTTAAACTCTCTAAAACTATCATAGGTGAACATTCTGAATTAGTAATGTATAAAGTTAAATTAGTATTGGCAATAAGTTTTATTAGTTCTTGATGTGGTAATTGTTCAGGAAAAACTTTAAGCTCTACATCCTGCATCATCCAACAAGCATGTTTATTGTCATTAAAATGGCAATTAGTGTAACAAGAAACCTTATCTTTTAACATACTTATTGCGGCAAATTGAGGATAGAGATTTTTTATCCATATGCTAGAAGCACTCCATATACCAATTGTAAATTTACTATTCTCTACAGCTATCACCTTTTTTTTAGGCATTGATGGTATGAAGTTTTGTAATAAATAAGATTGAATACCATTAGCTATCAAAAATTGTTCTAGACCTTTCTTCAGGGTGATAATAGCCTTAATCTTATTTTGTTTATATAAATTTAACCATTTATAAAAATCTTGGCAATGATGAGAATCTACCCATTGGGCAGGAGAACCATGCCATAAAAAGTAAATATCTAAATAATTATCAGCCTTAAGCTCATGCAACTTTTCTACTAATTGAGCATGAACATCAAGCCCACCCGATATAACTAATTTTTTAATGCCTGTTTTGATAATTAACTGAGCTATTTTAGTAATAATTTTGTTAGGTAAATGCAGAATATTTGCTTTGCCTATAGGAAAAGGAATTATTTGGTCAAATAATTCTTTAGTGGAGTTAGCGACTCCAGGAAAAGTATTAGAATAGATTACATAAATACCATCAATAGACCTCCTTCGAAACTCTACTTCTGCTGGTAATTTGTACGTCGATGCGGTACTCGAATCCTCACGTACATTACAGTACGCTGCGGTTCTGCGTTCCGCGTCTCCTTCAAATTCCTCAGCATAAGCGAGTTTCGAAATAGGTCTAATATCTTTTTGCTGTCCTTGGTATTTGATTATAAAATTTTTAAAATTATCATAATCATTTTCTGAAGAACAAGAATAAAGCATGGTAATTATTCGTCTAGCAAGCAATCTAACCCAATAATATCTTAGAAGAGGTTGGGCTATCTTTTTTAACAAACGAATAGAACGGATTTTATCAATTATCGATGGAGATTCGTCCTTACTAACAAGATTAATATCTCTTAAAATTTGTTGCTTTATTTGTAAATTTTGTTTTTTGTTATGATTTTTTACAGAAATATCTATAAACGAAAGCCATAAATTTTGCAAATTGGTTTTATCGGCAAAGATTTTTTGATATGCAAGAAAATTTTGCTGTTTAATTTTTGCTAGTAAATCTCGGTCAACATCTAATTTTTTTATCGCCTCCGTAAGATACGAATGATTTCTATTGATTATAAACTGATGTTGTATATCAGGTAGCACCTCCCGGACAATCCCCACGTCAGTAGTAATAATTGCACAACCAAATGCCATCGCTTCAATAAGCGTCAACGGTGTTCCTTCTTGCACGGAGGCTATTAGCAAAATGTCTGTTTCTTTTAGAGCATCCCAAACTTCTTTTTTTGAGTGTAGTCGCTTATTTTTATCTATTATACATTTTTTGATATGAATTTTCTCATGCTCAAGCTGTTCTAGGGCTGGTATAATTACTGTTTTTAGACCTTTGTAATCGTCAATAGTACTATACCAACTTTCCCAAGCACTATTACCGATCCATGTGATAACTAGCTGACTAGAGGGCGAACCAAATTTAGAATCAGGGGCAATTTGTGAATCTGGAATTAATACATTATCATAAATTACTTGCCACGGTTTTGGATATTCTGGGATATTTGCATAAATATCATACAATCTTTTAGAGCTAGTGTAGTAGTTGTCAATAAATCGGAAAGTTGGTAGATTTTTTAGTATGTCAGATTCATTTTCAATAAATAAATGATCCGGTATGCTAATGGTAACGGCAATATTTAATAATTTTTCAATATTACTATTAGTGTTAATACCATTATCTGCTATAATTTGCAGTAAGTGCGTTAAATACCCACGATGAAAAAAATGTATTAATTTAATAGAATTATATTGGTTTAAATTAATTAAAAACTCCTCCAATGTTTTATAGTCACCGCTATAAATTACATGACAATCATATTGCTCATTTAACAAAGATTGAACAAACGAAGCAACGCTATCAAAAGCCCACCCCCTAATATCCGCTACTAAAATCAGGGTTTCTTTGGAATTCATAAATTTACGCTAAATAACTCTAATAATCCAGTTGCTAACTCATATGTTGCTTTATAATTTAACATCTGCTGAGCCAATTCTGGGCTGCCAACAGAAGTATTTATACTACCAACTTGAGGTGGTAGATATTTTATTCCTTTGATAACAGCGATTTTATCAATTAATTGAATAAGTTCATTTATAGAATAGGCACGCCCCGTGCAAACATTTAGCACTGGTGCCGATGATGCCGCCATAGATAAGGCTCTAACACACATATTGGTTACATCTGAAACATGTATAAAGTCCCGACTTTGATTTCCATCACCAAAAATCACCAACTCTTTACCATCTTTCACTTGTTCTCTAAATATTGATATTACACCAGAATAATCAGAATTTTTAGGTTGTCCTGTACCATAAACATTAAAAAAGCGTAAACCACAGCTTTTAAGAGATTTAACCTCGCCAAAAGCCTTAGCTTGTAGCTCGCAGGCATATTTATCCGCCGCATAAGGAGAAAGTGGACTCACTTTGCCATTTTCTTGTAGAGGAAAATCACTGATCTTACCGTAAACAGCAGCAGATGACGCATATACCACAGGAATATTTTGTTTACTTGCCTGAAGGAAGATATTAATGGTTCCTGTTAAATTTACTTGATGGCTATAGTGCCAATTATTAATTGATTCCTGTACGTTTGCCACTGCTGCAAGATGAAAACAACCCTCGATATTTCTAAATACTTTCTTCACAATATCTTGATCTAAAATATTTCCTTGAATAAATTCAATATTTTTATCAAGTGAATTATTAAATGTACCAGTTGAAAGATCATCCAATATGATAACTTGGTGTCCTTCTTTGGTTAATAATTTAACAAGGTGCGAACCAATGAAACCAGCCCCACCAGTGACTAAATATCTTGACATATACTATATAATAAGTTTAATTCAATAGACCTCTTGCAAAACTCTACTTCTGCTGGTAATTTGTGCGTGATACCGGTACTCTGCTCCTCACATACGCTTGAGTACGCTGCGGTTCGAGGTGAAGTATCTCCTACAAATTCCTCAGCATAAGCGAGTTTTGCAAGAGGTCTAATTATGATTTTATGTTATAGAGTTATTATAAAGAAAAATAAATGAAAAAAATCATTATTTTTACAAATACAGATTGGCACTTTTATAACCATCTTCTGCCAATTGCTTTGGCTGCTAAAATTAAAGGATATGAAGTTAAAGTACTAACAGATATTAGCGAATTTAAAGATAAAATAGAACAGCATAATTTACCAGTAATTCCAATTTCAATAAAGCGTGGAAGTATTAACCTTTTTACTGATTTACTATTATTAATCAAGTTAATCAGAATATTAAATAAGGAAAAACCTGATATATTACATAATTTCACTATAAAACCAATTTTTTATGGAAGTATCAGTGCTTTTCTGTGCAATACACCACAAATCATTAACACTTTTGTTGGTATGGGTTTATTGTTTATCAGCAATAATTTTCTACTAAAATGCCTTAGGAAGATCATAGTTAAAATATTATCCCTAATAAGCTATTATAAAAGCATGTTATTTGTTGTACAAAATGATGATGATTTAGCTTTAGTGGTGAAATTAGGTATTGCTCCACCAAATTTAGTTATTAAACAATGTAGTGTTGGTATAGAAACCAAGAGATTCCCTCTCCTACCAGAACCGTTAGGTAATAAAATAGTAGTTGCCTTAGTAGCTAGAATGCTTATTGACAAAGGTGTATATGAATTTACATATGCCGCAAAAATATTAAAACAGAAAAATATCGATGCTGAATTCTGGTTAGTTGGTCAGCCTGAGCAAAATAATAAACAATCAATAGCACAATCCATATTGGAAGACTACCAAAATCTAGGATATATCAAATATCTTGGATATCAGAAAGATATAGAAGAAATATGGAAAAAAGCCCACATCGCCGTATTACCCTCCTATCGTGAAGGACTAAGCCGCTCCCTTTTAGAGGCTGGGGCATATGGTAGAGCAATTATTACTACTAACGCTCCAGGTGGCAGAGAATTAATACAAGACAAAATAAATGGGTTATTAGTCAAACCTCAAAATATAGAAGATTTAGCAATAGCTATGGAGCTGCTAATCACTATGCCTTCGTTACGAAAACATCTTGGTGTGCAAATTCGACAAGATATTTTAGAAAAATATGACAACCAATTAATCTCTGAGAAGATGGTTAATTTTTATGGCTAACCTGAATGTGAGCGTTCACAGAAAAAAATTAAAGCCCAAGACGTCTATTAGTACTACAGTTGTAAATTAATTTATGCTAGGGAATTTGTAGGAGACACGGAACGCAGAACCGCAGCGTACTTAAGTGTACGTGAGGATTCGAGTACCGGATCGACGCCCAAATTACCAGTAGAAATTAATTTACAACTGTAGTATTAGCAAGGAGGCACTTTAGTGGTATTGATGCAATCCAAAATTAGTAATAACTATTTAACTTGATTATAAAGCATTTGTACTCTCTCGTAGTTAATTGGTTTATTTATTGGAATTTCTAAAAAATATTCTAATTGCCATGCTTGAGTTTTTTTAGCTTGCTTGTTTACATCAATGTCCCAAGGTGGGTATACTCTTATCGCTCTCTTACCACCCTGGTTATTGTGTGAGACTATATCATATTTATACAAAACAGATTGTGGAAATATAAATTGACCAAAATTATCTCCTTTACGTGTTGTCACAATAAAAAGATCAATCGAATCTGCAGTATCATATGGCTGAATTGCTCCATTCCCAATTCTCTTCCATAGTGTTACAAATTGACCAATCTTTGTAGGGGTAATCTTAGCAACACGAAATCTAACATTCATAGAATTTAGTTTGAATATGTAGGCTCCATATTCAACACTTTCCTTTTCTATTACTGGTTCAGAGCATATAAACTGACATGGATTATATATTAAATCTCTCGATGCAATAAGTTCTGAGTGAATTAAATCATTAGCACTCCAAGAATTGTTGGTACGGTTACAAATAAGATTATTCACAAATACCCCACAGATTTGTTATAGTCAATTTAGGAAAATTAGTTATCACAAGCAGCCTCCTATAGTCATGTATGGACCTACCCGATAATGCAAGAAAAAAATAATATATAACAGCAAAAAAATCGAATGCAGTCATGTATCCGGCTTATAGTTAATAAATCACTTTAAATTTACCCTATAGCCCTGATGGAATTCGCTGG
>JAJIYQ010000046.1 GCA_020881075.1 Rickettsia endosymbiont of Labidopullus appendiculatus
AATTCTATATTTGGCTCTTTTTGGCTGCGAATAAATATGATTTTCTTGAAATAGGTACACTATTCCTGCAAAAATCATATATATTCTCGCCGAAAAATAGCTCAAAATATAATTAATTAGTTATCGCAGGCAGACTCCTAGAAGCAATCTAACCTCACAGCCGTCTATTAGCGAGGAGCTGCTTTAGTAGCATTGATGCAATCCAGGAAAGTAATTAGAAAGGATTGCTTTGACCATTACATGGTCTCGCAATGATGTTTTGTACTTTAGTCTTTTTCCATGAACTCTCACAATCTTTATGACAGACTCAAAAATGGTCAAATATTGGAAAAATAGAAAAAGACATAAAGTCTTAGAAAACAAGCTTTATAAGAAAACTAGTTCGTATAATAAAAGCACTATGGTGATTTATCTTACCTATCACACCTGTAGACCAATATCAACCATGCTTTATTTTGTGGTATATTATTTAAATTGATAATCCCGTTTCTATAATTTCATCAGGAATTGCTGACTTTTTGCTATATTATAGACAACTATTTTACACTATAATATACTTGTATAAATTAAATCATAGGTAAATAAAATGTCATTACCAGAGCCCACAGAAATTTTATCTAAAATAGCCCAATTCCAAGCAGAAATAACAAATGAACAAAATATATTTGATGAAGCTAATAGAGTCTGTAAATCACTGCAAAAAGATATAGAAAACAAGCAAATAGAATTAGAAAGTTTAAAAGAGCATTGGCAAGAACAAGATAATGATGCATTAAAATCGTTGACAAAACTTTGGCAGCAGCAGGCAGAAATTAAAAAACAGTTGTCTGATTGGTCAGAAAATGGAATAAAGAAAGCCATCGAAGAGCAGACCACCACGCTAAAGACACAATTGAATGAAATTGAATCAGAATATAAAATTATTAGAACAGAGATTAGTGCAAGAGAAAAGTTCAATTTGTTTTTACAAGGGGATAAAGTAGATATTGATTTGATAGATCAAGATACAAAAGATACATTCTCTGAACTGGTTGCAAAAGGTAATAAAGAAGAGTTATTCAAAAAAAATTCGCAGGATATTGCAGCTTTAAATGCTATGATAATAGACCTAGAGAAGGAGCATGAAAGTTTAACAAAGCAAGAACAGAAATTAAAGGACTACTCTTTAGATGATAATTTAGCATATAACACCGAATTACAAAAATTATTCGAGGAACGACAAACAGATATAACAAAAAAAATAGATAGTATTATATCGCAGCAAGATGATAGTGAGCTAAAGAGGCAATATGAAAGTATCAAATCCCAGGAAGAAGAAATAAAATTCATCCAGAATAAAATAGAAGAAAAGAATCAAATTATTAAACAAACCAAGCAGAAAGAAGAAGAGTTGTTGGCCAAATTAGAGCAATTGCAACAAGAGTCTTTAATTCCCCAGTTTAGTTCAAAACAAGAGAGAGAAGAAATAGTCAATCAATATCCTATATTACAAGAAAGGGCTAATGATATTGCCGCATCGATTGAACGTCAAATTGAGCTTAATAAATTGAATGCTCTGATAAAACAGCAAGGAGAAGAGATTAGGAGTGAAAAAAATAAGGCAGATAGTTTAGCTCAGCAATTAAAGGAATTAGAATTATCTGCAAATAACCAAATAAGAGACAATCTAATAGTAATAGAAGAACTCCGGGAAAAGATAAAAGGATTGGAGGAAGAAAAAGAGCAACAACTTATAACACCTCAAGGTCCTAATTTGGCAGAAGAGTTAGAAAGGATAGGTGAACCAAATAAACTTGTACAGCTAGAAAAGCAGATAGGTGAGTTAACCGAAGAGAATGACGGTTTAAAAGCTAGCTTGAAAACATTAGAAACACTTAGTGCAGAAAAAGATGAGAAGTTAAAGGTAATAGAAGAAGGGTATAGAAAGGAACTTAGTAAACAATTAGCACAGACCTCAATAGATGTAGCAAAATTACAGGTGGTAAATGAGGAATTATCAACGTTAAAAATTCAGACAGATAACTTAACTAAAGAGAATGACGGTTTAAAAGCTAGCTTGAAAACATTAGAAACACTTAGTGCAGAAAAAGATAAGGAGTTAAAGGTAGCAGAAGAAAACCATAAAGAGGAGCTTAATAGACAATCACAGCAATCCGAAGCAGAATTGCTAGGGGTAAAGGGGGAGTTATCTCAACTAAAATCAGAGAAGCAAAAAATACAGGAAGAGTTGGGGGAAAGTCAACAAATAGTAAAAAAGCTTCAAGAAAGCTTATCGGTAGAAAGTAATCATAGTAAAGAATTACAAACTCAAATGGGCAAGTTAACCACGGATAATAGTAAGTTACAAAATGAATTAAATGCAGAAAAAGAAGAGTATGAAAAGAAACTTAGCGAGCAATCACAGCAAACCAAAGTAAAACTACAAGAGACAAGTGAGAAATTATTGCAGTTGGAAACTCAACTAGGATTAGAACAGCAAGGAAGGAAGAGCTAGAGAAACAACAAAAAATAGTAAAAGGACTTCAAGAAAGCTTATCGGTAGAGCAGAAAAAGTTTGAAAAAGAACAAACTGAAAATTTACAAACTCAAATGGACGAGTTAACCAAGGTTTATGGTGACTTGCAAAATGAGTTAGAGGTAGAAAAAGAAAAGCATAAAGAGGAACTTAAGAAACAATCAGATCAAGCCGAAGCAGGCGTAACAGAGCTACGAGAGGTAAGTGAGAAATTATCGAATCTACAAACTCAACTGGAATCAGAACAGCAAGATAGGCAGGAAGAGCTAAAGGGAAAGCAACAAGAGTTGAACAAATCCCAAGAAGAATTAATAGATGCTAGAGAAGAACTAAATAAAGCCAAAGAATTATATGAAAAAGAAGAGGAACAAACTAAAAAACTACAAACTCAAGTGGGCGAGTTAACCAAGGCTTATGGTGACTTGCAAAATGAGTTAGAGGTAGAAAAAGAAAAGCATAAAGAGGAACTTAAGAAACAATCAGAGCAAGCCGAAGTAGGCGTAACAGAGCTACGAGAGGTAAGTGAGAAATTATCGAATCTACAAACTCAACTGGAATCAGAACAGCAAGATAGGCAGGAAGATCTAAAGGGAAAGCAAAAAATAATAGAAGAACTTCAAGAAAGCTTATTGGTAGAAAGTAATCATAGTAAAGAATTACAAACTCAAGTGGACAAGTTAGCCACGGATAATAGTAAGTTACAAGATGAGATAAATGTAGCAGAAGAAAAGCATAAAGAGGAATTTGGTAAACAACTAGTGCAGACCGCAATAGACGTAGCAAAACTACAGGCGGCAAATGATGCAGAATTGCAAGGGGTAATAGGGGATTTATCTCAACTAAAATCAGAACAGCAAGAAAGACAGGAAGAGTTGAACAAATCCCAAAAAGAATTATCCGACGCTAGAGACGAAGTAAATAAAACCAAAGAATTATATGGAAAAGAAGAGGAGCAAACTAAAAAATTACAAACTCAAGTGGGTGAGTTAACTAATGCTCAGCAACAGTTCACGACTAAATTAGAAGAAGCAGAAAAAAATGCAAAAAATCAGCTAGAGGCACTTAGTGTAGAGAAAGATTTAGTGTATAATGAATTAAAGGCAGAAAAAGACAGGCTTGAAAATGAGCTTGATGAACAATCTAAGGTTGTTGCTGAACAGGCTCAAGAGAACCTAAAGAATGCAAGTAGGATAACAGAGCTTGAATCCCAAAATGCTGCACTTTTAGCTCAGTTAGCAAGTTTAAATGTTAAGGTGGAGACAAGTGAAGTTGAGATGCAAACGGATGAGGTTCTTAGCAATGAGATGAGGTCAGTAGGTACGGGAATAGAGCCGGTTATGGGTAGTGGTGTGTCAACTAAGGAAGCTATGACTAATACGACAGAGGTAATTATTCAGCAACAAACACTATCTCCTTTAATTGAAAGACAAACTATAGATAGAGTGTTAGTTCACGATAATAATGATGATAAAATATTGCAGGCTTTTAAAAAATTGTCAAGAGATCAAGTCCAGCCGATTATTGATAAATGTGGGTTGGAATCTGGCAGCAATTTTGCTAAATTTGCCAAAGAAGATGTCAATAAATTATCTGAGGTATTTCAGGATACACAAATATTGCGAGATATAGAAAATATTGAACAAAAAGGTTATGCGGATATTCATAAAGAATTTGCAGCTGAGTATAAAGATATTATATGGCAAAGTAAAGATGCAGAGAAAAGCTTTAATTTACAACAAAATGGTAAGGATGTTGCTATAATAAGTGAGAAAAAATTGAGTTATGATAACGATGTTGAATATAAAACTAGTGATGGAGAATCAATTAAAAATGCTCGTACGGTAAATATACCGTTATCTATGGATATTAAGGGATCGTGCCATATGTCTTTTGCCGTACAAGATACAAATGGACGTAATATTAGTAAAGAAAATGCTGTATATTTAACTGCTCACTATAATAATGGTAAATTGGTGCATCTAACCAAGCCTACAGAAATATTTGCTTGTTCTGATGATAAGAATTCACCTTTATATTTAAAACGTGATGGTAAGATATATACTTTACCAGTAAATAAATATGCCCTTGAGCAGCTTGAGAAAGAAGTTCTTAAAAATAAAGGAGAATATGTAGGAATAGTTAAAAATGCTTCTGGTGCTATTGTTAGTATAAATTCAGGTGCTTCTCAAGAAGAGCGATCTGATCGGTTAAAAGATGATGCTACTTTTAAGATAGCGTCTCAAGTATTACATGCTAATGCTAGCCATACCACCAATAGTCCTATAGATAGGAAAGTTCTGCCTAAAAAACATAACCAATATGCTAATAAAAGTAGTATCAGGGGGGGGTAATAGTCTGTAGAAGTGGCTTTGTACAAAAATATTACTGCAATTCACATTTTGAATTTATAATTATGGGTAATTTATAAAAATACTTGCTTTTTGATGTTTTTTTTATTAGTCTGTGCAATCTTCACAGAATTTACATGAATTTGGAATAGCAGATTATTTCAAATAGATTTCCTCATAGCAGGAAGTCTAATGTGTTTAGCTGTGTAAGTGTAGTCAGGATTGAACTAACTTATTGCCCGCGTGATGGAATGGTAGACATAACGGACTTAAAATCCGTGGGGTGCAAGCCCTTGCCAGTTCAAGTCTGGTCGCGGGTACCATTTGTTTTTTATCAAGGAAGATGTATATGTTTATTCAAACTGAAATTACTCCTAATCCTAATGCGATAAAATTTTTTCCTAATATACCCATTAGCCCTAATCAACCGGTTCATTTTAGTAATTTTGATGAGGCAAAAGGTAAAAGCAGTCTAGTAGTTCAATTATTCAGTATAAATAACGTAAAATCTGTATTTCTTGGTAGTGACTTTATTACTATTACTAAGGAGGAAGAAAGTGATTGGCTGGTTTTAAAACCTGAGATTTTAATGATTATTATGGATCATTTTACTTCTGGCTTTGCTGTTTTTGATGTGCAAAATAATATATCTACTGATAAATCTAGTGTAAATAATTTGGACGAAATGTCTGAAGTTGAACAGCAGATTATAGAAATTATTGAAACACGTGTACGTCCTTCGGTTGCCATGGATGGAGGAGATATAATATATCGAGGGTTTGAAAATGGAGTGGTAAAATTAGAGCTTCGTGGAGCTTGCCATGGCTGTCCTAGCTCGAGTATTACTTTAAAAAATGGTATTGAGTCAATGCTTAAGCACTTTATTCCTGAGGTAGAATCGGTTGAAGCTGTAGAAGATTAAGATATTAGTTACGCAGAGATAAGTAATTAATCAGTTATCGCAGGTAGTTCCCTAGCAATGACTTTTGGTGACCAGATTTTTTATTCATCATAAGAAAATAGTAAAAAAATGTAGGGTACTATCTTATTAATGAGGTTAAATAAAACAATATTGCAGCAGCATTTGAAACATTTAGGCTTTCTACCTTACTGGAAATTGGGATTTTAACCAGATAATCGCATTGTTCTTTAACTAGCCGTCTTATTCCTTTATCTTCAGACCCAAGTATTATTGTCATTTTATCTGAAAATATTTTGCTATCTAAGGATTGTGTTGCTTTACCATCCAGACCAATAATCCAAAACCCATGTTTCTTTAGATATTCTATTGACCGCCTTAAATTAGTTACCTTAACCATTTGTACTAGTTCCAAAGCTCCAGAAGCTGTTTTTGCTATAGTGGCATTTTCATCTGGGGCATTATCGGCGGGTAATATTATGGCTGTGATACCAAAAGAAGCCGCACTACGAATAATAGCACCAATATTTTGTGGATCGGTTACTTGATCTAAAATAGCTACTTTACAATTGGCAGTAGTTATATCAATATCTTCAATATGATTAGAGAAAATGCTTTTAACGTTAGCGGCTATTCCCTGATGATTATGATTTGGACCAAGAAGACGTGTTAAGGAATCTGTGTTGGTAATTTCATATTGATGATTAGATATTAAATTTTTGTTCAAATTAAAAATATCTTCTGTACATAAAACTCTTTGAATATAACGTTTTGGATTACTTAGTGCTGCAAATACTGGATGTTTGCCGTATATGTAGTAGAAATCTTTAGAAATCTTAGATTTATTTCTCATCTTATTAGAACCTGCAGTAATTTATTCTTGACACAAACTACTATTTATTATAGAAAGTTACAACTAGATAAACGTTCTAAGTTGCTGTGAATAAAATTTTAATAGAAATTATTAGTATAGATTTTAGCTATAGTTTTATTATTTGTTGATTTTCATCGAGTATATATAAGTTTAATATTAGCTTATTAGAAGACTCAAAAAAAGGCGAAGAAGATTTATTGGCATTTACACTAATTTATATTGTGCTTTACTTTTAATTAGGCTATTTAATGCTTGCGTGAATTCTTTGGAGGAGTGGTCGAGTGGTCAATGGCAGCGGACTGTAAATCCGCCCGCGTGAGCGTACGAAGGTTCGAATCCTTCTTCCTCCACCACAGATTGGTTAGGTGAAATACGCGGGTGTAGCTCAATGGTAGAGCTCCAGCCTTCCAAGCTGGCCACGTGGGTTCGATTCCCATCACCCGCTCCAAAACTATTGGTGATAATTGGAAATTGGATAAATTTGTTATTTTTATTGTTAAATTTGTATTAAATCTTAAATTGTGGAGAATGAATTATGGCAAAGGTAAAATTTGAGAGGGATCTGCCCCATTGTAATGTAGGTACTATAGGACACGTAGATCATGGAAAAACTTCTTTAACAGCTGCAATAACTTTAGTATTGTCAAAAGAAGGTGGTGCTAAGGCTACTAACTATGATGAAATTGATGCTGCTCCTGAAGAGAAGACAAGGGGTATAACTATTGCTACTGCCCATGTTGAATATAAAACTAAAAAAAGGCATTATGCTCACGTTGACTGTCCTGGTCACGCAGATTATGTAAAGAATATGATAACCGGTGCCTCTCAGACGGATGGTGCTATATTAGTGGTATCTGCTTGTGATGGTCCAATGCCTCAAACAAGGGAACACATAGTGCTTGCTAAGCAAGTAGGTGTGCCTACAATGGTTGTTTTCTTGAATAAAGTTGATATGGTTGACGATCCGGAGCTAGTTGACTTAGTAGAAATGGAAGTCAGAGAGCTTCTTTCAATGTATGGTTTTCCTGGAGATGAGATACCAGTTATCAGGGGGTCAGCTTTGCAGGCTTTAGAAGGGAAACCTGAAGGCGAAGCTGCGATCAGAGAATTGATGAATGCTATTGATGAATATATACCTCAGCCTAAGAGAGATACAGATAAACCATTATTAATGCCAATAGAAGATGTATTTTCTATTGCTGGAAGAGGGACTGTTATTACTGGTAGAATTGAAAAAGGTGTAATAAAAGTTGGTGATGAGGTAGAGATTGTCGGTATAAGGGATACTCAAAAAACGACTTGTACTGGTGTGGAAATGTTTAAGAAAATGTTGGATCAAGGTGAAGCTGGTGACAATGTTGGTATATTGCTACGTGGAACTAAAAGAGAGGAAGTATGTAGAGGACAGGTACTATCTAAACCTGGGAGCATAACTCCGCATACTGAATTTGAAGCTGAGGTTTACGTGCTTACCACTAAAGAAGGTGGTCGTCATACAGCGTTTACCGATAAATATCGTCCACAATTCTATTTTAGAACTACTGACGTGACTGGAGAGATTGCTTTAAAAGATGGCAAAGCGATGGTTATGCCTGGTGATAATGCGAATTTGCATATTACATTGATTTCTCCGATAGCTATGGAAGAAGGCGTACGTTTTGCTATCCGTGAAGGTGGTAAGACAGTAGGAGCTGGGGTAGTATCAAAAATTATAAAGTAACATAGAAATAATCATTCTAAAATAATTTAGGATGATTATTTTTTAATGGCTAGGCAAAGTACGTTTAATTGGACTTATTTTAAGTTGTGTTTACAAAAAATTTAAACAAGCCTATTAAAAAAGCGTATTCTGGATGGTCGGGCTGTTTATAAAAAGGTTTAGTTAATGAAGAATAATCAAAAAATTAAAATTCGTCTAAAGTCATTTGATCACCGTTCGCTTGAGCAAGGTACTAGAGAGATAGTAGGAGCTGTTAAAAGAACTGGTGCAGATATAATTGGTCCAATTCCGCTTCCAAGGACAATTGAAAGATTTACCGTTAATAGGTCTCCACATGTCAATAAAAAATCAAGGGAGCAATTTGAGATTAGAATTCAAAAAAGGCTTTTAATAATAAGTTATCCAACCCCTCAGACTGTTGAGGCTTTAAAGAAAGTTGATTTGCCTGCTGGTGTTGATGTTGAGATTAAGTTAGAGAGTATTGAGTGATGAGAACCGGTTTAATCGCTAAAAAAATTGGCATGAGTTCAATTTTTAATGAAAAGGGAGAGAGAACTACCGTTACTTTTCTGCAAATTGAAGATTGTCAAGTAGTGGGACAAAAGACCCAAGAAAGGGATGGTTATAACGCCTTGGTTGTTGGGGTAAAGGATAAGAAATTATCTAAAGTAACAAAGCCAATGAGGCAAGTATTTGCTAATGCTAACGTTGCACCAAAACAAAAATTGAAAGAATTTAGAATTTCTGCCTCTTCTTTCATTGATATAGGCTCTACATTGCGTGTTGATCATTTTGTTGTTGGGCAGTTTGTAGATGTTGTAGGTACTACTATTGGTAAAGGTTTTGCTGGTAGTATGAAGAGGCACAATTTTAGAGGGCTTGAAGCTTCACATGGTGTATCTGTGTCTCATCGTTCACATGGTTCTACTGGTGGTAGACAAGACCCTGGTAAAGTATTTAAGAATAAGAAAATGGCTGGACATATGGGGAGTACAAGAGTTACTATTCAGAACTTGAAGATAGTTGATACTAATATAGAAAAAGGTATAATCATAGTTAGTGGTAATGTCCCAGGCTCGAAAGGATCTTATGTCTACATTAAGGATGCTATTAAGAAAACCATTACAGCTGCAGGATAAACTATATGAAAGCTAAATTATTAAATCTTGAAAATGAAGTTGTTGGTGAGGTTGATTTAGATCATGAAGTATTTGCCATAGACTTTGTTAGACAAGATATTATCAAGCTTGTTGTTGATTGGCAAAGAGCGAAAGCTATGGCTGGTACACATCAAACGAAGACAGTATCGCAAGTATCTGGTACTACAAAGAAACCTTTTAAGCAAAAAGGTACTGGTAATGCAAGGCAGGGGTCTTTAAGGTCTGTACAAATGAGGGGCGGTGGAGTTTCTCACGGTCCAGTAGTAAGGAGTCATGCTACAAAATTACCAAAGAAAGTTAGAAAACTTGGTTTAAAACATGCATTGTCAGAAAAATTGACAGAAGGGAAATTGTTAATATTAGATTCTTTAAAATTAGATGAATCAAAAACTTCTAATCTTGCAAAATTATTAAATAATTTTCATGGTAAGAGTTATTTTATTGTTAGTGGTAATGAAGTTGATACTAATTTTTCTTTGGCAGTACAAAATATTCCTAATACTATTTCGGTGCCACAAATTGGTACAAATGTTTATGATATAATACGCCATGATTATGTTTTGTTATCAAGAGAAGCTGTAGATGCTTTAGAAAAGAGGTTGAAGTGAAATCTTATAAACATTATGATCTTATTAGGAATCCTGTGATCACTGAGAAGAGCAATATTTTATCTGAACAAAATAAGTTTA
>JAJIYQ010000047.1 GCA_020881075.1 Rickettsia endosymbiont of Labidopullus appendiculatus
CTATATATATAATGCAAGAACGTAAGGTAAGCCAGTTAGAACAAGAAGGAATTATTCAACGTTTCGAATATACATGGGAAATGACATGGAAAGTACTTAAAGATTATCTGGAATATACTGGAAACCATTACCCCAACTGCTGTAATTAAAGCATCAATAGCTGCTAACTTAATCAACAATGGTGAAATATGGATGGATGCTCTAGATTCTCGTAATAAAATGTCACATACTTATGACTTCAAAAAATTTGAGAAGATTATTATAGATATTGAAAAAAATTATTATCCTGAATTAGAGAGCATGAATCTAAAAATGTTGGAACTTGCAGCAGAATATAGAAGGTAAACATGTCTAACCATGGATTAAGTGCAAAACAATTAAATACACTGCGTAGTATTTTGTTGCCCTTCTCAGAGAAAATCGATCGTGTTGGTTTATTTGGTTCACGTGCTACTGGTCGTTACCGTCCTAATTCCGATATTGACCTAGTAATTTATGGCTCACTTGACGAAAAGACTATGGATCGTATATTTACGCTACTTAATGACAGTAATTTACCAATCAAAATAGACTTACAAGTTTATGATTTGATCACCTGTTCTCCTCTTAAGGATCATATTGATAATAATATGTTGTTGTTATTTACACATGATCATTTTATAGATAGAACTCAACGTTTATAGTAGTAAACTAATGTCTATTAGCGAACAGATTATTTATTGATCATAAAAAAATTAAAAAAAAAATGAAAATTAATATTAGTGCTAGCATTTTTATTGCTATAATTATCATATTATTTAGTTATGGAGCTTTTGCCAGTGTTGTATACTCAAATGATTTGAAGAATTGGAACGTAAAACAAGGGGTGAGCGAGCGGAGCGTACATTTAGTACGTGAGTACGCGAATGCCCCGAAGTTTTACGAAGCCAATTCTTTAAAGCAGAAGAGTATAAAAATTGTTACCAGTATAACTCCACTAGCAAGCATTATAGCGATGTTAGTGAAAGACCAAGCAGAAATTGTTGCTATTGCCAATAACAATGATTGTCCGCATCATTATAATTTAAGACCTAGTGATCTTAAAAAAGTTGAAGATGCAGATATTGTATTTTATATCGATGAGCAATTTGATGGCTTTGCTGGCAAATTAATGAATGGTCATAGTAAAAATGTCATTAAAATTAGTAATTTTAATGGGCTAAGAGTTATTAGTAATAATTCTTATGATAATTGGCATATTTGGCTTGATTTAGAAAATGTAAAACTATTATTAGAACAATTATTTCAGGTGTTATCTCAACGATTTCCTGAGATTAGTTCAGCTATTTACCAAAATCTTGAACAAGCAAAAAAACAAATAGAGGAGCTTACGAAAATCAAACATCAAAGATTAGCATCTTTAACAGACGTTATCTTACTTAGTGACAGTCTCGAATATTTTTTTAATAATAGCCAAAAAAATGTTGCAAGATTATATAGCTCTGATCAGAAAAGCCTGAGATATATCAGTAATCTTGAGCATTTATTAAGTATGTCCAATAGTAAATGTTTATTACTAAGTACAGAGCAAGATGTTGCTCTTTATAAAAATTTTAAAGTAGAAATAGTGGAGATTGAAAGTGAGAATTGGCAAACGACTAACATCAATAGTGATTTATTTTATAATCAATATTTAAAAGTAATTAATCAAGTGTCTAAATGCTTAAATTATTAAATCCTTATTTTTTTAGTAAGCTAGTACGAACCATGTTACCATTATTGCTAGTTGCAATGTTAGTAGTAATGGGGTTGGGGTTATACCAAGCTTTGATAGTATCGCCACCAGATTACCAACAAGGTGATATGGTTAGGATTATGTATGTTCATGTACCAGCTTCTTGGATGGCACTAGGTATCTATACATTTATAGCTATTTGTAGTTTGTCTAACCTAGTGTGGAAGACTAAAATGTCCTTCTTAATGGCAGTAGCAAGTGCTCCTATTGGGGCAGTTTTCTGTATGATTAGTATAGTAACAGGGGCATTATGGGGAAAGCCTATTTGGGGAACTTGGTGGGTTTGGGATGCTAGACTTACCTCAATGTTCGTATTATTCTTATTATATTTAAGCTATATCGTGGTGGTGAATAGTGGTGATAGGATAAGCCGTACTGAAAAACCAGCCTCGGTGATTGCTTTAATTGGCTTTATCAATGTTCCCATAGTAAAATTTTCGGTAAATATTTGGTATAGTTTACATCAGCCAGCAAGCGTTTTAAGGCTAGGTAGTCCGACTATTGATAATTCTATGTTATTACCCTTAGTGCTAATGTTTATAAGTGCTATACTATATTTTCTATTAGTATTGGGTTTGAGATCTTGCATATTAATTGCTAAATTCAAGGAGTATGACAATTTATGACTTATGTTGTTACCGATGAGTGCGTAAAATGTAAATATACTGATTGTGTAGAAGTATGCCCTGTCGATTGCTTTTATGAAGGGGAGTTAATGTTAGTAATTAATCCCGACGAATGTATTGATTGTGGAGTATGTGAGAGTGAGTGTCCAGTTAAAGCTATTAAGCCAGAATCAGAACAGCTGATTGACTGGATAGAGAGAGCTAAGTTTTTTTCCAGTAAATGGTCAAATATTACGGTTAAGAAACCACCTTTACCGGATGCAGACAAATATCAGAACGAGAAAAATAAATTTAAAAAATATATGGAGAGAGCTTAAATTTTACGTATCTTTAAAAAGGCTAATACAAATAGCATACTAAATAAGGTAGTGAATAAAAAAAGATTGGACCAGTCCATATAGTTTGCACAAATACCAGATAAACAGGATAAAATAATACGTACAAAGGAGCTAAAAGAAGAAATAATTGAGTATTGCGTGGCAATCAATTCGCCATTACATAAACTAGAAAAATAAATAATAATAGCAGTATTACCAAGTCCGCAACAGAAATTTTGGACAGTAATGGTTATAGTAAATATAACTATATCATGACCTACTATAGATAAAAACATTAGCATTAAGGGAGATAGTAATTGTAGAATACCGCATATTAGTAAACCTCGAGATATCCCTACTTTTGTAGTTAGAATACCGCCAATAATCCCCCCTAAGGTCATTAGTATGAATCCATATGTTTTTGAGATAGAGGCAATTTCTTGAGAGGTAAAGGACAAGTCAATAAACAAGGGAGAACTCATTGCCATAGGAATTGAATCACTTGCTTTATATAGAAAGACAAACAACATAATGAATATCCAATTTGGATGGTGTCGTTTTAATAATAGTAAGCTATCACCAATGACTTTAGAATATTGGCTAAATGAAATTAAATTAGTAAAAATATGTTCAGTTTTTTTTGTAGCAGGCTCTTGCATGCATAAGATTATTAGTGGGGCAGCCATTGTTATAAAAAAGGTACATAGATATACACAGTACCAATTAAAGAAGCAAGAGACATATAATGCTCCTGTACTATTAATCAGCATTCCTATGCGAAAACCAGTGCCACTGAAAGTTGTAGCAACTGAAAGCTCTTCCTTTGTTACAGAGCATTCTATACGATAGGCATCTAAAATAATATCTTGAGTTGCCGCACAACAAGAAATAGTAAAATTTAAAATGGCAGTAATAACGATGTTAACAGGGGGAGCTATAATTAAAAATCCACTAGTAGTAACTAATAAACATCCTTGTACAGCTATTGCCCATCCTCGACGTTGACCAAATTTTTTACATATAATAGGTACAGAATATTTATCAATAAATGGTGCTAATATTGGTTTTAGGCAATATGGCATAGAGGTTAGAAACATTAAGCCAATAATATCAGTTGAATATCCTGCTTGTGATAATTGGTAATGAATAGTAAATGTGACCAATGAAAAATTTCCTCCCGCCACTATACCTAGCAAGAAGAAACAAATAAAATAAGAACTTATGCGATTAGTTAACATTCAGGAGTTATATCCACCTTTTAGTCTTGGAAGATTAAATACCACAATTCCCTTCTCATTTCAATATAAATGTGATTTTAGGATAAGGATTCGTAGAACCGCTTCAAGAATGCATTTTTCCTTATTGCTTTAACAGTTTTTGGATTAGAATTTTTAAATTCTAATCCAAAACTTAGGTATAAAAGAATAATTTTTATAAAAAAATAATAACTTCTTTGCTAATATGTGCTAGAATCCGATATTAGGTTCTGTGTACAGAGCCTAAGTAAGGTAATCAATTATTTTAGGCTAATGGATAAGGTATTAAGTTCTGTTCAAGAATATATTAAGTCTGGTGAATATTTTGTTGATGCTAGAAGATGGTATAACTTTGAATATCTATATCCGCTTGTACAAAGATCATTTTTGTTGATATTTACTGTAGTTTTCTTTGTATTATTTCTAGCTGTGGTGGTTAATTTTCAGACTTTACTACCAGCAGTTCGACAAGTAAGATACGCAATTAGTGATGAATCTCTTAAAAGTGCGACGATAACTAATGCTAATCATATAAAAAATGATGCTATCAATTCTATTGCAGATATTATGATTAGAAATTACGTGATACACAGAGAATCTTATGATTATGATTTTCTTCGCCCCC
>JAJIYQ010000048.1 GCA_020881075.1 Rickettsia endosymbiont of Labidopullus appendiculatus
GAACATAACTGAATCTAAATACGATGATGGGAAAAAAGACTTAATATTAAAAGCTTTAAAAGACGCATCTGATACACATGGATTAGTAACCAATGGTGGAATCAACATTACTGCCCAAATGTTAGAAAAAATAAGTTTTGAGGATATAGCCTATGCATTGAATCACAAAGAAGAATTTGCCGGACTTCTTGATGAAGTTAATCTTATAATTGGTCAGTGGGATTATGATACTCATAATTCTAATAAATTCAAAAAATTTGTTCTATCTTTTAATAACAACTCATCATTTAAACCAAAGTTTATAGAAGTCCCCTACATAGAGAGTGATAATATTCTAGCTTTAAGTATAAAAACAGGAATAAATATTAGTAAGACACCTGAAAAAGATTCGCAAAAGAAACTGTTAATTAAAGCACTTTATGATCAAATTAAAGAAAATAACGTTAATAACCTAACAGAAGAAGAGTTAGATCAATTTGTTAAGAAGGCTTGTGATGAAGCTAAATCTACAGATGGCTTTTCTATGAAACATACACATGCTTTACGTATTCTTAGTAAATTTGATTTCAGTAAAATTGATGAGGAATATTCTTGTATCCAAAAACAACTTACAAACTCATATGAAAAACAAGAAATAACATCTGAGTATTATCATTTGCAACAAGAAGGATTGCATTTTTACCTGGTTAAAGTTACCGGTAAAAATGCTGAAATGTGGCAAAAATATGCAAGTTATCAAAAAAATGGCATTCTAAAAAATGGAATAAAGTTGAGTGACGGCATTGCAGGGTTCTTGTCCAGTATAGATTATCATGATCAAAATGATGTATGGGTAGCACTTGTTTCAGATAAACCCTTGTCAAATCTAAACAATATTATGGATGATCGATGGTCAATTGAAATGTTTGTAACTATGATGACGTCTGAAGATGCTCATTTTACTTCACATGCTGGAATAACACGAGCCTCCTATTACATAGGAGAGTATCATAAAAATCTTGCATGTAAACTTCATAGTTTTATTGCTACTATCACTTTACAACATTATGGAAAGTGTGAAGATATCTTAAATACTGTAAATAAAGATTATATGATAACTGTTCCAATTACAGCAATGAGAACAATATTGATTAAAGCATTTAAAGATGTAGGACAAGAGGCAAATATTTTTATAGGAGATAATACTACAGAATGTAGCAATAAAACGTTGCAAGTTTTAACAAAGAAAATTGAGAGTATGAAAAGTGTTGGTCACGATAAATCGGAGCGTACGATAGGTGAGTACAATGAAGCTCAGCTTGCTTTAGATATAAAGCAACAACAAGAAACACTGAAAAAAGAAGGTGTATCTGTACCTATAGAAGTCACAAAGGGAGAAGGTTATAATGAATGTTTAAACTGGATTCTTCGAAGCAAAGCAGGTGAAGTGTTAGATAATTTTAAACCTCAAGACATGAAAGGAAAACAAGCCTGTTTTTTCGAACATCAATGGTTGTGGAAAAATAATAGTCATAAAGTCCCTGCAGTAACATGTAATCTTGAAGCTCTAGTAGATATGGGGCATTTTAATACTCCGTTTGAACATGAATATACAGTAGAAACGATTGGAGATAGTCCATTATTTCCACTAGAAGTGGCAGTTTATTAGCATAGTACTATTGTTATTCATGCTTCGGTGTGGAATCCAGACCCCTGTTTTCGCAGGGGTGACACAAAACAGGATTGCCACGACCATTACGTGGTTTCGCAATGACGCTTGGTGAGTAGATTGCTTCGTTGCCACTAAAGTGGTTCTTCACAGCCTAATATACGTTTGTAAACTTTGAGTACTCCTGTTTTAGCTATAGAACTTAACATGCTGTAATATATTCCTTGCAGCCTCACTAGCAGAGAGATTTGTAACATCAAACTCAAATAAATTAGGATGAGAAATTTGAATTAATGGATATTCTGGATAAACATCTTGTACATCGATTGATTTATAACGAAGCAGCCTATCTAGATGTTGAATTCTCTTAATATTTTCTTCTTCTGAAATCAGTAATTTTACTGGAATAAACACAGAACTACGATTTATTGCTAGCTGTTGTACTTGGTTAAAAAGTTTACGATCACCATCAACTTCATACAGACAATTGGTAAGAACATAATTATTACTAATTTCTTGGCTTAAAAAATTAAAAATACCATCTCGTATAAGCCCAATTGCATCCCAAGCAAATTCTGGAATAGGAGTTAATCCATTATAATTTAGTAGTGAAAAAATAGGATTATTGATATGTTGGTTATCACATATACTATAACCAGCCCTTGCTATTTCTTTTGCTATAGTATACTTTCCGGTTCCTGGTTTTCCTATTAGGTAGATAATAATAGTAGCCACTTTGTTGATCTCACTTCTTCAAATTTTCTGCAGTACATATAAGAACATTACCATCAATTTGTATTATGCGAAGCGTGTCTCCTTTATACGCTGATTTTACAGAATCTTTGCTGAGTTTGGCATTCATAATCGTTCCTGACCACAATACCTGTCCCTTTTCTCCTACTAAGAGTTCATTACTATATACTTGTACTTCCTGACCGAACATATCAGAATACTCGTATTTACCATATTTCTTGCCAACATAGAATTTTAGTGGATACCATAAAATAATTAACCATATAAAAGAAGCAAAACCAAAAATTATATACTGGTATTTTAAAAGATTCGGATAATTACTCAATATTATTGCATTGGATATTCCACCTAAACCCAAAAATAAAAAACCAACATTTGGAATATTAGCGAATTCTATAATTATACAAATAATGCCAGCGATCAGCCACCATTCTACTATTGAAATTTCAAAGATGCTCATATGATACCTTTAATTAATCTTCGATTCTGAGGTTATTAATTAAGACAATTCCTACTATAACTCCTGGTTAAACAATTGTAAACAACCATATACCTATCTCATTAAAAACAGGAATATTATAATTATTAAAAAAATTAGCTTTCTTACTAATTAGAAATGGATTGCCATGCCACCTACAGTGGCTCGCAATGACGAGTTATAATGCATACGTCATTGCGAGCTGATGTATCCCCACGAAATTCTTGCTACATGAAACCTAGATGTCAAACAGTTTACGAACTATTTGACATGTGGAGAGTATAATCAAAACGCTATGTATTTTAAAAAATTTCTAATTTTGAGAATTTATTGCATTTTTTGACCTGATTAAATGTTCTTCAAACCTTGTGAAGTCTAGGGTTTACTAAAATCA
>JAJIYQ010000049.1 GCA_020881075.1 Rickettsia endosymbiont of Labidopullus appendiculatus
AAGCTTTCAATGTAATACTCTATCGCCTTATCATGTTGCCCTTTACTGGCATACACTAACCCTAGGTTATTAAGAGAATCAGCAACATCTGGACGAGGTTGGTCTTTATAGATGAGTTTCTTCATCTCCAAGCTTTCAGTGGAATACTCTATCGCCTTATCATGTTGCCCTTTACTGGCATACACTAACCCTAGGTTATTAAGAGAAGTAGCAACATCTGGATGAGGGTCGTCTTTATAGAGGCGTTTCTGCATCTCCAAGCTTTGAGTGGAATACTCTATCGCCTTATCATGTTGCCCTTTCCTGGCATAAACACTCCCTAGGTTATTAAGAGAAGCAGCAACATCTGGATTAGGTTGGTCTTTATAGATCAGTTTGTCCATCTCCAAACAATACTGGAATTGTTTTATAGCTTCATCTCCATTACCAAAATTATTATAAATATTTCCTAAAATTAGTCTTAAGTGCCACAAATCATATTGATCCTGTGGATTACCTAACGCTTCCTCTAAATTGGTCTGTGCTTCCTTATATTGTGCCAACCTATAATGAATAAACCCTTTATTAGCATGATCATCTATATAAAACTTATTATCCTGAAAAAAGGTTTGTTTGCTTGTACTATCTAATGTTTTCTGTTGATCACAAAAATCTTCTAACCTTTTATGCAATGGTAGTGCGGTGTAAAAATATTGGAACAACCCACCTTGTTCTCCTAAATCTTCTTCCGATAAGTGGAATATCTGTGTAGTTTGTGCTTTGAGTTCCGATTCAGTTTCAGCTAGTCTAACAAATATCGACATATCTTCTATTTGTGCTTTGTGATGTAGATAGGTCTTTAATCTTAGAGTAGTTGCAAAAGTTACTGCGTTTTTTAGGTTTGTTGCTGCTTCAGAAGTTATCACTTTTTTGTCCCGTAATTTATCAATTGTATCCCAAGCACTATCTCCTTCAATACCATAATACAGACCAAGGTTATATAATATACGGTCAGGTAATCGGTATATTTCCTGCTTAACATCAAATAACCTACCTTCAAAGTCAAATAGGTCAGTTGTAATTCGTCTAAGTCACCTTTCTTCTGTTTTTTACTTGATGTTTGTTGTAAATAGTTAATTTCTATTGCACCTTCTTCTAGTAGCTTAAGGGTTCTGATCTCACAGTTTAATCTGCCTTGAGGATCATTTTCATTCTTACTATGCAAAAATTTTGTAACTTTGCCTTTATAGCTCTTAACAAGCTGCTCATTACCATACACATAACAAACCTTTTCTAATATATATGGTAAGTTCTTATCTATATGACTTACTTTATCTCCTGCATTACGTACATAACACAGCATCCCATCTATTGTTTTTATTAACTCATATGGTTTGTCTATTCTGCCAAGTGGTGTTTTCCCTCCAAGATCAAAGTTAACCCCTCTGTGTACTAGATGGCTCATATCTAAACCATATTTACTGGTAGGAATTATTGTCTCCCCTAGATTACTAATCTTAAAGTTTACCAAGTGGCTTAGGTTCTTAAAGTATTGTTTTATTTTTGGATCATTACTTTGTTTGTAATAATCGTTCCCCGTAAGAATAGCAAATTCCAAATCTGAATATGGCGTCATTTGCTTCAGTGCCATTGAACCAAGTCCTATTACTGCATATTTACAAGGGGGAGGTATAGTTAGTTCCTTTTCACTATCACTATATAATTTAGCCAAAAACTTTCGCATTCCATTAGCAGTATCTTCAAACAACTCTCTTGCAGTCTTTACATATAATTCTTGATATTTTTGTTTCTCTTCTTGCTTATCAGCATTTATCTGGTGTCGATAATTTTTTTCTATCATTTCCATATTTAGATCAGCTCTGATTCGCAATTTCGATAATATTTTTTTATTACTCGTCGCTTCCTCACTAACAACAGGCATTTTCTCTTGGTCTCCACCAATTGTTGAGAATATCAACTCTTGTATGTCGGTTAATTGCTGATATGGATTTGTTAGCTCTTGTCTGGTAAATTCATTTTTACTTTCAGTAGTTAGTTGTTCGTTTAGTATAGTAATGACATATTGGTAAAATACTGCAGCATCTGTGTAATATTTAAGCTCTCCGCTTAACTCTCCTAGCTTTGTGGTTAAATACCCTAAATCTGCTAGTACTTCTACTAAGTCCTTTAGCTCTTCTTGAGTCTTTTTATATGCTAGTTGCTTGATAAATGGTTTATAATGTTCTTTCTCTATTTGCTCTAATTTGTCAAATTTATCTATTTTGGTTATATCTTCTGAACCTAGTATTAGTTCTACTTTTTCTCTTATTTCTCCTACTGTTAGCACTGGAACATTTTGTACATGGTGTACAATAGGTGAGTCATCTAAGTCACTGTCAGTTTCTTTAACTGTCACTTGTTTTTTAAAGTACTGATAAACCCGATCCTCTTCTCCAAGTTTCTCCTGCAAAAAAGTCAACTGTGATAAGCGTAATTGCTCTGCACCTACTGGATAAGGTGATGATATGTTAAGGCTATGATCTGTTATTCGCTTCACTACCTCATTAGCAGTGATCACTCTGCAGGATGTCTCATCCATTGTAGATTGTCTGGCATTAGTAAAAGGGCTTTTCGGGGCAGTCACTGATGTTACCTGCAAACCACTTGCTTCTATGCTATTTTTTAAAGAATCACTGAGTATTTTACAATTCCCCCATGATAATTGTCCTCCACCATGAGGGTCATGGGTATATATTTCTATTGAAACATTATCACCTTGCTTATTTACAACAATTTCTCCAGTAAGCCAGTGGATATTAGTTATGTTATAAGGAAATAGTATTTTGGCTTTACAATTTTCTTCTAACAACATTACTGGCATTAATTCATCAAAAACATCCTTCCTATCATCCCTATCAACAGGAGTAGGTTGTTTTGTTTTATCAAAAAAAAAGTCTAATGGAATCTTACCGGCACTATCTATAGCTCCCGAGTATAGAACGTAATAAGGATTGTTTGCTGTTCCAAACTTTTTATTAAGGAGAAATCTATGTTCAGCTTTGAATCCTCCAAAGCCGTATTTGATAACACTGTTAACATAGCTATCAATATCTCCTTCACTGTAAAGATATTCAGAGTTTACTTTAAAATTTTTTGACATTTTATACCTGCTATTTAGTTAAAAATATAATAGGCTTGTCGTATGGATGTTTAAACTTTGAGAACCATCTTTAACTTATACTAAGATACTTCTCTAGAACTTTAGTTATCATTAATTTATTTTTAAGTATTCAAATTAGATTTAAATTATTTCTTTATTAATTCTCTCTAGACAAATCTTTTCCGTCACTATTTTCAATTTATGTACTCTGTCAATCAGATAAAGTAATTGCTCTTCTTCAATCTTATAATCTTTGTTATATCTAGCTTCAATATATGCTTGTCTAAGTAAATTAAAGCATTGCTTTTGTTCAAAGTCAGAATGAGGAAATATCTGCCATAGTTCTTCATTGTAATTTCCTGCTATACTGCCTAATTTCTTTATATCGTGCAGTTTTGGCTTATAACCGGAAAAGACTAATAGAATAGCATTATAAAAACTCTCGGTAGCTTGGTGTAACTCAAAAGCACACTTGTTAAAGTTACTTCTTTTGAAGATGTTACGAGTGTCAATTATACATTCTACACCTCTTCCAAACCAGTATTCATAGTCTTCTTTAGCTATTTCTTTTCTTTCCTCCCAAGGTAACTTTCTGGCTTCTGATAACTGGAATTCTCCACTATCGTATAGTAATATTCCCTCTTTTTTTATATCGGAAAAGAAATAATGCCCTTTTTCCAATTGACTATTTACCGTATTAATTGATTCCAATACCAAAGTTACCCAGGGGTCTTTAGACAATGGGTCTCTTAATAATTTTCTCTCCAGCCTTTTTTCTATTTTCTCTTCTATTCTTAACCCTAGATGACCTACATATTTACCTTTTTTTAGTACTAACAATAACGAGTGCATGTTATATTATACTTAATTATTCAAGATATTTTTGATAGCAGATACAGTAATATCAATATCCTCATAACTTATATCTCTATGAATTATAACTCTTATCTTATTTTTTATATTAGCTATCCTAATTCCATAATTTTTCCTTAATGTATCTATTAATT
>JAJIYQ010000050.1 GCA_020881075.1 Rickettsia endosymbiont of Labidopullus appendiculatus
ATCAAATCTATCCATAAATATTAAATTTTCTGATATAATTTGTTGTGATGTTTTAATTAAAAATGATTCATAAATGTCATTGATAGATTCTTGGCTAATTAACGGAATTTTTGCATCATTATTCTTATAAACAAAGGCTAGAGTTCTTTGCAACAAATTACCAATTTTATTAGATAACTCACTATTGGTTCTATTAACAAAACCACTTCGAGAATAACTTCCATCTGAGCCAAATATTATCTCTCTCATCAAATAATATCTAACTGGATCTAAACCAAATTCTTTTATTAACTGCAGTGGGTCAATTACATTACCTATAGATTTCGATATTTTCTGCCCCTCATTAAGCCACCATCCATGTGCCATAATACATTTTGGCAACGGCAATCCTGCTGCCATCAAAAATGCTGGCCAGTATACTGCATGAAAGCGTAATATATCTTTACCAACCACATGCACATCAGCTGGCCAAAATTTATTATATCGGCTTGTATCATTTGGGTATCCTAAAGCCGAAATATAGTTTGTTAACGCATCAAGCCATACATATATTATATGCTGTTCATCATTTGGCACTTTAATTCCCCAGTTAAAACTAGAACGCGATATAGAAAAATCATGCAGCCCTGATTTCACAAAGCTAATAACCTCGTTACGCCTGGTATTTGGTCTGATGAAATCAGGATTGGCATCGTAAAAATCCAATAATTTATCTTGCCATTTTGATAAAGAAAAAAAGTAACTTGGTTCTTCAAGCCATTCAACAGGAGCTTGAGTTGGAGCTAATCCGTCAGCTGTTAATTCTGATTCATTATAAAATGTTTCATCGCGTACAGAATACCAACCTTTATAGCTACCTAGGTAAATATCACCATTATCAAGTAATGTCTGCCATAAACTACTTACCGCTTGCTTATGCCTAGCTTCTGTGGTTCTAATAAAATCATTATTAGAAATGTTCATTGAATGCATTAATGTCCGAAAAGTTTTGGACAGCGTGTCAGTAAATATTTGCGGTTCAACATTTTTGGCAATAGCCGATTTTTCTACCTTCTGACCATGTTCATCAGTACCTGTTAAAAACATCACATCTTTACCTGATAAACGCATAAATCTTGCTATTACATCAGATGCAACACTTGTATAAGCATGCCCTATGTGAGGTATATCATTGACATAATAAATCGGTGTAGTAATGTAATATGTGTTTTTCATAATGGTCAGTTGTTGAAAGCGAAATAGTATATTATTATAGTGATTTCCGCTAAACTAGTATACTATAAAAATAGCTAAAACATTTTTGAATTAGGGAATAATTATATGAAACATTATACATTGTTAGAACAAGAATTAGAGCAAATCTCTCAAATTAATAACGTGATTAGTATACTTTATTGGGATATCGCAGTAAACATTTCGCAAGGATCGATTGATAGTAGAACAAACGAAATATCACTATTATCTTCCATAGCACATTCTAGATTAAAATCACCAAGACTCGGTGAATTAATACAGGCTGTTTCTGAAAACCAAAATATGCTAGATATTTGGCAATTAGCAAATTTACAAGAAACAAAAAGACGGATCGTGGAATCTAACTGTATAGATGATGATTTAAGGAAAAAATATGTTACTGCTAGTGCAAAATGTGAGTTAATCTGGCGAAATGCTAAAAAGAATAATGATTATCTATCACTTAAACCTTATCTACAAACAGTACTAGATTGTATACGGGAAATGGCTAAATCTAAAGCCAAAACCCTAAATTGTACTGAATATGATGCTTTACTTGACACATATGACCCTGAGCGTAAACTAGATGAAATTAAAGTAGTTTTTAATAATATTAAAAAAACCATACCGCAATTAATTAGTCAGGTAGTAGAAAAACAAAGCAAAGAACATGTCCTACCTATAGTTGACACTATTAATAAAGAACAACAAAAACTAATTGCCAAAAGGCTGATGGCAATAATGGGGTTTGATTTTACTAAAGGTAGATTAGATGAATCGGCTCATCCATTTTGTCAAGGTACTCCTGATGATACTAGATTAACTAATAGATATGATGAACGTAATTTTATTTCAGGGATCATGGGAATTATACATGAAACCGGTCATGCTTTATATGAACAAAATCTGCCTAGCAAATATAAGAACCAACCTGTAGGCAAGGCTAAAGGTATGGCTGTCCATGAAAGTCAGTCTCTATTTATGGAAATGCAAGTAGGTAGATCACGAGAATTCTGTGAATTTTTATCAATGCTACTTAAGGACGAATTCGGATTTAAAGGACAAGAATATTCTGGGGAGAATCTTTACAAATTAATGACCAGAGTAAAACCTAATTTTATTAGAGTAGAAGCAGATGAAGTTACTTACCCAATACATGTAATAGTTAGGCTTGAATTAGAAGAATTATTAATTAGCGGAGAGCTAACTTTGGATGATTTGCCGTATTATTGGAATAATAAGATGCAAGAATATTTAGGAATTACTCCACAAACAGATACAGATGGATGCTTACAAGATATACATTGGCCAATGGGCAGCTTTGGTTATTTCCCATCTTATACTAACGGAGCAATTATTGCTTCAATGCTGATGAAAAAAGCACAAGAAGTGAATCATAACATAAAAAAAGAAATCACCAGAGGAGAATTCAAAGGTATAAACCAATTCTTGAATAATAATCTTAGAAACTATGGCTCATTAAAAAGTACTAGTGAATTAATTAAAGACGCTACGGGTGAAGAGCGGATTCAATCGGAAATATTTTT
This sequence comes from Rickettsia endosymbiont of Labidopullus appendiculatus, assembly GCA_020881075.1. Lineage (GTDB taxonomy): Bacteria > Pseudomonadota > Alphaproteobacteria > Rickettsiales > Rickettsiaceae > Tisiphia. The sequence goes on from JAJIYQ010000050.1 coordinate 2,781, forward strand.
AAACTATCTCAAACAAAAATATTTATATTAATGCAACTAGATTGACTTATGCAGGAAGTCTAATTTACTAGGAGTCTGTCGGAGATAACTAATTAATTATATTTTGAGCTATTTTTCGGCGAGAATATATATGATTTTTGCAGGAATAGTGTA
>JAJIYQ010000051.1 GCA_020881075.1 Rickettsia endosymbiont of Labidopullus appendiculatus
AAATATATATTTTTGGTTTGCTAATTTTATAAAACCTAAATATATAATGATACCAAGTGTTAGTCCGCTAACCATACCAATAATTAGTCCTAATAGATAACTATTAGCGTCAATAATCTCTACTGAGGAACTACTGTAAACTAATAGAATAATTTCCATTCCTTCTCGAAGAATAGTTGCAGCAACAATCAATACTAGCATTATATAACTACTATCACCGCTACTAATTTTTACTGACAAATCATTAAGATGTCGCTTTATCTTAATAGCATAACCTTGCATCCATACTATAGTCCAACCAATTAACACAACTGTTAGCAAAATAACTCCAGAATTGAATATCTCATCGCCCATGCCACTAAATGATATGGATATGGTCCGAGTAAAGAAAGCAAATAATGCAGCAGAAACCGTACCAAGCATAACCCCAGCAATTACATAAATTCTAGATTTTTCTAATTGTTTTGTTACAGCAAGTATTACCCCAAGCAACAAAGCTATTTCCAGACATTCTCTAAATACTACTAACGCTATTTTAAACATTTAAACCGTAAATAAATTTAATTAACAATGAGAGACCCTTGAGCCGTCTCTTGGTGAAAATCTCCGAAGAAATCATATTTACCAGGAGCTAAAGGGGCAAGTATTATATTTATAGAGTCATTTGGCATAATGATCTTTTCGCGGTGCAGATCGTTACTTTCAAACTCCTCTACAGTATTATCTTGATTGTGGATAATAAAACGAATTTTCTTACCACTAGGTACTGTAATAACATCAGGCTCAAATCTATGGTTTTTTATGACTGTTACAATTTCTAATATAGCAGTATCTGTATTATTTTCAGATTCAACTTTATTATTAATTATAAAAATTATTATTCCTGATAATAGAACAATGCCTATAAAGAGTCCAATGGTAGCTTTTCTTTTCATAATTTTAACTCGAAAGCTTTATTAAAGTTACAAAATACACTAATATAATCATAATCACAAGTATATATAGTAGAGTATAGTTTTTTTGTTTCTTATTTTTTGATAATTTCATAAGTATCCTTCCTATATTATACAGTATAATTGTATTACCACTAAGTTAAAAGATCGTGTTTTAACTTTAAATTATTATTTTTATTAATTATAGTCCTATAAACTTGTATATTTTCCAACACACGTTGCACATAATTCCTAGTGTGAGGATATGGTATTAGCTCAATCCAATCAATTACTTGCCATAAATTTTTTAGCTTTCGTGGATCACCAAATAGATCAATCCACTTTGATATGGTATTAGGACCAGCATTATAAGATGCGATAGTTAGAATATATGATCCATCAAATCGTTGTAACAGTGTTTTTAAATAATTGCTACCTAGCATAATATTATATTCAGAATCAGTGGTTAGTTTTTTAATGTTACATTGATGATTAAGAGATTCTGCAGTATCACAGGCAGCAGCTTTTTCAAGTTGCATTAGCCCATGACCTTTAGCGTTATTAATGGTGTATTGATTAAAGCCCGATTCATGTCTGATAATACTATATGTTAAAGCTTCCTCTACAGGAGAGGTTTTTACTGCCTTTATATGCGTGATAGGGAAAGCATAATTTTTAATAAAAACATGATATTGACAAGCGATTCTTGCTATTTCTACCATATGGAAAATATTATCATAGCTACTAATTAGCTTAGTAATTAATAAAATTTCAGATGGCTCTGATGATTTTCTAATAGCAGTATCAGCATATAAAAAAGCTAAGCCATATTTACCATATTTAATTAAATGTTTTATGGCTCTAATAATTTCACTATTTTCCAAATTAGGCTTAATGGACTTAGGTTTTTGTGGTAGAATTAAGTGATTCGTTTTAAGCTCAATATTTGCCAACTGCCCATAAAAACGATCAGAATATTTAGCCGCCATATTATAAAATTTATTTGCTTGTTTCATATCCCCTTTTGCTTGATATGTTCTAGCTAGCCAATATTGTCCCCTTGATATACTTAATGGCTTTGTTGCAAGTTTCATAAATTTATTAAAATGACTTAAAGCAAGGTCAGGTTTATGTAAGAATCTAAGAGCAAGCCAACCACTAAGCCACTCTGCTTCTCTGATATATTCATGGCTTACAGTAAGAGGTATAGTAATTATTTCATAGCTATTGGCAAAATCTTTTTGGTCAATAAATTCTCTGGCGTAATAGGATTGTAGGCGATCCCAACGGGCAGAATGTATGTTATCTGGCTTTACTTTTTTAAATAGAGCAATACTTTTGCTGGTGGGGATATCTTTTTTTTTGGAATCCAAATAGTGAAATAATAAAGCAGGGGTATAATATTTCTCTGATATTTTTTGAAAAAGTTCTTCACTATTACTAGACTGGTTTAGTATAGCAATTTGGGCAAGGAAATTTTGCTTATAACCATTACTCACATAGTGCATATATTTTTTGGCACTATTAATATCGGTTTCCCATAAATATTGATCAATTTTTTTCACATGATCTTCTTCACGTAATATATTTTTGAAATTAGTTAAATATTGTTTTTCTTCTGGAGTAGTAAAGACGCCATAAATCCAACCATTTTTTATAATTTTTGCTAATTTTTGTTGATCTTTTATTAATTGTTTAGCAGCTAAAGCGTAGAACTTATAGCCTAAAGGCGTGATTGGTTGGTTTTTATTAAACCAGTTTATGATTAAAGTTTTGTCTGTGCCATAATTTAGATATTGTTCAGCTCTCTCCTTTAGTTTGTTGATATGTGGCCAGTGGGGATTATCTTGTATGAATTTTATTACCGATGCAAAATTATTCTTTTTATAATTTTGGTCTAAGAACTGTTGAGACATGACAATTTTGATTAAAGCTTGATCTTTTGAAGCTTTTGCCATCTTTTCACAATCTTGCCATTCTTTGTTGTCTAGATGGGTAAAAGTGTTTTTAATAAAAGTATCTTTATCATAGATCAATGCCATTGACTCTGATGTTAATAGTTCTAGAATGATTAAAATCATTGACAGTATTGTCTGAATTCTCATAATCGGCAGTAGGTAAATTATAATTATTATAAGGTGTTATTATGAATAGAGCATTTGTCTTTCCAGGTCAAGGATCGCAAGTAGTTGGTATGGGAAAAGAGTTTTATGATAATTTTCAAGTAGCAAGAGAGACCTTTGAAATTGTAGATGATACTCTTGGCAGAAAATTAAGTCATATTATCTTTAATGGATCAAGTGAAGATTTGACTTTAACAATTAATGCCCAACCGGCATTAATGACTATCTCTATGGCAATAGTGAATGTTATTAAACAACAAACAAATAGCAATATTAGTAATCTGTGTTCATATGTTGCTGGTCATTCTTTAGGAGAATATAGTGCATTATGTGCAGCAGAAAGTATAAATCTACAAGTAACTACCGAATTGCTAGCGGTACGTAGTAAGTCCATGCAAGAAGCATATCCGCTAGGTGAAGGTTTAATGGCAGCATGTATAGGCATTCCTCTAGAAAAGCTTGAAGAGATCGCTAAAGAAGTTGCTAATTTTGATATAGCTAACGATAATATAGATGGGCAAGTAGTAATTAGTGGTGAGATTATGGCAGTGCAGTGGGTAATGTCTATTGTAAAAGATTTAGGATACAAAGCTATTAAATTAAATGTAAGTAGTCCTTTTCATTGTAGTTTGATGAAGCCAGCAGAAGATAAAATGGCACAAGCTTTAGATAAAATAACAATTAACAAACCGTTCGTTCCGGTGATACAAAACGTTACAGCCAAACCAACAACTAATCCTATAGAGATAAAGAAAAATTTAATCTCACAGATTTGTGGTAGAGTGAGGTGGCGTCAAACTTTAGATAAATTAGAAAATCTAGAAATAGAACAAATAGTTGAAATCGGTGCAGGTAAGGTTTTGACCAATATGCTGAAAAAAACTGACCATAAATTTAATTTGATTAATGTTTCCACTATAGCAGAATTGGAAGAATTTCTTAAAATTATATGATAATATTATTATCTACAATTAAAGAGTGAGGAATTAATGCCAAAAGTCATTACAGTAACAGATATGGTGCGATCTTTTTCAGACATTATTGGACGAGTACATTATCAAGGAGAAAGTTTTGATATAAAAAAAGGAACAAATATAGTGGCAAGGCTAGTACCAACACAAAACAAGCCGGCACTTACGTTGGGCGAATTAAATGAATTTTTTGAGAATGGACCACATTTATCAGAAGAGGATATATTGGAATTTAAACAAGAAATTGCTAAGGTAAAGAAAATAAAAAGTACAGGAGATATAATTAAATGGGATTAGACCTCTTGCAAAACTCGCTTATGCTGAGGAATTTGAAGGAGACGCGGAACGCAGAACCGCAGCGTACTTAAGCGTACGTGAGGATTCGAGTACCGCATCGACGTACAAATTACCAGCAGAAGTAGAGTTTTGCAAGA
>JAJIYQ010000052.1 GCA_020881075.1 Rickettsia endosymbiont of Labidopullus appendiculatus
AAAGATGATGTTTATACTTCAATTCATATTGAAGAATTTGAAATAATTGCTCGAGATACCAGACTTGGTCCTGAAGAAATCACTCGTGATATTCCAAATGTTAGTGATGAAAGTTTACGTCACCTTGACGAAGTAGGTATAGTATATGTTGGTGCAGAAGTAAAACCAAGTGATATTTTGGTGGGTAAGGTTACCCCTAAAAGTGAGTCACCTATGACTCCAGAAGAAAAATTGCTTCGAGCTATTTTTGGAGAAAAGGCTTCGGATGTTCGAGACTCTTCTTTACGTGTTCCTTCTGGAATAACTGGTACAGTGGTAGAGGTACGAGTATTTTCTCGTAGAGGAGTAGAAAAAGATGAGCGTGCTATAGCTATTGAAAAACAACAAATTGAAAAATTATCAAAAGACAGAGATGATGAACTTCGAGTCATAGAGCATTTTGTTTTTATGCGTTTAGAGAAGATTCTAACAAGACAAACAGTTGTTAGTGGTCCTAAATCGGTAAAACCTGGTCAATTAATTAGCGAGCAAATCCTTGGATCATTATCAAAGGGACAATTTTGGCAGTTGATTGTTGAAGATGCTGATGTAATGAATGAAATTGAACAAATTAAACGTCATTATGATGAAAAGAAAGAAAGGCTCAATAAGCGTTTTAGTAGTAAAGTAGAAAAATTACAAAGTGGCGATGACTTACCGCAAGGTGCACTTAAAGTTGTGAAAGTATTTATTGCGACTAAACATAAGCTGCAACCTGGAGATAAAATGGCAGGAAGACATGGGAATAAGGGTGTGATCTCCCGTATTATGCCAGAAGAAGATATGCCATTTTTAGAAGATGGTACAGTAGTTGATATAGTTCTTAACCCACTTGGTTTACCTTCACGGATGAATATAGGACAGATTTTAGAGACTCATCTTGGTTGGGCGGCAGTAAATCTTGGTAAAAAAATATCTTCTATGTTGAAGCAAGTTCATAACGATAATCTTGATATAGAAGAGCTTAAATCTTTTGTATCGAAGGTATATGGCGAGAATTCAACGACAAAGGATATAAAGCAAATGTCCAATGAAGATATTATGGCATTTTGTCATAATATCGATAAGGGGGTATATTTTTCGACTCCGGTTTTTGATGGGGCAAAGGTTGAGAACGTAAAAGAAATGCTAGCTATGGCAGATCAAGATCCGTCCGGTCAAATTAAGTTAATTGATGGTAGAACAGGAGAGTATTTTGATCGTACTGTTACAGTTGGCTATAAATATTTCCTAAAACTGCACCATTTGGCTGATGATAAAATTCATGCTCGTTCTATCGGTCCTTATAGTTTGGTAACTCAACAACCATTAGGTGGTAAATCACATTTTGGTGGTCAGAGATTTGGTGAGATGGAATGTTGGGGCTTGCAAGCTTATGGTGCTGCTTATACGTTACAAGAAATGTTAACTGTAAAATCGGACGATGTGGTTGGCAGAATTAAAATTTATGAATCTATTGTTCGAGGTGATAATAATTTTGAATCTGGTATCCCTGAGTCATTTAACGTAATGATCAAAGAGTTTAGATCCTTATGTTTGAATGTGAAGCTTGAAGATACTACAACAGATTAAAAACTCACCTTACGTATGGTATTTAAAAATATAAGACTGAGGCAAAGGATAAAAAAATGGTGAGCGTTCACAGAAAAAAAAGTTAAAGTACAAGACGTTATTGCGAGGAGCTGCTTTGCGACGACGCGGCAATCCAAAAAATGATCAGGAATGGATTGCTTCGTAGGCTATGCCTCCAATGACGTTTGGCAAGCAGATTTTTTATTTATTATAAGAAAATAGCAAGAAAACCGTGGATGCTTACAAAAAATGACCAATACTGTAAAAATAATGAAAATGGCTATTAGTGGATCATAAAAATCTGCTATATGTTATAGATATAACAGAATTTATACCTAACCCGATTAGCATTTAGCTGCTGATAAAATTTTTTAAGGAAGAATCTTTATGACAACAGGAATGACAAATTTCTATGGGCAATTGAGCAGTACTCAGCAATTTGATCAAATAAGGATTAATATTGCTAGTCCTGATCAAGTGCGTTCATGGTCTTTTGGTGAGGTGATGAAACCTGAGACGATAAATTATCGTACTTTTAAGCCAGAGAAAGAAGGGTTATTCTGTGCTAGGATTTTTGGACCAGTGAAAGACTATGAGTGTCTTTGTGGTAAATATAAGCGTATGAAATATCGTGGCATTACTTGTGAGAAATGTGGTGTTGAAGTTACTACATCTAGAGTTCGTAGAGAAAGAATGGGGCATATTGAACTAGCAGCACCAGTTGCTCATATATGGTTTTTGAAATCTTTACCATCAAGGATTAGTACATTGCTAGATATGACTATGAAGGATCTAGAAAAAGTTCTGTATTTTGAAAGTTATGTTGTCGTTGATCCTGGATTATCTGCTCTACAGAAAGGTGATCTTTTATCGGAAGATGGTCTGCAAAATGCACAAGATGAGTATGGAGGAGATAATTTTACGGCTTCTATTGGGGCGGAAGTAGTTCACCAGATGCTTTCAGAACTTGATTTACCTGAATTAAAGAAGAGATTGCAGGACGATTTATTAAATACATCTTCGGAAATTAAAAAGAAGAAGATTGTCAAAAGACTTAAGTTAGTTGAAGATTTTCTTGAATCTGAGAATAAGCCGGAATGGATGATTATGACCGTCCTGCCAATTATTCCACCTGAAATTAGACCATTAGTTATGCTTGATGGAGGAAGATTTGCAACTTCTGATCTTAACGAACTTTATAGAAGAGTTATTAATAGAAATAATAGATTAAAAAGACTATTGGAACTAAAAGCACCGGATATTATCATTCGAAATGAAAAAAGGATGTTACAAGAATCGGTCGATGCATTATTTGATAATGGTCGTCGTGGTAAAGTAGTGAAAAATACTAATAAACGTCCATTTAAGTCACTTAGTGATATGTTAAAAGGTAAACAAGGTCGGCTTCGTC
>JAJIYQ010000053.1 GCA_020881075.1 Rickettsia endosymbiont of Labidopullus appendiculatus
ATTCTATATTTGGCTCTTTTTGGCTGCGAATAAACATGATTTTCTTGAAATAGGTACACTATTCCTGCAAAAATCATATATATTCTCGCCGAAAAATAGCTCAAAATATAATTAATTAGTTATCGCAGGCAGACTCCTAGTAAATGGCTTGTTGAGAAATTACAAACTGATGATCAATAGAAATAAGTTGATTGCTTTTACTAACGGAATGTTTATTACTAAACAAACCTATGATAAGAACACTGTGTAACGATTATTCTTACTTCAATAATATATTATTAGTGTATAGTTTACAAAAACTTGAGTAATTGATTTATCAATTTTCAAGTTTTTATTTTTTTATGTACAGTTTGTAATTATTACAGCCTGAAATAAGTTCAGGGTTTATCATACAATACAGGATTATATGTCACAAAAGCTCGGTTTTTGGTCAGTTTTTGCTTTAGTTATTGGTAGCCAAATTGGTACCAGTGTTTTAATATTACCAGCAAGTTTAGCACCATACGGTATTTTTAGTTTAGTTGGAGGAGTAGTATCCTCCTGCGGTGCTATAATTTTAGCACTGTTATTTGCTATACTTTGTTACCGATTCCCACAAACAGGTGGACCCCATGTTTATTTAAAAAAGGCATTTGGTAATGATGTAGCATTTTTTACCGGCTGGACTTATTGGGTTATCTCATGGGTTAGTACGGCTGTAGTTGTTATTTCAGCTATTACATATTTAACACCTTTAATTGGGGTGAATAATAGTTTTGTGATCTTAATTTTGCAGATATTATTGTTATTTGTTATTATGTTGCTAAACCTTAAAGGTGTGGAAGTAGCAGGGCGAGCTGAGTTTATACTAGCAATTCTAAAATTTATTCCATTAATAGTAGTGCCAATTGCGGCATTATATCAGTTTGATAGTAATAATTTTGTTATGGATAAGCAAATAACTAATTTAACTTTTTCTCAAATTCTTGGTAAGGTAACATTATTAACATTCTGGGGATTCATTGGTTTAGAATCAGCAACTGCTCAAGCTGGTTCGGTAATGAACCCATCAAAAACAATACCAAGAGCTGTAGTAATAGGTACGCTTTGTGTTGCTATTTTATATCTCATTAATAGTGTTGGAATAATTGGTTTAATCCCACCAGAAGACTTAATACATTCTAAAGCTCCTTATGTAGATGCTACCCAAATAATTTTTGGTGGTCAGTGGCATCTACTTATTTCTTTGATTGCTTCAATTATTTGCATTGGAACGTTAAATGCTTGGGTACTAATCAGTGGACAAATTGCTTTGGGACTTGCCCAAGACGGCTTAATGCCATCTTTTTTTGCTAAACAAAATAAAAATGGTGCTCCAATTTGGAGTTTAATCATAAGTTGTATTGGAATATTATTATTATTGATTAGTACAACTAATGAAGATTTATCAGAACAAATTACCGAAATAATTGATTTTTCCGTTATCTCTTTTTTATTTGTATATCTAGCCTGTAGCGTAGCTTTTTTAAAATTACTGCTAACAGAATCAGAAAAATCTTCAACATCTCAATGGTTAATTGCCCTAGGATCAATGACCTTTTGCCTATGGATTATTTATGAAACACCATTAAATATTACAATAAAAGCTATCTCATTTGTATTAAGCGGAATACCTGTTTATCTTTGGTATAAAAAGCAATCGTTTCTTAGGTTATGTAAACAAATCTTATAAGGATATAAATGCTTAAGTCCTGTATATTATTAACTATAATACTATTCCTACAAGGATGTAGTACCTCACCTGTCAATAAGACATTTTTAAACGTCACGGCACAGCAATTACAAAAAGATTACAAACTAAATCACGGCACTTTAATTATACAATATAATTTAGCTGCACTAAGTAAAAATGATTGCATTTATGCAAAAAATTTTGGTCTCATTATTAATAATGAAAAATATAACAAGGCTTTTTTACAAAAATTTAAAACTATTGGAGCTAAGAATATTAATAGCCAAGCAATTAATAACCAGGCAATGATTAAATCAACCAAGATTAAAGATTTGCTGATAAAGTTAAATTATAAGTATAAATTCTTATCTCAAACAGAATTACAACTTGTTCAAAAAGCTAGTAATAAAAATAGTTCTGATAATATTAAGGAGCTAGGACAATTAGATAAACTAACTGCTACTATTCCTATAATGTTACCACAATATAATGTAAAGGTTACTAGTCACTATGGCATGCGTAAGCATCCTAGGAAAAAACAAAAAAAATTCCATTGCGGAACAGACTTAAAAGGACACAAAAACTCTCCCATTTATGCCTCTGCTGATGGAATAATTACCACAGTAAGGCGAGAAAGTGCTTATGGAAATTTGATAGAAATAAAACATTCAGATAAATTTATTACCAAATATGCTCACTTAAAAAAAATACACGTAAAAGAAGGAGATATGGTTATTAAAGGTCAGAATATTGGAGTGCAAGGTAATAGTGGTAACAGTACAGGAGAGCATTTGCATTTTGAAATTTGCCTCAATAACAAGCATGTTAACCCATTTGACTTCATATCACATGCTTGCAACTGTAATACTTAATGAAAGAAGTCTATTGCAAGGAGCTACTTTAGTAGCGACGAAGCAATTTCTAACTATTTTCTTAGATTGCTTCGTCGGCTTAAGCCTTTTCGCAATGACATATATACACCCCAATCGTTATTAGACTTCTTCCGAAACTCTACTTCTGCTGGTAATTTGTGCGTCGATCCGGTACTCGCATCCTCACGTACACTTGAGTACGCTCCGGTGCTGCGTTCCGTGTCTCCTACAAATTCCTCAGCATAAGCGAGTTTCGAAAGAAGTCTATTGCGAGACCATGTAATGGTCGAAGCGATCCATTTTTGATCACTTTCTGGATTAGCTATATTAAGCAAGTAATGCTACCGACTCTTCACCGCCCATATAGTAGCTAAAGCAATCATTGCAATATAAACTCCTATAGATATAGAAGAGTCAGTAAAGTGCCAAAGAGCTATGCACACTGCAGGAGCAGAGCGTCCAAATATTGAAGTACCTAAAGCATCACCAATACTAACCAGCATATATTTATCTGAACCATGAAATAAGCTATTAAGCCAATAATTTAGTGGGCATAAGAAAGTTACCCCTAAGGCAATAATCCATAAACGAACAAAATTAACATACCATACAGAAGCATCAGTCATATATAACCATAATGGTACTATGCTAATAAATAGAATGCTAGTGCTTACGATCATTACATCCACAGGGCAATATTTCTTAACAAAATGCCCTATTAATGGAATCATTGCTGCATCTACGATTAATAAAAGAGTATTAACACTCATCATCGCTTCCAAAGATATAGAGGTAATAAGAGGGACAAAACTATTCATCACTACAAAAGGTATGACATATGTCATGTAGGAAAAACCACTAATTATAGATATACGCAGAATATTGTACTTATTATTCAATATCACATTTGATGGGTAAGATTTTTGTTCTATTGCTCTTTGAGACATATTGGAATAACGTCTAAGATAAACCCCTACAATCCCTGTACTACCTCCTAATATAAAACATA
>JAJIYQ010000054.1 GCA_020881075.1 Rickettsia endosymbiont of Labidopullus appendiculatus
AGTTGTAAATATTCTGAGAGGTTAGTCAATAAATTATCCGAGCTGAACCAACAAGTAACTATACCAGTCAATATTTATGAGATTAGAAAAGGTATATATTACGCCAAAAAATATCATGGCAGTCAAATGCGACAATCCGGTGATCCATATTACTCCCATCCAATAGAGGTAGCATATATGGTTGCCGAACACACAGCATTAAAGGTACCAAAATACTTCAGGACTGACATGATCATTACTAGCTTATTGCATGATACTATTGAGGATACAACTTTTACCGAAGACATGATTGCTAGGGGTTTTGGTGAACAAATTGCTAGTCAAGTGGTAGATTTGACCAGGGTGAAATCTTATGGAAAAATCAGTGCGGCAGAGACAATGAGTATATTATATTCTCAAAATAAGAAAGATATTTTAATAATAAAACTATTTGATCGAATTCATAATATGCAAACTATTGCTGCAAAATCTCCTGAAAAGATTAAGAAGATAGTTGGTGAAACAGCACAGAGTTTTCTAGCGGTATGCACTTATTTTGGCTATATAAATTTGGAGAATTATTTGTATAAATTATGCTATAACTCTATATCTAGAGAACATAATAACAACGAATTTTAATTGCAAATTTAAAATATACTAAGCATCGCGTAACTTCTCCAACATTGCAAAATGACGCAGACCAAATCCATATGCCACAAGGAAAGGCACAAATAATATTACTATGCCCCAATTACCAAAAGAATCTATTAAATAGATTAGTCCAAAAGATGTAACAATATACATTGTTGCCCGTATCACAGCGAATGAGATACTAACACATCTAAAACGTTTGAATACAGGAAATTGTTTATAAATTATTGGAGCAGCTGGAAATATTCCTGTTTTAAATAGCAATAGAAAAAACTGCAATAATAATAAATAAAAAGGCGATGGGATGCTAGTTAATATATATGGCACAAATATAATAATACTAGCACAAATTGCTAATTTCATTTTTAAAATTTTTAGTGGACATATCTTATAACTCAAATAAGCATATAGAATAGCAGTAATGAATCTCGCTACTACAACAATGAAATTGTGGCTAATAATTTGTTCAGCACTATAATTGAAGGTGATTTTTAGTATAGTAGCACAATGCATATATACGAAATAAAACCAAATTGGTCCAGTTGATTCAATTGACAAATAAGCCAATATAGTTTTTATATTAATTTTTTCATTTAACATTTCTTGATTAGTAATATCTTTTTTTTCTAGACCAAAAGTTTTAAGTTTATTTACTAGCCTTCTGGTTGCATCAGCAAATTCTGGTGTTTCTCTCAGTCGCGTTCTTGCTATAGCTCAAGGCAATCACTACACCAAATAAAAAAGCATATCGCCAATTAAAGTTATATGCAGTAATCAGTGCTGCGATACCTATAGCAAATACTCCACCTAGATCAGCAAATATTGAAATGACACCAACAACAGGGTATTGTAAAGGTGGTTTAGTCATTTCCGTTAAATATAATTCTGCCCCTATTACTTCTCCCAAGGATGATATACCTTGAAATATCCGACAAATAGTGATTAATACCGAAGCGGTAATGCCAATTTGGGCATAAGTAGGCAAAATAAACATCACCAAACAAGAGCATGCCATCATGAAAGTTGTGACAACTAGCGTAGCTTTACGACCTACTTTATCGCCCATCCAACCAAATAGCAAAGCCCCAATTGGTCGAAAAACAAAAGTAGCACAGAAAGCAAAAGCCGACAGCAGAGTAGCAGTGTGCGGATCAGTTTTTGGAAAAAATAACTCATTCAACAATACTGCCATATGAATGTAGAGCATTAAGTCAAAATATTCAAGCAATGTTCCTATTGATAGTAAACCAACAGCTTCTTTTTGTTCTTTTGTAAGGCTGGTCTGGCGATTAGGGATAATTCTGGTATTTTCTTGAACTAATTCACTCATAATTGACTCGAATAATTGTTTTTTTCGGAATAAATAGCCGTGTCTATAAAAGCAATAGGTAAATCGCCACATTCTTTTGCCAACTTTTCAAAATGAAAGAATCCGTATACAAAAGATATAATTGCAGGAAGCATAATAAACCATAATCCCCAATGACCAAAATGGTCATAAAGGTAGACAAAACCAAAAGAGGTAACAACAAACATTAAAGCCCGAGATATAGCAAATGTCATGCTGGTACAGGTAAAACGTTTAAATATTGGGAAGCTTTTATAACAAATGGGAAGAACGGGAGCTAAGCATTCACATAAAAGTATAATGAATTGCATCAAAAATAATTGATGAGGAGCATTAACATGATTCAATAAATATGGGCAAAATATGATAAAAATAGAACATATGATCAGTATAATTTTCATTGTTAATAATGGGTGTATTTTTAAACTTAAATAAGATAATATTAATATGGTTACGAACTCCATTAGACAGACAATAAAATTATGATGAATAACCTCAGCCATGGTATAACCAAAGTTGTTTTTTAAAATATTACCACAATATATATAAATAAAATAAAAACTTATCGGTCCAAAACATTGCAATAAAAAGAAAGATATGATGGTTTTCTTATTAACTTTTTCTTGCAATATTGGATGCTTTGTTAAGCTAGCTGTATCGATATTGGCTTTTTCAAAAACTTTTTTGATTCGACGTTTGGCATCAGCAAATTCTGGTGTTTCTCGCAAAGTTGTTCTAGCTACAGAACCAATCACTGCTACTACTGCACCAAGCCAAAATGCCAGACGCCAGTTGAAATCATGTAAAGTAACAAGTGAGGCAATGCCTAAAGCAGCTATACCCCCTAAGGCAGCAAAAGCTGATAATGATCCCACACTTGCATATTGCATTGGTGGCTTAAGCGTTTCCGTTAAATAAAGCTCTGCCCCTGTAACCTCTCCCATAGAAGATATACCTTGAACGGCACGGCAGATGGTTACTATCCAAGCTGCCATAGCTCCTATTTGAGCGTAAGTAGGTAGATTAGCCATCACCAGACATGAGGCAGCCATCATAAAGGTTGTGATGATCACTGTTGACTTACGCCCGATATTATCACCCAACCAACCAAATATTACTGCCCCAACAGGTCGGAAAACATAAGTAGAACAAAAAGCAAAAGACATCATTAAAGAGGTTGTCTGAGGATCAGACGGTTCAAAAAATAACTCATTAAGAATCCCTGCCATATGGACATATAGCAATAGATCAAAATATTCTAAGAATGTTCCAATTGACAGTAAACCAACAGCTTCCTTTTGTTCTCTTGTAAGGCTGGTCTGGCGATCAGGGATAATTCTAGTGTTTTCTTGAACTATTGTACTCATAATTGACTCAATGCTGTTGTTGGCTTCGTATAGTTCATATTTCTCCAATGGTTATTTTATTAAACATAATTTTTATTTTGTCATTGCGAGGAAGACCGTAGGTCGACAAAGCAATATTACTCCGTCATTGCGAGCGAACATACGTGAGCGTGGCAATCCATAAAAATGGATTGCTTCGCCTGCTCATGCCTCCTCACAATAACATTTCTAAACTCTACATAACTACACAACAGCTAGAACCCTCAGCATCCCTACCAGTTACTTGCGTTTCATCTACTTGTTCAAGTGGATAAGACGCAAAACGAGAACTAGATGCTTCATTATGGGGAAGTATTGGATATAATGACTGAGGTTCTTTACAAGGATCCTCTTGTGCTTGAGCTGCAAGCGGTTCTTTACAATGATACTCTAATTGTGCTTGAGCCCAAACTACATCTGCTGAAGTTATTTCTGCATCCTTGTCATGACATTTTCTGGTAATGAATTGGATAGCTTTAACCCAGTTTGTTGCTTCCGAAGTAACATCTGCATAATTATATTTAAGCCATTTACCCATATTGGTACCTGAAGTATTACCTAAAATCTTAGGATCTTCACCTCTCATTAATTTAATACAATTTTCATCTTCAAACTTTGCTCCAATAGCTACGTATAATTTTGCCTGATGTAGATCTTTTTTTACTCCATATCCATTGAAATGAAGATAAGCAAGTGGATAAGCAGAACCACCTTCACCAAAAAGTAAAGCTTCCTTAAAATAACTCTCGATAATTTCATATCCTTCCATTAATGTTTTCTGACTACATCCTTTAGTTTGCCTTAATGATTCCACCCCCGCTAGTTTATCTATAGAATAATCATATAAATTATTTGCTGTGTATAAAATCTCTTCCTTTTGATCAAGATAACGATGTTGATTTAATTTTGACATAATATATTACATTATTTTATTTATCTTCCTTGACCTTTATTGTGGTTATTATATTTATTAGAAAGTGGTCGCGTTTCAATGTGTTTCTGGTTGTTAAACCCTTTTTTTAAACGACTTACTATGTCAACTATTTCTTCTTTAGAAATTTTATCAGAATTAGTGGTTGTTTGTTTCTTGGTTTGCTCTTGAGACTTAGAGGCTGAAGGATCAACAACATGCTCAGGTGATAATTTATTATCTTCTTCGTATATTTTTTTAGACTCATCTAAGGATTGATCATGCTGTACAACGTCTTCATCCTTTGCTTTTGGATGAATTATATTATGTTGTTTCTTTAATAATGAGAGAGTTTTTTTATTTTTTTCATAGTTAGCATGTTCTTCTTTTTCACCTTTTTCAATAAAGCTATTTATTTCTTTAAATTTTTCTTTTCTAGATTCAGCTCGGGCAATTAGTCCTACCTTTTTTTCATCTACTTCAGCTTTCTGCTTCGTAGCTTTTGCCAAAACAGGTTCAAATGCCTTGATTTTTTTATCCTGATGCTTTATTAGTTCTTTTGTATTAACTATAGTTGGTGATTGGGGTTTTTCTGTCTTTTCCTTGACAGTAAGCTCATTACCTAACCTTGTTCTTTCTTTTAGCAATCCATCATGATGAGCATTTACTTCTTCATAATGTTTGTGTACTTCATCACGGTGTTTAAGTAATTTTTTATATTCTTCTTGTTGTTTTTTAATCTGATCATCGGTTTTTACTAGTGCCTCTAGTTTTTTGCTATCTATCTTTCCATCTTTAATTACATCATCTAATTTAGCATTCTCGTCTTTCATTGCAGATAAATATTCATCTGCATCTTTTGTAAATTCTTTATGTTGTTCTTCCAACCTTGCAGTTTCCTGGTGAAAACGCTCAAGTTTTACAGCTTCTTTTACTTCCCTCTCTAATAAAGATGCCAGCCTGTCGGCTTCAGCCTTTCTTTCTTCTTCTAATTGTTGTGAAAATATAACTTGTTCAGCTCGCTCTTCTCTTTCTCTAACGACCGCTTGTAAATTTTGTAGTTTGGCTAATGTCTCTGGTGGAAGATTACTACTCAACAAACTTGTTATGGAAGCATTAAGCCTTGCCAATTCAGCTGGATTAGTAGTACGAATCTGTGACTTGATATCATTAACAATATTATCAAACTGAGCTAAATAAGCTGTATCTTTCTGCCCTTTATTATTTTTATCGTCTTTGTCGTCGTCAGAATCATCAGCCATATATTGCGTTTTCACCATGTTCAAGTTTTGTTCAAAGTAGTTATAATTTTAATTAAATATAACCTACATTAAATAGTCAACTAATTTTTTATTAAAATATATTTATTTTTTGTTAATAAAAACAATATTCAATACTCTACTCGCATGGGATATGGTTTTAATGGTTAATACCCCCTTAATTTCATGTGATATTTTAGCCAGGTCTCTTTTTTTTATATAATTTTTGCTCCTCTCCATCTGGAAGATAAGTAGCTATTCCATTAAAAAATCTAATTTAAACTTCATACTTCCTAATCACTTATCCTATTACTTGCATTATCAATAAGCGTTATGTAGAGAAAAGTTATTATTTTTCACTTGAAAAAAATGCTTTTAGCTGATATAAGACAAACAGCTTTGTATATACTATTTTGCGTGTTTGAATTTCTTTTTCATTTATCATGGAATCACATGCTTTATGGTAGCTAGCGTCTGCTTAAATTCAATTATAAGTAGGTCTTGAAAGCATGCGAGTATATGCACCCTTAGCTCAGCTGGATAGAGCAACGGATTTCTAATCCGTAGGTCAAAGGTTCGAATCCTTTAGGGTGCACCATTCTTCGATTTTAGTACATTTTTGATATCTTACTTTGTAAAAAAATTCCTTGATTAGATTTTCAGAAATTTTTGCTGAAAAGCCACTATATATTTCAGGACGGTAAAAACAAGATTTGCTATTAAAGAAACGTCCACCATTTTCAATTGCTCCCTGTTTTGGATCATTTGCTGCATAAAATAATCTACCTATTCTAGCGAAAGATATTGCCCCAGAACACATAACGCATGGCTCTAAAGTAACATACATATCACAATCTGATAAATTTTTACTAGATAGAATCTGACAAGATTGATTTATCGCTACAATTTCAGCATGCAATACCGGATTTTTGTTTTTCTCAACAATATTA
>JAJIYQ010000055.1 GCA_020881075.1 Rickettsia endosymbiont of Labidopullus appendiculatus
ATTATATTTTGAGCTATTTTTCGGCGAGAATATATATGATTTTTGCAGGAATAGTGTACCTATTTCAAGAAAATCATATATATTCTCGCCGAAAAATAGCCAAATATAGAATTACTTTCGTTATCGCAGGCAGACTCCTAGGAATTTGTAGGAGACACTTCACCTCGAACCGCAGCATACTTAAGTGTACGTGGGGAGTAGAGTACCGGTATCACGCACAAATTACCAGCAGAAGTAGAGTTATGCAAGAAGTCTACTGAACATAACATACTTTCTTCACAGCATTAATAACATCCTCAATAGTTGGTAAGGCTAATTTCTCTAAATTAACAGCATATGGTAAGGGAACATCCTTACCCGAAATAATTTCTATAGGAGCATCTAGATAATCAAATGCTTGACTCATCACCATGCTAGCTATAGTTGCCCCAACCCCGGCAAAAAACCAGCCTTCTTCTATAATAACCAATCGATTAGTCTTTTTGACTGACTGTAATATAGTTTCTATATCCAAAGGCTTGATTGTTCTAAGGTCAATCACCTCACAGTTAATGCCATTATCCTGCAAACTATTTGCCGCATCTAAAGCCAACTTAACTTGTAAGGAAAATGTTACTATGGTAACATCATCACCTTCAATAAGTTTCTTAGCTTGCCCAAAAGGAATAGGCTCGATTATTTCTGGAACTTCAAAACTATGCCCATAGAGAATTTCATTCTCTAGAAAAATTACTGGGTTATCATCGCGAATAGCCGTCATTAACAACCCTTTGTGATCTTCTGCACTATAGGGAGCTACTACTTTTAACCCAGGAATATGACTATAACAAGCTGTATAATTTTGACTATGTTGTGCAGCAACTCGACTTGCTGCTCCATTTGGTCCACGAAATACTATTGGACATTTAATAATTCCACCAGACATATAATGAGTCTTAGCTGCAGAATTAACTATTTGATCCATTGCTTGCATAGCAAAATTAAATGTCATAAATTCAACAATTGGACGCAACCCCGAAAAAGCTGCACCAATAGCCACCCCAGCAAAGCCATGTTCTGTTATTGGTGTATCAATTACTCTTTTTGCCCCGAATTGCTCTAACAATCCTTGGGTTACTTTATATGCTCCTTGATACTCGGCAACTTCCTCTCCCATAATAAAGATACTAGCATCCTTCTCCATTTCTTTCTGCATTGCCTGACGCAAAGCATCCCGTATTGTCATTTGTAACATTTTCCTACTCATTCACAACATAAATATTAGTATATAGCTCTTTCTCATCCGGTAAGTCTGAGCTTTCTGAGAATTCAACTGCTTCTGCAATAATATCTTTGACCTCTTTGTCAATTTCTTTCAACTGCTGCTCACTAGCATATTTGTTATCCAGGATTATATCCTTCACTTGCGATAAGGGATCTTGTTCTTTATAGATATCAACTTCTTCCTTACTACGATATTTGGCTGGATCAGACATTGAGTGTCCTCGATAACGATAACAATCCATTTCTAATATTATTGGTCCGCCACCATTTCTTGTAAACTCTGCAGCTTGCCGAGCATAATCATAAACCGATTCTAATGACATAGCATTTACTTTAAAGCCGGTAATACCACACGACTCCCCTTTCTTGTAAAGGTCAGTCATAAAGGTTGAACGGGCTACTGAGGTACCCATTGAATATTGATTATTTTCAATAATATAAATTATCGGTAAATGCCATAATGCCGCGATATTAAAAGCTTCATATACTTGCCCCTGGTTAACTGCCCCATCTCCTAAAAAGGTAAAACACACATTATCAGTATTTCGATATTTTTCAGCAAAAGCAAGACCAGTACCTATCGGCACCTGAGCTCCTACAATGCCATGCCCACCGTAAAATTTGTTTTGTACGTCAAACATATGCATTGAACCACCCTTGCCTTTCGAGCAACCAGTTTCCTTACCCATTAGCTCTGCTAACACATATTTTGCTTCAGTTCCGGCTGAAATAATATGAGCATGATCCCTATAACTGGTAATAGTACTATCACCCGCCTGTTTTACTAAATCTATACCAGTAATTATCGCTTCTTGTCCAATATATAAGTGACAAAACCCACCTATTAGACCCATACCGTATAATTGTCCACATTTTTCTTCAAATCTTCTAAGCAACAATATCTTTTTATAAGATTCGAGATATTGAGTACTATTTAGTTTATATTTCCCAGGAACAATCATCTATGACTCCTCTATATTCTCAATTATATATACTATAAATATAGCAGATTTTTATGATCCACTAATAGCTGTTCTCATTATTTTTGTAATATTGCTTATTTTTTCTGGATTACCACGCTCACATATACTCAAATGATTTGTAGAATTGGAACGTAAAACAAGGGGGGAACGAACGCAGCGTAGATGAGCTACGTGAGTACGCGAGTACCCCAAAGTTTTGTGGAGCCAATTCTTCAAAGCAGAAGAGTATACGTTCGCTCGCAATGACGGAGGTGCTTTACCCAAATGTCATTGCGAGTGAGCCAGTTTACTGGCGACGAAGCAATCCACTACTATAGCCAATTGATGAGAAGTTGGGGACGTTGTCACTCGTCGCTCGCCTATTACTTATAGGCGTCGCTCCATCGTTCCTAGCCCCAAATTCTCCTGAATTGACTATATCCTAAAATTATCAAGGGTTAACTGCCAATTTATGTTTTAGATTTACTAATTTTATATGACAATTAACGCTACATTTAGGATTGGCTACTTTTTTTTTGGCAATACAATTTTCCTTAGATCTTAAAGCAATATTATTCAAAAATTCTTTAGTATCTTTAGGCATATATTGCACTCTAACCTTTGCTATACCACGTCTTTTAAATCCTAAAATCTCAGCAGATTTTTCTGAAACATCTATAATACGGTTCTTTTTAAAAGGTCCACGATCATTAACCATCACAATCAGGGACTTATTATTACTTAAGTTAGTAACTTTGACCAAACTAGGCAGCGGCAAGCTACGATGAGCTGCACTTAGCATATGTTTATTATAGGTATCACCATTGGCTGTTTTTTTCCCATGGGTATTATCCTTGAAACCATACCAAGATGCCATACCTACTTCATTGCAATTAACATCTTCCTTAGGCTGATAAGTCTTACCTTTGATAGTATATTTTTTACCTATCTTATAATGTCCCTTATAATGAACGTTTTTAGGGTCTTCCTTCGATAATTTGTTATATAGGCTAGTCTTTGGTGAAGTAGAACAAGAGCTAAGTCCTATACAATAAACTAGCAACAAAAGAATATATCTAAATTTCACTTTCATTTACATCATGTTTATTATCAATCTTTTCAGCTTCCTTTATTTTAACGTGACAAACGACTCTTTCTACACCATTGATTTGAGAAGCAATAGAAGTGACCATTTCTAACTCCTCCTCAGACCTTGCTAGACCAAATATATATACTACATTGTTAACTGTAACAATAGTGTAATTTACCCATTTTATATCTCGCTTAATAAAAGTCCTAGCTTTAATCTGACTAGTAATCATAGCATCTTTAGTGTATTGCACTAAGTCAAAATGATCACTTTTTTTATCTATTATCAGTTCATTAATAACTTCACGAACTCCTGTTATATCCCAGACAAGTTCTATAGCTTTTAATGCCTCTTCTTTTTTGTCTATGATTCCAGTCAGTAGCACCCTACCCTGTTCTACCTCAACCTTAATCTTAGTGTATAATTCCCTGAAATTATTTTTCATAAAAGAAGCTTTGATCTTCGTTGATATTTTTATGTCATCAATTGTTTCGGAAATTGATTGATCTTTTGCCGCTGCGATAGTAGAACTAGTTGCTGCAGTAAAAATTGCTGGAAAACATCCTGTGAGTATGAAAGATAAGATTATAATAATAAAGTTAATTCTATACATAACCCTCCTTACGTCTACGTAATATCCGCCCTTAAGATAAAGCTAACCCATTAATGTTCTAGATAACATCTTCGTCATTGCAAGAAAACGTATGTACTTACAATCGTCATTGCGAGACCACGCAAGTAGGTCGTGGCAATCCATTTCTAATTAATGTTTGGATTGCTTCGTCGGCTCATGCCCCCTCGCAATGACACCTAGGAGCCTGCCTGCGATAACTAATTAATTATATTTTGAGCTATTTTTCGGCGAGAATATATATGATTTTTGCAGGAATAGTGTACCTATTTCAAGAAAATCATGTTTATTCGCAGCCAAAAAGAGGCAAATATAGAATTACTTTCGTTATCGCAGGCAGACTCCTAGGATATCTAAAACTTATTCTGATTAGCTACAAAGCTTTCTAAATGAATTTATTATAGTAAGTTTTATAGTAAGCACAACTAATTTCTGCCAAGAAATTCTAATTGCCATTGCCATTCCCACGTTGTAATTGGCTTAACATTAATCAGGTTAGCTATAAATCCTCTAAGCTCCATTTTGCTCTAGGACAGAAATCAAATGAGTTAGTAAGATTATTTTGCAAACGTTCTAGCCCAGCATAAGCAATAATAGCCGCATTATCGGTGCATAAATGTGCTGGTGGTACTAAAAGTACATATCCTTGTTTTTCTGCTTGATGCTTAAGTATAGTTTTCAAATAACCATTAGCGGCAACTCCACCAGCAAGTACGCAGGTTTTTTGTGGCAATGCCGACTTACTGATAAATTCCTCATACATTTTAAAGCTATTAAGCATTTTTACTGACAAGATTTCTCCAACTACATATTGAAAACTGGCAGCTATATCATTAATTTCTTGTTCACCTATAGGCTGTAATTTAGATATTAATATGCTTACTGCCGTCTTTAAACCTGAAAAGGACATGTCACAGCCAGCTTGATGAATAATGGGTTTTGGCAAAACATACTTAGATGGATTGCCAAATTTTGCTCTTTTCTCAATTTCTACACCTCCAGGGAAAGGTAAATTCAGCATTTTAGCTACTTTATCAAAGCACTCTCCAACTGAGTCATCGATAGTCCGTCCTAAAATCTTATATTTACCCAATGCTTGGACTGCAACAAATTGGCAATGCCCACCTGAAACTAATAGAAATAAATATGGATATTCCGCCTTATTGGTTAATCTAGCAGTAAGTAAATGCCCCTCTAAATGGTTAACTGCAATAAAGGGCTTTTTTAAAACGCTAGCAACTATTCTGCCAAACATTGAGCCAACTATTACCCCACCTATTAAGCCAGGACCAGACGTAGCTGCGATTCCATCTATATTAGATAGTTCAAGATGAGTTTCATCTAAAACATACCTAACTGCTTTTTCTAAATTTTGCAAATGCGATCTAGCAGCGATTTCCGGCACCACCCCTTGAAAAGCCTTATGCTCTTGGTGTTGGGAAATAACAATATTTGATAAAATCTCTTTATCTGAGGTAACTATTGCTACGCCAGTATCATCACAACTTGATTCAATACCTAATATTTTAATTATTGCAATTTCTCCTTTAATAAAACATTCACTAGGTTAGGATTTGCCTTTCCTTCAGTTTTTTTCATTACCTGTCCAACGAAAAAACCAAATAATTTATCTTTACCACTTCTATAAGAATCAACAGAGTCAGGGTTTTCCAACAATATTCCGTCAATTATACCATTTAGTATACCACTATCTGACATTTGCACTAAGTCTTTTTCTTCAATAATTTTTTCCGGTTCTTGTCCAGTTTCAAACATAGTTTCAAAAACTACTTTGGCAATTTTGCCGGAAATCACCCCATCTTCTATTAGCTTCACCATTTGAGCAAGCATTTTTGGGGTAATTTTACAGTCACTTAAGCTAATGGAATTTTTATTAAGCTGACCAAATAACTCACTAATAATCCAATTAGCAAGTATTTTTGGATTACATAAGCTAACTGCTGCTTCAAAATAACCTGCCACCTGTTCATCAATTACCAAAACCTCAGCATCATAAGCATTTAAACTATACTCTGTCATATATCTTTGAATTTTTGCATCCGGTAATTCTGGTAGCTCTTGAGCTAATTGTTCTATTAGTTCCTCAGATATAACTATTGGCAATAAATCTGGGTCAGGGAAATATCGATAATCATGAGCTTCTTCTTTTAGACGCATCGTTCTAGTCTCGCCAGTATCTCCATCAAATAATCTAGTTTCCTGTATTATTGTCTGCCCATCTTCAATTAAATTTACTTGCCTATTTGCTTCAAACTCTATTGCTCGCATGATATTACGAATCGAATTGATATTCTTGATCTCACACCTTGTGCCAAGTGGAGCCCCAGGAAGCCTAACCGAAATATTAGCATCACAACGTAATGAGCCTTTTTCCATATCACCATCACAACTTCCTATATATCTTAACAAAGTCCTAAGTTTACGAACAAATTCTGCTGTATCTTCCGGCGAATCAAGATCTGGTTCAGTAACAATCTCCATTAATCCTACACCAGAACGGTTTAAATCAATGAAGCTATAATGAGTTGATTGATCATGAATGGACTTACCAGCATCTTGTTCTAAATGCAAACGATTAATTCTAATCCTTTTGGTTGTTCTCTGTTCAGTTACTATATCCAAATAGCCATCTTGGACAATTGGATGATAAAATTGGGAAATTTGATAACCCTGCGGTAAATCAGGATAAAAGTAATTTTTACGATCAAATCTTGAATTAAGATTAATTTTCGCATTAAGTCCAAGACCAGTTTTAATTGCCTGATGAACACAATATTCATTTAACATTGGTAACATTCCAGGCATTGCTGCATCAATCAAAGATACTTGTGAATTAGGAGGAGCGGCAAATTCGTTAGAACTACCAGAGAAAAGTTTGGATTTTGAAGAAATTTGGGCATGTATCTCAACGCCTATCACATATTGCCATTTACCTGTATTACCAATAATATAAGCCATTTAAAATCTCTTTAAGTTTACTAATTAATATAACTTTTACCTAACATCATTGTAAGGAGTACATAATCCTCAGCCGTCATTGCGTATGTGAATTTGGTACAATGCTAATCGGATTAGCTACATTTAAGTCTTTATCATATTTTCAATAAAAATTGTAGTTTTTTATAATTTTTATTTTCTAAAGAATAATTAAGCAATTCACAAAAATATTGAAAATTAATTGCTTTTTCGCTTAGTGGAAGAAAATTTTGATATACACTATAGAAATATTAAGAAATTTTATCGTCAATTGATAAGAAGTTGGTGACGTTATCGCTCAATGCTTGCCCATTACTTATAGGCTTTGCTCCATCGCTCCTAGCCTCAAATTCTCCTGAATTGAATTGACTATACTTAAAGAATTCTAGAGCTTGTAAAAATATCATAAATTACAGAAAAGTTACTAATTATTGTATATATTTTAAGAAAAAGTATTTAATATTACTTGATTATTAAGTATAAATCTGTCTTAATTTAAATTATAGGTTCTTTAGTATAGCTAATTTGTGAGGAAGAAATTTGAAGAAAAAATTAGGCAAAGAACTTCCACTAAGTAAAATATTTAGTACTACTCTCTGCTTAATTTTGACAACAAAATTACTTTATAATTAAATTAAGTTATGCAAGAGTCTGTTACTAAATTAATTAAATGAACATATAAGAGGATATTATGCCACTATCAATATTTACCAAAACATCACCTGAACATAAGAAAGCACAAAAGGAAGCACAACAATATCTTTTAGAAAAAAAGGTTGATCTATTGTCCCAAGAAGAGGGCAACATACAGAAGATTAGTACGCCTCTTGATGAAGAGCACTATAGAGTACTTAAGAAAGAATATAAGCCATTACTAAAGGATATAGAGGATGATCAATCACTTCTTTTTGATCTAAACAAATCTCTAGCCATTATTGCTGTCCGAGCAGGTAAGAATGAAGATGCACTTAAATACTTATTAGATATGCGTACAGCAGATATGCTTAGCACAGATAAATTTATATTGGAACTAGAACCATCAGCTGCAAAATTAAGTGCAGAATATACAAAAACAAAAAAAAATGAACAAAGTGATAGCAATGAACAACCACCTAAATATCTTCAACTATACCACTATTTACAAGAAACTGTTCGGACAAAAGTGGCAGCATATTTAAAAAATGAAAAATATAAAGAGGCTTATGATGAAACGCAGTATTTACGGGAAGAGGGCAGTAATCTTAAGGTATTTAAGTTATACTTACGCTGTATAGAAGAAAATAAGTCCTTGAAGAGTTTACAAGACAAAGCAGATGCATACATAAAAGCTTTTAACGAGTTTAAATCAAAAATTTCTTCATCCTCAATTCCTAAAGGTAGTGAAAATGTTGCTGATGTGTATAAATGTTTACAAACTGCATTGCAAAATATATCTGATCAAATTGTATTTAATAAAAGTGCTAAAAGTGCTGATTATGCACTCAAGAATAACTGCAATACTCTTGCTGCAGAAGCTGGGAATCTCGCTGAACAATATGCCTCTAAGCAAAATGCACAGGAAGAGGTACAGGTATCTCCAACTGTTACTTTAACTCCGGATCAACAAAAAGCACAGCAACAATTTAATACAGCTGAAGAACAAGTTAAGCAAGCTCAAGCAAATCTCATTATTAGGGAATATCAGCTTAAAAGACTGGAGGTACAACGGGAATATGAAGCTAAATGCTCAGATGCACTTTCTAAATTGGGTGCTGAAAAAGCTGTACAACTAGAACAAATCAATAATGAAGAAACTAAACAACTAGCGGCATTACACGCTCAAGGTTCACCTACTAAAGCCAGTGCTCCTCTTTTTTCAGATTTGCCTCCATATGAGTCTGTTGTCAAGAAGCTATATCCTGATGCTACTAAAGTAGAAGCCGAGATGGCCGCCATTGAGGCTGCTGCTAAAGAAGCTGCTGCTAAAATTGCTGCTGATAAAGTCGCTGCTGAGGCTCTTAAAACAACTCTACTACAAAATGTAAAGGAGTTTATTACTTCAAACAAAACAGATACTATGAAGCAAATTATAGCAGATTGTGATAATGCTATTAAGAAAGGCATTAATGTATATGAAACCGTTAATGATGTAAAAACTTTGGAGGTCTTAGCTTCTGGATTTTTATCTTTAAACAACCAAGAAGAAGCTGAAGAAATTTGTGGTAAAATTGCTGCAATATCTCCAGAAGCATATAGGGGCATTAGTGATAATAAAATTTTGAGTTTATTAGCTAAGAAATATAGTGATCTAGAGCTTTATAAGAGTTGTATTGAATCTTGTAAAAAATTATACCAAACTTCTGAAGAGAATTATCAGTTATTAAAAGCAATAGCAGAAAAAACAACAGATACAGATATACAGCTTGATGCTCTTACTGTCGCTAAAAGTCAAACGGGAAACCTTAAACAGCAAGCTGAACTCTTTCTATCTAAAGGTAAGATTCTCTTGTCTTTAGGAAAGAAGGATCAAGCTTCACATGAGTTTGGGGAGGCTGCTGTTTATAATCCTGATATATATAAAAATGTTGCTGAGGAAACTTTAAAGTTCCTATATGAAAAAACAGGTAATTGTGAATTAGGGTATTGGTATTTATCTAAGGCACACAATTTTAACTATAAGGATACGAGCATTGCTCAAAAATTACTAGAATCTGCCCAATATTTGAACGCAATCCACGGTATTCCAGGAGAGGCAGCATGTTTTATAAGAGCTTACCTTTGTGAACCCAATGCAGGTTTATTAGTAAAAGTTAAAAATGATTTACAGATAATTAAACACATGCCTTACGCAGCTGACTTTTTCGAAGGTTGTTGTGCAATTATTAATAACCCAGCCCAGATGGAGACGTATCTCCAAGGTATTGTTCAGGTGATTGATGAGCATATGTAGAAAAACAGCTATTGTTATCCCACCTAGGCGGGAATGATGCTTAGTCGGCTATACCTACTCGCAATGACGATTTTAGCTTCCAACGTCATTGCGAGACTACATAGTAGTGAAAGCAATCCATAAAAGCAACCAAAAATGGATTGATTCGTTGGCTCATGTCTCCTCGTAATGACCCGGTTATTTTTCCGTAACTTTTAAACTGCCATGATGCCATCTAAAACCCGTTCTACCTTCTAACTTTTAACAGTTGTGGGTATGCGTAAGGTAAATAAATGCAAAAAAAATAATCAAATGAATAAATATTTAACATTGATAATATTATTAATAATGCCGCATAATTCATTTGCTCAAGAAAAGATATCTAGTTTTGTTATGCCAGTTAGTTATTTTGTTAATCACGTCAAACAACTAAATCTGCTCAAAAATAATTTAATTAAATATCGGCAAGCAAGTGTTATAGGCACTAGTGGCATGGGAAAAACACAGCTTGCTAGAATGTATTGTTATGAGAATCAAGATGATTATACACTTATTTGGTTTATTGACTGTAATTTAGATATTAATGAAGAATTGCTAAAGCTAGCAAAAGCTATTAATAGCACCGCTAAATCTAATATAATATCAGAAGATATGAGATTAGTGAGAAAAGAACTAATGAGCTATTTGTCGAATCAAGATAAATGGTTGATGGTATTCGATAATCTAAAGATAACTGAAAATAAAAAAGTTCAAGAGTTCGTTGATTGGAAACATAACGGACATATTATATTTTGTTCTCAAAATAGCGAGATATTACCTAATATAGTCAAAATGACTGCCTTTGAAAAAAGTGATGCGATTACTCTGGCTAATAATATTCTAGGAAGTGATAACACCAAATTAGCAGAATTTTTAAGTAAAGAATTTGCTGGTTACCCTATCATGATAGTACAAGGTGTACAATTATTAAACAATGTACAAGGTTTAAATAGAGAAGGGTATACAAAAAAAATTCAACAATCAACAGATAAAATTGAATTAAACATTATATTAGTTATCAATGAGTTAAATCCAAGTACTAAGAAACTTTTAAATAAAATAGCCTTAATAAATAATCAAGGTTTCTCGAAAGAACTTTTAAAAATTATTACGGATAATCAACATACTCTTGATGATGATCTCTATCAATTATCTAAATTTGCTTTAATATCTAACATTGACTCAGATGACACTAACCCTACCTTTGAAATGCACGATGTTATTGCTCAGAAAATAGCTGAGATCAATGGAAATAGTAATAATACAACTGATTTAGATAATATTATTACCAAGTTAACAAATTACATACCAAAGAGCTTAATAAAAGCTCGTCTTTTTAGAACCAGTAAAACTATATCTGAGAATTTTGAAATAATTTTAAAAAATTCAGAAAAATATAGCTTAAATATATATAACATTATGAAACTTAACCTCCAATTAATGGTTCAGTATTATAATACTCATAATTATGGTAAACTAGGAAAAAAAGTTCAGTGGTTTAATAAAATTGAACAACAAAACAAGTTTAAATTATGGTTAATGAATGATGATGAAAAATATATATATGCACGATATATGAGTGCAATATGTTTGTATCATCGGAGCTATGGTAACTATAGGATAGCAATAAATTATTGTATAAAAGCACAAGAAATATTAAATAATGTAAAAGGTTATGAAGATTGCAAATGGAGTTTATCTTATAATTTAGTACAGCATAATGTTAAATTAGGAC
This sequence comes from Rickettsia endosymbiont of Labidopullus appendiculatus, assembly GCA_020881075.1. Lineage (GTDB taxonomy): Bacteria > Pseudomonadota > Alphaproteobacteria > Rickettsiales > Rickettsiaceae > Tisiphia. The sequence goes on from JAJIYQ010000055.1 coordinate 11,626, forward strand.
AAGTTAAAGAAGCAGAAAGCAACATTCAAGTTATGCAACAAATGTTTAATAAAGGTTTAATGGATAAAAGTGACATAGCTTATATACATAGTGCTAAGTCACTTTTATTATTTATACAAGGTAAATATAGTGAAGCATTAGAGCAAAATAATAAAGCGATAGAAACAGTCATTAAAAAGGGAATAAGTCCTGATGATTTATTTCTTATGTATCCTTATCTATTTAAAGCAGAAATGTTGTGTTATTTTAAAAAATACCAAAAAGCATATTCTCAACTTAAACAATTATATAATTTGTATAAATCTCATAAAAAAGAACTCCCTGAAATACTTGGTCATATTTATATCCAGATGGCAAGAAGTGAGTTAGGGTTGGGTAAACTAGAGCAAGCCTCAGATCATATTAACAAAGCTATTGTCATATTTTTAACCGATGAGCGTAGGAATCCCAAAGATGCAGATTATTCGGAAGACTCAGATTTAGCTGCTAGTTATGTAGTGCAAGGTAATATTCTATTTGCTGAAGATAAGATAAAAGAGGCTATAAGTTCCTATAATAAAGCTTATAGCATATATTATTATTTATATAGAGATAATCGTAAAAATGTGGCACAAGTTAGTGAGTTGTATAGTCAAGGAGCTAAAGCCTCATGTAAAGCAAAAGAGTTATCTAATTATAAATTTTTTGGTAAGCAGCAAGTAAAAGAATTTGGGATAAATCACCCTAATACTGTATCTATGTTCAAGTATTGTAAAAAATATAATATGGATTTATGGGCAGAAGAACAGTAAAAGCGGCTCCTCGCAATGACATTTTATACTTTGAATTTTGTTCACAGCCTAGTCCCAGTACTAACATCAAAGATTTTTAGCTCTTTATTTCCCAAGTAGTTTTTTTTGTAAATTACCAAATTTTGAATGCTGGCTATCATAGTGAAGCTGAACATTGCCAACAGGACCATTACGGTGTTTTGCTATTATAATATCGGCAACATTATATACCTGATTTAACTTACTTAACCACTCTGCGTGTTTTGCATCACCCGCCGAAGGTTCTTTACGGGTCAAGTAATATTCTTCCCTATAGATAAACATTACTATATCAGAATCTTGTTCAATAGACCCAGATTCCCGTAAGTCCGACAACATCGGCTTTTTATCTTCTCTAAGTTCGACAGCTCTAGATAATTGTGATAAAGCAATTACAGGAATATTTAATTCCTTGGCTATCGCTTTTAACCCTTGAGTAATTTCTGAAATTTCATTTACCCTATTCTCTGATTTGTTTATTCCTCTAATTAACTGCAGATAATCTATAAATAATATACCAAGATTATGCTTACGCTTCATTTTTCTAGCCCTAGTACGAATGGCAGCAATAGATAAAGCCGGTGTATCATCAATAAAAAATGGTAAGTCAGAAAGAGTTGTAACTTCTCTGCGTAATCGATTATAATTCTCTTCCGTCACATGACCTGACCGAAGGGCAGATGAATTAATTTCAGTATGCATTGATAGAAGACGAGTAGTAAGTTGCTCAGATGACATTTCAAGAGAGAAGAATCCTACTGCTTGACTTTCTGTTTCTTGTTCATTATTTTTTTGCTGTAGAACTTTACAACTATTTACTGCAAGATTTATAGCAAAAGCTGTTTTCCCCATTGATGGACGCCCAGCAATAATAACTAAATCTGAGTTATGAAAACCTGATAATTTTTCATCTAAATCAATTAAGCCGGTAGAAATACCTATTACATGATTAGAATTCTTCATGGCTCTGTTAATACTAGCTAGAGATTCTGAGAGAGATAGCCCAATTTTAACAAAGCTCTTATCATTCACTCCTTCACTAGCAAGGTTATAAAGCTTACCTTCTGCATGTTCTATTTGCTGACTTGAATCATATTCTAAAGAAGAATCATAAGCATTATTAACTACCTCTTCCCCTATCTGAATTAAATTACGCCTTACTGCCAAATCATAGATTATTTTTCCGTAATCTAGAGGATTAATTACCATCATTGACAGAGTGACTAATTTATTTAAATAGTCACTGCCGCCTAATTGCTGAAATAATTCATCTTTTTCTAACATGCTTCTAAGCGTTACTGGAGTAGCGATTAAGCCTTTTTCGGTAATAACTTCAATAGAATTATAGATTTTTTGATGTAGTGGCTGAAAAAAATGATTGGGTCTTAGAAATTCTGAAACAATATTGTAGTAATCATGGTTAACTAAAATCGCTCCTATTAACATTTGCTCAGCTTGAACGTTTTCCGGTAAAGTTCGAGCAACAGGCATGACTATACCTGACTCATTTGAGCCATTTAACTTATTTGTTCTATCAATCGCTTTACTACGAGCCATAAATTTTTCTTAGATATAGGTCTGTGAATATTTCTCTTTAATGTGAAGATTTATAGGCGTTTTCGCCCACAGAACCGCAGCATACTCTAGTGTACGTGAGGATTCGAGGACGAAAACAACGAAGAAATCATCCATTAAAGAGAGATATTCACAGACCTAACGGTTTAAAAACTTTTCTGCTTCTAAAGCTGCCATACATCCAGTACCAGCAGCAGTAACTGCTTGTCTAAAAATTTTATCTTGTACATCTCCAGCGGCAAAAACACCTTTAATACTAGTTTCCGTTGAATTTGGTTTAGTAATAATATAATTATCACTATCTATATCTAGTTGTCCTTTGAACAAACTAGTATTTGGCATATGCCCAATCGCTATGAATATACCAGTACAGTCAATTGAGCGAACCTCACCTGTTTGGGTATTTTCTAGTCTAGCTGAGGTAACTGATTTAGGATTATCAGTACCGATAACTTCAATCAGTCTATGATTCCAAACGACAGATATTTTAGGATTTTTAAATAATCTATCTTGTAAAATTTTCTCGGCTCTAAAACTATCCCCGCGATGCACAATAGTTACCTGACAGGCATGATTGGTTAAATATAATGCCTCTTCAACAGCACTATTACCTCCACCAATAACTAATACGTGCTGATTTTTGAAAAAGAAACCATCGCAAGTGGCACAAGCTGAGACCCCATATCCTTTGAATTGTCCTTCGGAAGGAATATTAAGCCATTTTGCTTCCGCCCCGGTACATATTATAAGACTATCCGCCCAGTAAATTATACCAGATCCAGTGGTCACCACTAAGGGTTTTTTTGATAAATCTACTTTTTCTACATAATCATAGATAATTTCTGCCCCAACATTTTTTGCCTGCTGAGTCATTTGCTCCATTAACCAAGGACCTTGCACCGGATCAGCAAAACCTGGATAATTTTCAACATCTGTCGTAATGGTTAGCTGCCCGCCTGGCTGCATACCATGTAATAATATCGGATTTAGTGCTGCCCTAGCTGTATAGATTGCCGCACTTAAGCCAGCAGGACCTGAACCTATAATAAGTACTTTAGTAGAAATAGTCATAATTAATATCCTTGTCAAAAATTATCTAGCCAAGCCATCTAACCAGAATTTTATATAGTTAATTTGATCACTAGTCATTAACGAAGGTACATGACCAGCATAATCAACAACAAAAAGTTCCAGCTCTTTATTTTTTTTCATTTGTTCAATAGTAGATTGTTGTAAAATATCAGACTTAGCTCCATGGATAACCAATAATTTACAAATAATTTTATTCCATATAGCCCACATATCAACATTTTTTTGCTTACTCGTATTAGCACTCATACCATGTACTATGTTAGGATCATAATTCATTTTATATTTTCCATCTTGAGTCTTTATAAAACTATATTTGGTAAGATAATCCCAATCTTCCTCACTACTAATACCAAATTGGCTATATATTAGCTTTAAATGTTGCTTGGCACTAGCTAAATCAACAAATAAGGGTACTTGACCTGCATATAGACCAATTTTAACTAAAGGGGATGACGGAATAAACGGACCTATATCATTGATAATCATGGCTTTGATAAGTTTGTTATATCGACTAGCTAGAACCATACCAATTATTCCGCCCATGGAACTACCAAGCCAAATACAGTTCTTAATACCTAACTTCCTTAGAAAAAGTACTGTATCTTTTATATATACTGGATAGTTATAATGCTCTTTCTTTTTAAAAGCATCACTATTTCCACGCCCTGGATAATCTATAGCAATTACTCGAAATTTATCACTTAATGCCATAGCAATTTTATCAAAATCATGAGCATTTCTAGTCAAGCCATGGGCACATACTATGACATTTTTATTATTAGGGTTGCCAAATTCAAGATAAGCCAGCTTATGAGATGGGATATATTGTGAGCCAAACCAATTAATATAAGGTCCAACTTGGATGAATTTTTGTATCATCTATTCTAAATAATTAATTCAAATCGCTTAAAAATATACTTACCATAAATGGTATATATATTACACTAAAAATTAGGGAAAGAAATACTGTAGTAGCAACTTTTTCTGGATGGAATTTTTGTAGACTTGCTATAACAATCAGATTGGCTGCCATAGGGGCAGTGGCAAGAAGCCTAAAAGCGTTGTAATAATTTTCATCATACCATCCTAAAACAAATTTATCTAAAAGGATAAATAAGTTAATTCCTATTGGATAAAATAGAAATTTTGCCATAAAAGTGGCAACAGTAAACTTTATGTCTGTTTCAAATTTTTGCAAAGTTGAAAGAGCTGAACCAACCATAACCATACCAAGTATAGAAAATGACCCTCGCATATTATATACAAAATCATCTAAAAAATCAGGTAAAGTAAAGCCAGCGAAACTAAATAAACAACCAAGTAAAAAACCATTTAAAATTGGTAGCTTTACAACTTTCAAGATACTTTCACTACTATTGGCAAAACTTCTGGCACAAATATAAAATCCTACAGAGCATTCAAAAATATTTACCCCTATAACTGCCATCATATAGATACTTAAAACATGCACAGCAAAGAGAGCAGCAGCTATTGGTAGCATAAAATAACCACCATTAGCGGTACCGGCAGATAATGCTATAATGTTTCTTGTATGATCAGACCAATATCGTCCAAAAAAATAGTAGGAAAATATTGATAAGGAAGTAGCAATAAAAAAAATAACTACAGTAACACTTAATGATGATAAAGTTAAAGTAGTACTGGCAGGAATAGCAAAAAAAACAATAGGAGATATAAAATAGAATAACAACGAAGCTATACTATCTCTCTCAACTTTAGAATATCTTCCTGCTAGGAAACCAATTACTACACTCAGTAAGACAGAAATGGTTAAAAAAAAAAACTATACTAAACATTGCCATGCAATAAAGCCAGAATATATAAGATTCCTGTTTTAGTCAACCTTTGAGAAAATAGCAATGTTATTTTACAATTAATATAAATAAAGTGTCTTTATTCACCTAATTCTTGTATTGCAAGACACAGATCTGCTAATTGAGTTCTATATTTTTGCTTACTAAGGTAGCGACCATTTAGTTTAAGATTTTCAAAATCTTTGTTACTGGTAGGTAAATGTTGACAAATCTTTACTAATTCCTCATCACTAATAAAATGTCTCCTTGGTAAATCTATGGTACTTGCTTGTTCTTCCCGATAAGCTGCCATAATTTTCATTTTATTAATAAAAAACTCTGAATGATTATGGAATCTGACTTTTTGCCAAGCCTTTTTTGTATCAACAATATAATTTTCAATATTAAGCAAAGATTTTATTTGCTCGTCATATTCATTTTGCAGATTATTATCTTGGATTATTGATTGTAATATTTTATAAATCGGTTCTAAATATTCAACATCTTTAATAGCATAATCTAGCAGATTAGCACTAATGGGGCGTTTTAACCAATCAGATCTTTGGTAAGTTTTATCAATATGAACGAAGCAAATTTTACTGCATATATCCGAATAACTTAAATGTTTACCAAAATCACAAATACCAGCAGCAATTTGTATGTCAAAAACATTTCTTGGCAATTTCTTAAATAAATGATAAAATATCTCAAAATCCTCTCGCGGAGCGTGAAATATTTTAAGAATTTTCTCGTTCAAAAATATTTCGTTAAGAGGCGAAAGATCCAAATCACATAAAGTGTCAATTATCACTTTGTGACTACTAGTCATGATTTGTATTATGCTAAGCTGAGCAAAATAAGTATTCTTACGCAAAAATTCAGTATCAACACTTATAGTCTTACAATCCAATAACTGCCGACAAAATTCATTTAATATTTTTTGATTATCAATAATCAGCATTTTTGAAGTATTAGTAATTAAATTGCTCTTGATCTAATGGATTTAGCCATACGCTCATGGTTATAGTAAAAATAGCTTAACAGTTTTACAGCACTTTGTCAAATGATGGAATCCTTAAGAAAGTTCAGACTATCAAATGTACTTCTTAATATGGGAATGTAGGATTTAATATTATTATAAATTTTATCTGCTAGCTGCTGATCATAAGTGTACGAAGTGATATTTCTATCTAGAAGCATTTTTAGCTATTCCTGTTCGTGATCAATCAGACGTCCTTTAAAAGCCTCTCTTAAAACATCTTTAGGATATTGTACTTCTACTCCTTTGCTCTCAAGAATCGCCCTTAATAATTTCCAAAATAATTCTATTGTAAATTCAAATCTTTGAATGCTAGGAGTCTGCCTGCGATAACTAATTAATTATATTTTGAGCTATTTTTCGGCGAGAATATATATGATTTTTGCAGCAATAGTGTACCTATTTCAAGAAAATCATGTTTATTCGCAGCCAAAAAGAGCCAAATATAGAATTACTTTCGTTATCGCAGGCAGACTCCTAGCGTCTATTAATTCTTCTCGAATATTTATTTACTAGGTCTCCCAGCAATTTTTTATAAGGCGGGGATATTTGCAAAGGATTAACACTTAGTATTTTGCATAGTTTCTTTGCTTTATCTTCTAAATTAGCCGCTTTTAATTTTGCAATATCTTTTTGGGCAGCTTTAGATAACACTACCTTATATTGTACTAGAATCTACCATTCTACTTCAGTATAATCTTTGCATTCTTCTATAGACTCTTTACTAGCTTGTAAAATAGACTCTCTCATATTAGGAATTGATAACAAATATAAAGTTTCTTGCATAGAAGCATAATCTTCTTCCGATAATATCACAGCATTATTACGTTTTCCTTTTATATATATGGGTTCATGAGTTTTGTGAGTTTCATCAATTAGTTTAAATAATTTTGATCTTGCGGTAGTTGCTGAATAAATAAACATAGTATATGTCTCATAGAATATAAATACTAAAAGTACTACTTTACGTACACACTGTAAAGGTAATTTTTTAGTGAGTATTCATGGAAAAAAAACTGAAGTACAAAACGTCATTGCGATAAGGCATAAGCCAAGAAGCAATCCATTTTTGGACACTTTTTGGGATTGCTAAAGTATAGTCAATTCAATTCAGGAGGATTTGGTGCTAGGCGAGCATTGAGCAACGACGTCACCAACTTCCCCTCAATTGACTATAGCTCTTAAAATATTAATGAGTTAGTTATATTATAAAATATTCTGCTTCGAATTATTAACCTTTAATTTTAATTCATCAAGGTTGAACGTTATATTGATAATGGCACCACCTTCTACCCTATTTGCTAACTCTAATGTTGCACAATGATCTTGTGCTATTTTTTTGATAATAGCCAGCCCTAGACCAGTTCCCTTAGATCTAGTTGTTATATAAGGTTCTGTAGCTCTATCAATTAAATTTGCTTGGAAACCTACCCCATTGTCATCTACTGTAATAATAATCTGATGGTCAGATTTAGTTATAGAAACAGTAATAACCCCTTGTTGCAACTTAGTAATCCCTATAGATTCTTCAGCATTCTTTAATAAATTAACCATAATTTGATTAATTTGAGTTGTGTCACAAATAAAATCTATATGCTGATCAGTTGTGATAAATTTATATAATATTTTATCATTAATCAATTTTCGGGATTCAACCATATTTTTTATCAGAATTATTAGATCACAATCCGTAAATACAGGGGCTGGTAATCTTGCAAAATTAACAAATTCAGAGACAATCTTCTTAATATCTTCAGTGTGACGTACTATCATATTTATGTATTTGTTAAATTCTGCTTTATCCTCAACTTGATTGCCGAATTTTCTAAACAATCTTTCGGAGGCAAGGTGAATGGGAGTCAAAGGGTTCTTGATCTCATGAGCTACTTTCCTTGCAACATCAGACCAAGCAAGTGCACGCTGAGCTATAACTAAATCTCTTTGTTGAAGATCAATCTGTTTAACCATCCTATTAAAAACTGAAGATAAAACGCTTATTTCATCTTTATTAATAACATCTTCTGGCACTTGGATAGTTAAGTCACCGTCTTTAACTTTTTCAGCAGCAATTACTAATTTCCGAATAGGAGTTACTATTTTTATAGCAAAGATCATTCCCCAACTTATTGCAGCTAATAGTAATAATAAAGCAATAAAAATAAATACTATAGAGAACTTGATTTGCATACTGGATATATGCTTTTTAAGACGATAATACTCTTCAGCTGCTCCATTAGTTTTATTAATATGATCGGTAATTTTAGCATCAATCAATCTACCTACCAACAAATATACATCATTCTGCTCCTTAAGTTTTATAAGCATGCGAATCTTTGCTGGATCAGATTTTATCTCAACAATCTCTCCTATTTCGGCTTTTTTCATTAAATGAGATGGAATAGTAGCAAATGAAATTGCAAAACTTAAAAAGGTGTTAGCAATAACAGTATTAGTAGGCTTATGTAAAACTATAACTTCGTCAAGAGAACGCATCTCAGCTTCAGAATTTAATGTATCATTAAATAAAATGGGGTTATGGATTAAGTCATAATACATTTCATTTAAATCATAAGCGACAGATAACGCCGTTTCTCGCAATTGTAGTTTATGTTCATTGATATAAGATTCTGCTACTATTATCGATTGATCAAGCACAGCAGAAATCTTTTTATCGAACCACGATTGAATACCAAAATTAAAAAAATATGCTGAAAATACTGAAACAATAATAGTTGGAATTGTAGCAACCAAACTAAAAGCAATGATGATACGATTTTGTAACTTTGAAGAGCCATCGCTCTTTCCTTTATCAACAAAATCTCGTAAAAATTTACGAGCTAATAAAATGCCTAAAAGTAAGAATATAGTAAGATCTACCAATATCAGACCGATAACTCTACTTGGATCTGGACCAAGAGACTTTGGTTCAATTGAAATCACATAATAAGTTGAGCAAGCCAATATGACGGCTACAATTATTAGAACAAATAGTAATTTACCGCTATCACAATATTTCCTAAGATTTTGATAAAAGTGATTCAACATTTTTAACCTAAGCAAACTCTAGTAACACCTGACCACTAACCACCTGTTCCTTCTCATTAACTAGTATTTTAGCAATTTTTCCATTACGCTCAGCAACAAGTATGTTTTCCATTTTCATAGCAGTTAAAACCATAATTTCTTGACCAACAATTACCTCACTACCTTCTTGAACTCTAATTGTAATAATTTGTCCTGCAAGCGGAGCTTGCAACTCTGTTTGTTCTTCTTGAATATTTTTGGTAATCATCAACGCTTCTAGTTCCGACATTCTTGGAGAACGTACATAAGCTTTAACAGTGATGCCTGAATGTGATAACATATAACCTGTTAAAATGTTATCAATTTTTACATTAGCTTTTCTACCATTTACAATACATGAAAAGAGTCTACTACCTAAGTTCCAATTACTACGTATGTATATTCTATCATTTTCTTGTCTTATATTATAACCATAATCTACTGGTGTAATTAAAACTGGAAATAGTTTATCATCAATTGATACAACCCATCTAGTGCCAATTTTATTAGTTTGATCGATTATTTGACCAGAAATTAGTGAGGCACGTTTTTGCTCGGTAATATAAACAAAAATGGCTGTAGCGAGGAATATTTTAGTAATTTCAGAAGTTAAACTTGCCCCAGAAAATCCATCTGGATATTCTTCTTCAATAAACGCAGTATTTATATCACCTGCTATAAAACGAGGATGTGATATTACCGCTTCCAAAAAACTAATATTATGAGAAATGCCTTGTATTATGTAAGAACTTAAAGCAGAACGCATAACTTCAATAGCTTGCTTTCTAGTTTCTCCATAAGTACAAAGTTTGGCAATCATTGGATCATAAAACATACTGACTTCTCCTCCAAGCCCTAAACCAGTATCCACACGAATATTAGCATTTTTTGGTGGTTCTGAATATTCAGTAATTCTACCACTAGATGGCAAAAATCCACGCCTTGGGTTTTCTGCATAAATTCTCGATTCAAATGCATGCCCCTTTAATTTTATATCTTCTTGAGAAAATGATAATTTTTCACCAGCCGCTATTTTTATCATCTCTTCTACTATATCAATACCAGTTATCAGCTCAGTTACTGGATGCTCAACTTGTAGTCTAGTATTCATTTCAAGAAAATAAAAATTCTTATCTAAATCAACTATAAATTCAACTGTACCGGCAGAGTAATAACCTACTTTACTAGATAAAGCTATGGTTTCTTTATACATTTTCTGCCGTATTTCCTCGGTAATAAAAGAACTTGGAGCTTCTTCAATCACTTTTTGATGATAGCGTTGAATTGAACATTCTCGCTCACCGAGACAAACACTATTACCATATTGATCAGCTAATAATTGAACTTCAATATGCCTTGGAGACTTAATTAATTTCTCAATGAATAATCTACCATCACTAAAATTATTTACTGCTTCAAGCTTAGCTGATTCAAAAGCATTAGCCATTTCTTCAGAGTTTTTTACCACTCTCATGCCACGACCGCCACCGCCAGCTGTTGCCTTAACTATAATAGGGAAACCTATTTCCTCTGCAATTTCTATTGCCTGGTTTACATTGCTGATAGTACCCATATAGCCAGGAACTGTACTCACTCCTGCTTCCAAAGCGATTTTTTTTGCTTCAATTTTATCACCCATTTTCTTAATGGCAGAAGCGTTTGGACCTATTAAGGTAACTCCTTCCCTTTTTAAAATATTTGCAAAATTTGAATTTTCCGACAGAAATCCATATCCTGGATGCACCGCCGAAGCTCCACTTGTTCTAATAGCATTTATAATATTTTTAATCGACAAATAACTTTCAGTAGCAGGGGAATTGCCAATATAATAAGCCTCATCAGCATATTGTACATGCATTGAGTGTGTATCGGCTTCAGAATATACTGCAACTGATGTAATACCCATCTTTTTTAGTGTTCGCATTATTCTCAAAGCTATTTCACCACGATTGGCGATTAAAATTTTATCAAATAATGGTTTAGTCATAAAATCTCGTGCTTAATTAAATATAATATTAGACATTATACCAGATGCCCTGCTCCTCACTAATAGATAATTAGAGATAATTTCACTAATTTTTATATAGCTAACCCGATTAGCATTCTTGGTCAATTTTTTAAAATAGAAGAGTATGCTAAAGCGGTAAGTTATCATGTTTCTTCCATGGTAACTGTACTTTCTTGTTTTGAAGAAAGTTTAGTGCTTTACATATACGCCATCTAGTGTTTTGAGGTTTTATAATATCATCTAGATACCCTCTAGATGCTGCAACAAAAGGAGAAGTAACAGTATCTTTATATTCCTGAATCTTTTGCTTTTTTGATTCTGGGTCTTTACATTCTGCTTTAAATATTATTTCAGCAGCCCCTTCAGCTCCAAGTACTGAAATTTCCGAGTTGAACCACGCATAATTGACATCACCACGAAGATGTTTTGAGTTCATTACGATATAAGCCCCACCATAAGCTTTTCTAGTAATTATGGTAATTTTCGGTACAGTTGCTTCAGCGTACGCATATAATAATTTCGCACCATGTTTAATAATACCGTTATGCTCCTGAGCAATACCAGGTAAAAAACCTGGTACGTCAACTAAAGTCACTATCGGAATATTAAATGCATCGCAAAAACGTACAAATCTTGCTGCCTTTCTTGATGCATTAATATCTAAACAGCCAGCTAAATGTAATGGTTGATTTGCAACAAATCCTATAGACCTTCCTTCCATATAACCAAAGCCAGTTATAATGTTTTTAGCAAAATCTGGTTGTAACTCAAAAAAGTCTCCTTCATCCACAATACGCTCAATTAATTCTTTCATATCGTAAGCTTTGTTTGGAATATTTGGGACTAAGGTGTTTAGAGACATATCAACTCGATCGGCTGGATCTTCAGTACGACGACATGGTAGTGGACTACGATTTGATAGAGGTAAAAAATTAAAAAATCTTCTAGTTTCTAGAAGTAGTTCTATATCATTTTTAAAAGCAAAGTCAGCAACACCACTTTTGGTAGTATGCATTCTTGCCCCACCAAGTTGTTCCTGGGTTACTTCTTCACCTGTAACAGTTTTAACTACTTCCGGTCCTGTTACAAACATATAGGAAGTATTTTTAACCATAAATATAAAATCTGTTAAAGCAGGAGAATAAACAGCTCCTCCAGCACAAGGTCCCATAATTAAGGTGATTTGTGGAATAATACCGGAAGCAATCACATTGCGTTGAAATAATTCACCATAACCAGCAAGAGCATCGACTCCTTCTTGGATTCTTGCTCCTCCTGAGTCATTTATCCCAATAACTGGTGCTCCTACTGCCAAAGCAGAATCGAGTATAGAGCATATTTTTTTAGCATGATACTCACCAAGAGAGCCACCTAATACCGTGAAATCTTGGCTATACACAAAAACTAACCTACCATTTATGGTGCCATGTCCAGTTATTATACCGTCCCCTAGGAATTTTTTTTCTTCCATTTCAAAATTACTACATCTATGTTCAACAAACATTCCTGTTTCTTCAAAACTCTCAGGGTCTAGCAACACTTCTATTCTTTCTCTGGCAGTGAGCTTACCTTTCTTATGTTGTAAGGTAATTCTTTCTTCTCCCCCCCCTTGACGGGCATTATTACGCTTTTCATCAAGTGAATCAG
>JAJIYQ010000056.1 GCA_020881075.1 Rickettsia endosymbiont of Labidopullus appendiculatus
ACATTTATACTTTGCTTCTATTGCCATCATTAATTCAACTATATCTAAACTATCTGACTTAAGGTCCTCAACAAATCTAGATTCAGGAGTAATTAAATCCTTCTTTACTTTTAATGTGTTAGCAACGATTTCAATAACATCTTGTTCGATAATATTTTCATCCATAATTAGAACCTCATAACATAAATTAAATTTAGTAAAACATTCAAACTCTAGCCACTTATAACAATTTGTATAGAATAAACATAATTTCATACATAAGTAAGTTTCGAGTAGATCGATACAACAATTTCAAACTTCTAGCATAAAAATATATTTTATGCCAGTGGAAAATAAACAAGATGATAGCATTGTTTATAAATCTTCACATTTAAAGATGTCTATCACCTAGGTTCTGTGAACAAAATTTTAATTGTCTAGATTTTGAGTGTTTTAAAGCGAAAATTAATAAGATTTTTGCAGGAATAGTGTACCTAATTTCAAAAAAATCTTATAATTTGCAGCTAAAAAGAGTAAAAATCTAGACAATTAAAATTTTGTTCACAGCCTAACCTAAACTTTTTAATTTTATGCTTTACAATAACCTGAATTCGATATAACAAGTTATGCCAAATTCAGTTATATCTATAAATATAACAGATTTTTTTGCTCCACTAATAGCTGTGTTCATTATTTTTGCTATATTGCTTTTTATTCCCTAACTCAGTAATTACTATTACCCATTCTTTAGAATCGCTTATTTTTATCTCGAATTAACGGTTACAATAATAGAATTGTTAGCTTATTACTTATTATATACGCCTTTTCTTAATAATAGAAATAATAATGCCAAACGACAAAAGAATAATTGTCATAGCCAGTGTAGTATAAGATGGAATATCAATAACATGTTCAGCGAATATTTTTATACCAATAAATATTAATATTAATGCTAGCGAATATTTTATATAACTAAATTGCTTAACAACATTAGCTAAGCACAAGAATAAGGCACGTAGACCTAATATGGCAAAAATATTAGAAGTATAAATTATATAAGGATCCTTAGTGATAGCAAATATTGCTGGTATACTATCAATGGCAAACACAATATCCATAACTTCTATCATTATTAATGATGCAAAAAGAGGAGTAATGCTGATACCTTTGCTAGTTTTAACAAAAAATTTGTAACCCGAGATTTTGGGGGTAATGCTAAAGTATTTTTGTAGAATTCTATAAATAGACGATTCTTGCACTTTTAAATTTTTATTTGATAGATAAAAAGTTTTTATACCTGTAATTATAAGAATAATTGCAAAAACATATAATAACCAAGAAAATTTTGAGATAACAATGACCCCTAAATATATAATTATAGCTCTAGACACTATGACACCTAGAATTCCCAAAAACAATATTCGATGTTGATAGATCAAGGGAATAGAAAAAAACTGAAAAATCATTAAAATAATAAAAATATTATCCAATGACATGGCTTTTTCTATAAAAAAACAAGTGTAATATTCTTGGGCTTTTTCTCTTCCCATATCAAAGAAAATAAAAACACCAAAGAGGCATGCTATAATTAAGTAAAAAAGGCTAAAATAAATGGTTTGGCGAAAGGTTAATACCTTATTTTCTTTGTTAGCAAAACCAAGATCATAGATTAATAAACCTGCAATCACTATACAAAAAACAATCCACGTCAAATTCTCCTCCTATAAGCTATTATAATAATTTGAAGAACTTATTGCTTCAAGGCTATTGGTTTTTAATATTAAGCATTACCCATTCGTGAAGTAAAGTGCGATTCTTTGATACCAAGATTTTGCAAGGCATTGTGCCACTTATGCTCTGGACGACCAGAAAAAATAAAATCTTTGTCACAATCTGTTATTATCCACAAATTATCCTTAATCTCTGCTTCAAGTTGCCCTGCTTTCCAAGAAGTGTAACCAATAATAAATAAACTATTTTTAGGACCATGACCAGAAGCAATATCATGAGGGATTTGGGGATTAGAGCTAACCGCTAAATGATTCTGAAACTTCAATAGTAAATTCTCGTTATAATCATCAGAATGCAGGAAGAATCCACGTTCATGCTCAACTGGTCCCCCCAAATATATAGGCATCATAATATTATCTACCTGATCATCAGATATTTTAAAAAACGATTTTATCTCTATATGATTCACTAAATTATTGAAAATTAAACCCATAGCCCCTTCTGCTGTATGAGAAAGCATATAAACAAGTGATTTATTAAATATACCATCAAGCATGTAAGGAGTAGCTATCAAAACTTTACCAGATAAATTATCAAAAATTTTATTATTTTCATTCATAATGTTTATTGTACTGTTAAATTTATTTAGTCTATAATTATATTAATACACTAGCTTTTAGATACATATAGTGTTAAATTACACCTATTCAATAAAAATTTTGAATATTATAATAAATATATCCTACACTTACTCTAAACCTAAAGTAATTTTTAGAAAAGTCTAATGTTTACTTGGTTTGATATAACAATACTGGCAATTATTACCGCCTCATC
>JAJIYQ010000057.1 GCA_020881075.1 Rickettsia endosymbiont of Labidopullus appendiculatus
GATCATCCGTTTTCTTGGAGTGCATAAATTGTTGTATTTCTTTCATTAAAGAATCTGTCTCTTGTGAATCTTCTTTGTGTTTATTCACTTTATCATTTTCTAATTGTGGCAATGTTGGAGACGGCAGGGGAGGTGGATCAGAATAAGCCCTATCTATAAACAAAGAAATAGTTATTAGAAGGGTTATTAAGAATTTCCTGTAACTTAATCTAGCTAATAATTTTAGAATGACGAAACTCCTACTATCATTTCCAAGAGTTCTATTAAAGTACATTGGAATTCTCACGTTATTTTATATTATTAGCTCACATTACGCTGATTATAACATAATTTACTTCTTGCACTAAGTCATTTCTGATCATTTGGCAATAACTTTTGAATCTCTTTTTCTACTAACTGCTTTACTAATAAAGGCAAGTTTTTATCTAACCATTGACTCAATTGTGGTCGTATCATCTCAACAACTATATCCTCTAACGTTTTAACCTTAGAGTTTGAAGCATTTATATTAATCTCTCGAGCTGTTTTCGAGAAATGTTGGAAAGTCTTAGTAGTTTCTGCTGCAGATTTATCGGATATCAAAGATTCCTCCAATAGTTCTTCTGCTAATTGACTATGTGTACTATCCTCTTCTAGCTTATCTTCTTCATTCCAAGCTATATTAGTCAATTCTAATATATCGTCATCATTAGATTGGGGGTCATTACGATTATCAATCATCCCTTTAATTGATTTCAATATCTCTTCAATGGACATATCTTGGTTTTTCTTATGGTTTTTACTCATAATTAAAAACCTATAATAAGTTTTTTCTTGAGTCCTTTAAACTCATCTTCAGGAGTAAAATATTTAACTTTTAATTTCAAGCTTTTTGCAGTTAATTCCCCTAGTAAAGATTTTATTTGGTAAGCCGCTAAAATAGAGTCTCTGGATGCATCAACTTTTGATATCTTAGCATTATATAATTTCTCTTCAGCAGTTAAAACTTCTAAGATTGTTTTGGAACCAACAATTTCCTCCTGCATTATCCCATCATAAGCTATTTGAGCCGCTTCTACTCCTTGTGATGTGGCGATAATTTTAGATTTTGCTGCTTCAAATCCTTCCCAACTACCAATAGCACTTGCTCGTATTTGCTTTATTGTGTCATCAAGTTGAATAGCTGCACTCCTAGTGCTATTTTTAGCTTTCCTAATTTTTGAATATTCGCTACCCCCATGAGAATAAATAGGTATGTTAACTGATAAAGTTGATGTAGTACTTCTGCTATTATTAGTCATTGGAGTCTCTGGGGTATAGATGTTTTTACCAGACTCAATTCTAAAATTTACCTTAGGCAAAAGTTCAGCCATTGCTGCTATTTGGGCAGCTTTATGGCTTCTAACACTATGTCTTGTACTGTCTATGCTAGGATTAATATTTACTGCCTTCTCTATTAAAGCATCTAATGAATTAGGTAAGTTGTCCGGCATAGGAGGCATAGCAATATCATCCGCTTCTATACCAAAAACTCGGCTAAAGGTTGCTTTTGTGGCTTGATAATTAGCATATAGGTTTAATCTATTAGTCTCAGCCACTGCAAGACTTGCCTTGGCACTAGCTAAATCTATTGATGTTGCTTCACCTAATTTTAGTTTTTCTTCAATGGTTGCTAATTGATGTTTGTTAGTTTTTACACTAATTTCAGAAATATCATATTTCTCTTTTGCATCATAACAATCGAGATAATTTTTTATTAAGCTTAAAAGAACCCTCTGTTCTTCAGCATAATATTTAGCACGCGATGCTCTAAAAGCTGACTGAGCAGCTTTCAAGTTTGCAACACTACTACCACCACTAAATATAGGCTGCTCTAATATAAAAGTGTTTTGTTGTGATTTTGTCTCTTTTTTAGGAGAATTAGGAGCATATTGACTATTCGGTTTATTCTTACTAATGTTAGAGTTAATATTATAAGATATGTTAGGCATAAAACCTGAGAAAGCTGCAGAAAACTGTTCAATCTCACTTAAAAAGTTTTGTCTAATGATTTGTAATTCACCATTATTATTATATGCACTAGATAAAGCATCAGGTAAGTCGACAGCCAAAACTGAACAATTGAACAAAATGATAATGGCAAAATGTGTAAATTTATACATAGTTGATTTTCTAAATATATTTATGTTAAAAAAATTTGCTAGCTTCTGTAATAAGTTAAAGATATCATTGATCTAAAAATTGACCTATTGTGATAAAGCCAATATGTAACATATCAAAAACTAAGCTTGAGAGCAACATAACAGTTTTAAACTATAGTTTTTATTTGTATTATCTTTAAGCACAGTTGGTAAATTATCGATTCAAAAATTTAAATATAAATAATTTATTATGCCTAATATATATTCTCTCCTTGCAGAAAGTGCTTTACCTAGTATCTTATCGAACACTTCTATTGCTAGCGCTATAAAGCAATTGAAATTTGATTCTATGAAAACACTCAAAACGTTTTCCAGTAACTTAAAGAGTATAAAAAAAAGAGCTGGTTATATATATGACATATTTATCGATTCAGATTCGAATGATCAACAGCAAAATCGAGAAATAGCTGAATATTTCAAAGAAACAGTCGGCAACTCCTTAGATGAATTAGACCTATATCTTGACGAACAAGAGCGAGTAAAGGAGGAAATGTTATTTTTTGAAAGTGCTTTCATTGAACAAATAATAAACATTCTTGAAAGTATTTTGCAGTTTCAAAACAAATTAAATGCCTCGTATCCTAAAGCGTCAGAAAAGATTATTGATTTTTGTGGAAATTTATTGATTTCTTTAATATCTACACAAATGCCGATAGTTGGTTTACTACTCAAAGGAAGTAGCTTGTTAGATTCAGTAAAGTCTTTTCTCAGTACGGAAAATCTAACAAAGACAGTAGATAATTGGAAGGCAAAACTAGGAGTAGTTGAAAAAAAATTAGTAAAAATAGAAAAACATCCAGACCTTAAAGAAAAATACTGTAAAGTTAAACAAATTGCTGAAATAGCAGAAATAACAGGAGTTTCACCTGTAGCTGTAGCAGAATTAGGGTTAGATATAGACTCTTTGAAGAAAATTAATAAATCGGTTAGACAAGAGCCAAAAGAAAAAGAATATTTTAAAAAACTTGTTGACTTATCCGAAGAACTTCCTTATAATAAGAGTGGTATAATTAGGGTTGTTAGTGCTATACGTGATGGTGTAAGTAAAATCCTTGGAAATATTCCAAATAAAGAAAAGGCTCTAAAAAATTCAATCGAACCAGAATTATCCGCTATAAAAGAAAACCTCCTTTCTACCTTAAATCCTAATAAAACTTTCATTGAGAAGTTAGATTGTTGTTATAAAGCAACAAAAAATATATTTACTATCACATCTCAAATACAAGAAGCAGTCAAATTAATACCCAACAAAGAAAAAATCACCACAGCTTTTATAAATTTAGTTAAAGACAAAACAAAAAATATTATCCCTACACAGTTTTTGCAAGATCTTACATCATTAAACACTACTTTAAAACCGCTATCTAAACTAGTACAGATTGGTAATGCTATGAAAGTAGCACTTGGCAATAGTAATAACAAAACCCAAGGCGTAGTACGAGAAAGGTAACAGGTGTTACCCTTATAAAACTTACTATTCCCGACAAATATTTGGTCATCAGGAATACACACCATCGTCTATTAGCGAGGAATCACTTTAGTGGCGACGGAGCAATCCAGATTTATACTAATTTTATGAATCAACTTATATGACTCACCTTACGCATAAACCCCATAGCAATTTAAAAATTGTAGAAAAGTACAAGACATCATTGCGAGGAGGGCGTAAGCGTAAACACGATGAAGCAATCCATTTATAATCATTTTTTGGACTGCCCGTTGCCACTAAAGCGGCTCCTAGCAATGACTCCAGGCTATTTTCCCTATGACTTTTAAATATAGTCAATTGATGAGAAGTTGGTGACGTTGTCACTCGTCGCTCGCCTATTACTTATAGGCGTCGCTCCATCGTTCCTAGCCCCAAATTCTCCTGAATTGACTTACCATGCGTAAGGTAAGTAAAATACTGATGTTTAAAGGCTTCTCTAGGTTTTTTAATCCAGAATTCGGGTTATTAAAGCGTTTTTAAACTTATAGCTATTCTATTTAAAGCGTTCATAATCGAAATACAAATAGTAATATCCACAATTTCCCTCTCAGAAAAATGCTTGAATATGTCATCTTTAATTTCATCAATCTTTTCAAATGAGCCACATGTTATGGATTCACACCACTTTAGAGCTATAATTTCCTTTTCACTAAATACCTCTTTAGTAGAGAACCAAATTGGTAACAAATCTAGTTTCTTTTGAGGAACATTATGCTTTCTGGCGTCTGAAAGATGTAAATTACAACAATAGAAGCAACCATTTATTTGCGATACCCTTAGTTCAATTAAGTATCTTAGCCCTTTATCAAGGGGGGAGTTATCAAGACTTTTATAAGATTCATATAGGCATGACATTGTGTGCTTAGAGATTTCTGCATAGTGCATGTTTTTCCTTTTAATTTAGTTATTTAATAAATATTATTTCTGAGAAATAAATATATTTGAACCAAGTCGTCATTCATTATTTTATTCTACAGAAAAGGGGACTTTCTAGCCATTTTTTTTTGTTGTGTACTTGGTTATTTTACAAAATAAGCTGGCTAATAAGTATAATTTATAGTAAACTTTAAATAAAAAATAGAATCATGAGAAATTTATTATTACTAACGATCACCAGTATTTCACTGTTATTTTCTGTTTCTTCTTGGGCTATTGAAAATCAATTTTATTTGAAAGCCGAAGTTGGGACAAGTAAAATGAATAATGTTAAGTTAAATGATAAAAAATTAAAACATAATATGGCTGGTATTGTTGGCGGAGGAGGGGCAGGTTATTACATTCTAGATAATGTTAGAGCTGATCTTATGCTTAATTTTTTTGCTAATCAGCAATCAAAGTATTTTTTTGCCGGTACAGACTCAAAAATTAAATCCCAAATTACTACTTTAGTGCTTAGTGGTTATGTCGATGTTCTTGATATAAGCATTTGTGAATTCTTTATTGGTCTTGGTGCTGGGGTTGGTCAGCTGAAAAACGAAATTATCGGTAATAATAAGCTTGGTGCTTCAACTTCTACTAACAAAAAAAATAATCTAGTTTACCATCTTACTCTTGGAGTTGCTGCCAAATTAGCTCCTGTAGTAAAAGTTGAGATAGCTTATAGTTGGAAAGATTTTGGTAGCACAAAAGAAATAAAGAATTATATTAAGTCATTGCCTTATAAAGGTCATAATGTAACGCTTGGTATAAGGCTTGATGTATAATTTGTTAGGGTTAGAGTAAAAATGCACTATCATCGTGACGTTGCCAAAAGAGTTATATTAAAAGAATCTACTGCACTAATTGAATTATCTAATAATATTCCTAGTTGCTTTGACAATGTAGTAGATCATATAATTAATTGTAAAGGCAGGATTATTTTAACTGGTATAGGAAAAAGTGGTTATATAGCCCATAAGATAGCAGCAAGTTTTGCTTCTACTGGTACGGCTGCTTTCTATCTGCACCCAGCTGAGGCTAGCCACGGTGATCTTGGGATGGTAACTGAAGGCGATTTAATTTTCATGTTATCTAATTCAGGAGAGACCAAAGAATTATTTGATATAATAAAATATTGTAAGCGATTTTCTATAAAGATAGTTGCCATGACTATGAATGCCAACTCTACTATAGCAATCAATAGCGACTTTCTATTATTAATACCAAGAATTAATGAAGCATCCTATATTGCAGCTCCGACAACTTCCGCAATAATGATGTTATCTCTTGGAGATGCACTTACCACTTCTATACATGAAGCTCGAGGCTTTTCGGAAGATGATTTTCGGCTATATCATCCTGGAGGAAAGATTGGAGCTAATCTTATCAAGGTGGAAAGTTTAATGAGGGTAAAAGATCAGTTGCCTTTAGTATATGCCGATACTTCATTTACTGATACTATATTAGTTATGAATCAAAAAAGCCTTGGATGTGCTATAGTGGTAGATAAAGATTTAAGTTTGGTTGGTATTATAACAGATGGATATTTGCGTAAACATATTAACGATAAAATAAATATGAA
>JAJIYQ010000058.1 GCA_020881075.1 Rickettsia endosymbiont of Labidopullus appendiculatus
CAAATTATTAACAAAAAATATGACAGTAAAATAAAAGAGCATTCACATGTAAAACAAATATTAAAAATTTCCTTAGCATTTTATGGAAAAAATATGGAGTTGCAATACGATGTAACGAAGCTCTAATAATAGAGCGTAAGCACTTGTATAATATGTATACATGGGTAACTACTAAAGATATGCTTCCCTACTTTGCAATTTTTAGCAGTATAAATCACATTTTAAAACTATGTCGCCAAGTAAATTTTTGGTAAATGCTTCATCTACCATGTCACAATTGTCAAATTTCTGTTCCTCTGCTTTGGTATAGTCAATTCAGGAGGATTTGGTGCTAGGAGCGATGGAGCGACGCCTATAAGTAATAGGCGAGCATTGAGCGACGACGTCACCAATTTCTCCTCAATTGACTATAATAAAATTTTGCTCTTGAGTAGCAGCATTAACCATAATGTTAGCAATTTTCTTGTAAGCTGCAACCTTAAAATTTTCATCCTGATTTAGGCTGAATGTGTGGTGATAACATCTTTTGGCTTGTCCAAATAAACCTATAGATTCAAAATATCATATTGGAAAGTGTTACCTGAGATTTTAGAACAAGAAGAAAAGTTAGCGAATTTAGTCTCTATGGCATTAATAATAAAAAGTACCTTAGCAATATTCAATTTAATAAAGCGGTGACCAGAATATAAAAAATAGAACTTATACAAAAAATTATTGACTCGATATATTCTCTATATTATTATAATAAGGTACTTAATGCCTATTTTTAGGTAAGTCTTTTTTATAAACTTATATAAGAGGTAAATTTTCAATAAGAATTTTTTAAAGCTTATAATCTCAGATTTACGGATATGGATTCATCTTGGATGTAGTGATCAAGAAAAATTTCATTCGCAATTAGTTAGTTTTAATATTGAGTTAGAATTTACAGCCCCACCAAAAGGTACAACTACCGACAAACTTGAAGATACAATTTGTTATCTTGAGCTTGTTCAAAGTATTAAATTTCTTTGCCAAACTAAACAGTTTAATCTGATAGAACATTTAACGATAGAAGTTTATCATGCTATTGATAAATCTTTATTGAGATATCGTGATATTGTTAAATCGGTCAGTGTAACAACACGTAAAATGTCACCGCCCATCCAAGATGTTCATGGAGATATTGCTTTTACTTACTGCTCTGCTTTACATAATATAGTTAATTCAGGAGAATTTGGGGCTAGGAACGATGGAGCGACGCCTATAAGTAATAGGCGAGCGATGAGTGACAACGTCCCCAACTTCTCATCAATTGACTATAAAGGAGGGGACAATGATTTATATTAGCCTTGGTTCTAATTTAGGAAATCGTATTAATAACTTAAATATGGCTGTGAATTTATTAACACAAAGTTGTTTACGCAATTCTAAATCTTCAATTATACTTGAAACCGAAGCGATTTTGCCAGATAATACCCCTCCATCTTGGAATAAACCATTCTTAAACATGATCGTTGCGGGAGAGACGGATTTATCACCCGATGCACTACTTATAACCATGAAATCGATAGAATCTGACATGGGACGATTGGCTATTTATGAAAAATGGGCACCTCGTATTATTGATCTAGATATTTTACTTTGGGATGAACTTGAGATCAATACTCCTCAGCTTACAATACCGCATCCAGAATTAAGTACTCGACCATTCTTACGACATCTTTTAGCCCTCATGGAAGTACAGCCCTGGACAAAGATGCCTTTAACAAATTCTTTTTCTAAAAGCTTTGTTCTACATCCTGCAATTGTGGGGATTGTTAACATTACAAATGATTCCTTTTCAGATGGAGGGCAATTTAACAATCCAGATAAAGCAATTGAAAAAATTCAAGAATTAGCTAGTGATGGTGCTAGTATTATTGAAATTGGGGCTCAATCTACAAGACCAGGTGCTGTAATTCGTACACCAGAGGAGGAATATAATAAATTAAAGCCTGTTCTAGATGGGATTACAACATTAATAAATAAAGGAATGCTTAAAGTTAGCATAGATAGTTTTTGGTCATCTACTGTTAAACGGCTTCTTGAAAACTATCAGATTAGTTGGATTAATGATGTCAAAGGTGATTTTGATAATAGAACTCTGAGGAGCATTGCTGAGAAGGGTTGTAAACTATGTTTCATGCATTCATTGAGTATTCCACCTAATCAAGAATTAATTCTATCTTTAGAACATAGACCTATTAGTTTGATAAAAGAATGGGGAAAGCAATCCATTGAGCGTCTCTTAAATATCGGCTTTTCTCAAGAAAATATTATCCTTGATCCAGGTATCGGTTTTGGAAAATCGTCATATCAAAACATAGAGATTTTACGATATGTTCAAGAACTCAGGAGCTTAGATGTTCAAATTATGGTTGGACATTCCAGAAAATCCTATATTCAGGCGTTTTCTACAGTTGATGCTAAGAATCGGGACATTGAAACTATTGCTACTTCCCTTGCATTAAAAGATAAGGTAGATTTTTTGCGTGTTCATAATGTAAGGAACCATATGCGATTTTTTACAACCTATCAAAACTTTCATCAATAGGGTATCATATGAAGATAATAGGTATCATGGCAGCAATGCAACAAGGAGTTATTGGTGATAGAAACTCTTTGCCTTGGAGTTATCCTGAAGAACTTGAGCATTTTAGAGCTACAACTAGTGGACATATTATGATTATGGGACGAAAGACTTATAACATAATACCCAAAACTTCGTTAACTAATAGAGATATTATTGTTTTTTCTCGTAATCCTTATTTTGTTTCCAACGATGTAAAGAGAGTAAGTTCATTGAATGAGTTTCTAAAATATATTCAATCTTTAAACTTAGTAAAGAAGCTTTTTATGATTGGAGGAGCTGAGATTGCTCATTTATTTTTAGAACATAATCTGATTTCTTATTTTATACTAACAAAAATACACCACTTATATTCTGGTGATACATCCATTGATTTAAGATATTTTAAAGGATGGGATGAAAAAATTTTAAAAGAACACCCTAATTATACTATTTGTAAGCTTACAAATATAAAGGAGATATCATGATATTTTGCACAAACCTTAATACATCTCTTGAGGTATTTCATTTACTTAAACATCCGTTTTATAAGTTATGGAATGAAGGATTGTTGAAACATGAAATATTACAAATCTATGTAAAAGAATACTATCATCATGTTTCTGCTTTTCCTAGATATATAAGCCAAATCCATGCTCTTTGTGATAAGATTCAAGCAAGACAAATTTTGCTAGAGAATTTGATTGATGAGGAGAAAGGTGATGATAATCATCCTGAATTATGGTTACGCTTTGCTGAAGGAGTAGGCGTATCAAGGGAGTCAATCCCAAATTTTCCAGAATTAGCTTCAACTTGCAAGCTAGTTGAAGGATATTTGGAGCTAGTGAGAACAGATTATCCGACAGGATTAGGGGCTTTATATGCCTATGAAAGGCAAACACCAGAAGTTGCTGCTTCTAAGATTGATGGTTTAAAAAAGCATTATGGAATTCAAGATAGTAAAACATTGCAATTTTTTTCTGTTCATCAAGAAGCTGATAAATGGCATACAGAACAATTGGTTAGTCTGATAAAGTCTCTTAACAAAAACGATCAGCAGAAAGTTTTTTATGGAGCAAAAGAAGGAGCTAAATTACTATGGCTCTTTCTTGATGGGATGATGAAAATGGTAGAATGTCATGCTTGTTAAAGGTATAAAAACTCACAGGATTGAGGTTAATGATTGTTTGGAACAAATTTTAGATCAATATATCCAAGAGCTTGTAGATGAAGATATTGTTGCTATAACATCCAAGATAATTAGCATCATACAAGGACGTTTAGTTTCAAAGGATAGTATATGTAAGAATTTATTGATTAAGCAAGAAGCAGATTTAGTGTTGGAGACAGACCGTAATCCTTATGATCTTTATTTGACTATCAAGAATGGTATACTTATACCTTCTGCAGGTATAGATGAATCAAACGTACATGGAGTATATGTTTTGTATCCTGAGAATATTCAAAAAACAGTTATTTGGATATGGGAATATTTAAAAAAGAGACATAATCTTAAAAAGATTGGTGTTGTGATTACGGACAGCCATACAACAATCATGAGACGAGGTGTAACAGGTATCGCTCTTGGTTGGTGTGGTTTTATACCCATTTATTCATATATTGATAAACCTGATCTTTACAATAGTCCATTAAGGGTTACACAAGTGAATATTTTAGATGCTTTGGCGACTTCAGCAGTTTTTGTTATGGGTGAAGGGAATGAACAAACTCCTCTTGCTATCATTAAAGATGCACCTAAAATTTACTTTCTTGATAGACCTCCGACAATAGAAGAAGAGAAAAATATCTTGATTCCTATGGATGAAGATTTATATTCCCCGCTACTACGTGCTGCCAAATGGTTTCTAAAGTAAAGCAATGCTACTTGCTCAACAACAAATATCTACTTTCTTTCATAAGGTATAGTCAATTCAAGAGAATTTGGGGCTAGGAGCGATGGAGCGACGCCTATAAGTAATAGGCGAGCATTGATCGACAACGTCCCCAACTTCTCATCAATTGACTATAGTTCAGCTAATTTCAAAAAGTCTGTTGTATATAAGTGCAAGAAGTGCGATAATATAGTAATAATTAAAATAGTTATTTAATTTTATGAAATTAATAAAGCTTTTCTTCCTTATTATATGTTCTTTTTTGATAGTTGGTTGTGATAACAAGCCTCAGGAAAAGAACTTAATAGTTGCGACTTCCGCAGATAATCCCCCTTACGAATTTATTCAAAATGGGCAAATAGTGGGACTTGACATTGATATTATTAATGCTATAGGAGAAAAATTAGAGAAGAAAGTTATAATTAAAAATTTTGATTTTAATGGCTTACTTGCATCCTTAGCTAGTGAAAATGTTGATATAGTAATCGCTGGATTAACAGTGACTGAAGAACGTAAAAAACACATTAGCTTTTCAGCCCCTTATGTAGCAACTAACGTATCAGTATTATATAGAACAGCAGATGGTTTGAAAAATGTCGGAGATTTGGATAATAAAATTGTTGGTGTGCAACTTGGTACGACATGGGCGGTGATAGTTCAGGATTTAGCCAAGCAGTTTAATATTAGAACAAATTATTTGTCAAATAATTTAATGCTAGTCGAAGAATTGAAATCGAAAGTTGTAGATGTGGTAGTATTAGAGGAATCGCAATCTAAGAAATTTATTGAGAATAATCCTGATCTTGCTAGTTTTAGTTTAACAGAATTCTCATCTGAGCTTGCTATCGCTATGCCAAAAGATTCTAAACTTGTTGAAAATATTGATAAAGCTATTAGTGAATTAAAAAAAGATGGTACAATTAGTCGCATTACTAAAAAATGGCTGCAATAGTGGATTCTGAACAATTTAAACAAGCTCTTAGCACTCTGCCTACTGGTATTACTATTATCACTACTTTATATAATAACAAGCTATTTGGTTTTACGGCAAACTCTTTTACCTCGGTTTCCTTGTTACCGCCATTGGTATTGTTTTGTATTAATAAAAAATCCTTTAGTATGAGTGCTTTTACTGGTAGTGAGTATTTTGCTGTTAGTGTTCTAGCTGAAAATCAAGAGAATATTTCTAGACATTTTTCTAAGTTTAATACTGATAAATTTGCTGGTATTCCATATAATTTAGGACAAATTACTAATTGCCCTTTAATTGAAGGAGCAGTTTGCCATATTGAGTGTAACAAGTTTAATCAATATGAAGCAGGGGATCATGTTATATTTATCGGTAAAGTGGTAAGTACTATGGTAAAAAGTAATTTAAAACCATTGGTGCATTGTTTAAGGCAATATAGAGAGTTAAAATGATTTCTATAGGTATTTGTGGTGCTACCGGTAAAATGGGGCAGATGATAATTCAAAAAATGCGTGGATTAAATAGCTGTAAACTTTCTACCACATTTTCTAGAAAAAATAGTATAAGGGATTTTGCTGAATTTTGTCAAAATTCTGAGGTGATTATTGACTTTTCTAGTAGCGAGATATTGGACAAACTGCTTGATTATGCCATTATGTACAACAACAAATTAGTTATTGGTACTACTGGTCTGACTAACTATCAACTTGATCGTTTACATGAAGTTTCCAAAAGTCTAGCAATATTTTATTCAGCTAATATGAGTTTAGGGGCAAATTTACTAGCGATGCTAGCGAAAAAGGCGGCAGAAATTTTAGATAATACTTACGATATAGAGATTTTAGATTGTCACCATCGTATGAAAAAAGATGCTCCGTCTGGTACGGCTATAATGTTAGGTAAGGCTGTGGCAAAAGTTAGAAATTTAGATTTTAATCAATGTGCGATCTTTGATCGTACTGTAAAAGGACAAAGAAAGGTTGGCGAAATTGGCATTACTTCTATTAGAGGTGGGCATTTGCATGGAGAACACGAAGTATTATTTTTAGGAGATAACCAGACCATTACTCTGAAACATCATGGATCAAGAGAGTCCTTTGCTGATAGTGCAATTCAGGCGGCAATCTGGATATCTGATAAACCACCCGCTCTTTATTCAATGAGCGATATGTTGCCATCTCTTCAAAAGTTTTAACAATTAACAAATATTTGTATTATTTACAGCTGTACATATTGACATAAAGCCCTAATAGTAGTATAATTACGTGATATTGATGAATAATTATAGGAGTCACGATGTCTCGTAGATGTGAGCTTAGTGGAGTTGGTGTTTTACACGGTAATAAAGTGTCACACTCGCAAAGAAAAACTAGAAGACGCTTTGAGCCAAATCTTAGAGTGGTAAGGTTTGATAGTGAGCTTACTGGGCAAGAATACAAGCTTTCGGTAAATGCCAAATGTCTACGTTCTGTCGAGAAGGTAGGTGGTTTTGATGAATATATGCTTAAAATATCAAGTGATATACTTTCCGACAAAGCACAAGTGATTAAAAGAAAGATAGCTGAGAAAAAAGTTGGTGCTGTATTATGAAAGCTGGAATACATCCGAAATATAAAAAGTTCAAAATTATTATTAGTGATGATGTTTTTGAGACAAATTCTGGTGGTTATGCAGAAGAAATTTTGATGGATGTTGATTATAGGAAGCATCCAGCATGGACTAAAGAATCTGGAAATGTTGTTAACCAATCTAACAAAAATGTCAGTGACTTTAACAAAAAATTTGCTGGGCTTAGTTTCGGTAAAAAAGCCTAAGCAAGTTCTGCTTGTTCCTGAAGTTAGTTATATCTTTAATAATATCTATTATCGTGGGGTGGAGCAGTCTGGTAGCTCGTCAGGCTCATAACCTGAAGGTCGTTGGTTCAAATCCAACCCCCGCAACCAACTGTAACGGTATTAGACCTCCTGCAAAACTCGCTTAGTGTAAGGATTTGAAGGGAAGCTTCATCTCGCACAACGTACTCTAATGTATGTGAGGATTTGAGCATGTACCCTACAATTTTTATTCTATAATTATAACAGCGTAAAAACGTCATTTCGAGAATGTCACAACTGCCGAAAGTTAGAAAAGGAAGGGGTTTTAGACAGGAGGGTTTAATAAGTTGTATGTGGTTAACGTCTATTAGCGAGGAAGACCCTAGATCGACAAAGCAATCCAAAAAAATAACCAAAAGATGACCTATAACACCACTTCCTCTTCTAATTCTCGACAGCTGTGCGTCTCACGCCTCGTCGCAATGATGTCTGGGATATCTAAAACTTATTTGGGTTAGCTATAGAAGATGGGTATAAGAAAATTATGACGGAAAGATATTGTTTCAAAATTGATAAACTTATTCGTGATTTAGTACCAGGAATTATGCGTTCGCGTGGGGTTTCGGTATTTGAACGCAGTATGAAAGAAGATGAACATATTCAGCGTCTTAAAGATAAATTGTTGGAAGAAACACAGGAAGTGATTGAGGCAAAAACACTAGATGAGGTTTCTGAAGAACTAGCTGATTTGCTTGAAGTGATCTATGAGTTAGGCAAAGAATACAACTTATCGATGGAACAAGTTGAAACAAAGCGGCTTGTTAAGAAGCAGCAAAATGGTGGTTTTGATAATCGTATTTATAGCTCTCATATAGAAATGTCCTCTGACAACAAAGATATTGGTTATTTTTTAGCTAGACCAGAAAAATATCCTGAAATAAAACTATCTAATACGAAATAATTGTGAGCGGTCAAGGTTTTTAGGTCATACATCATTGCGAGGAGCCGCTTTGCGGCAACGCGGCAATCCAAAAATGGTTAGGAATGGATTGCTTCTTGGCTTACGCCTCCTCGCTAATAGACGTCTTGTTTGTACTTTAACTTTTTTTCCTTGAACGCTCACGGTTACGCTATAGATCTATCGAACTTTCTTAATAGAATCTAAAGTAGTCTCTAAAATCATACTTGCTGCAATTGAGTCATCTTTTTGGTTACGTTCCCGTCTTTTGACTCCTAACGATTTTAATAAGTTATTGGCAGCAAGGGAAGTAAGTCTTTCATCTTGTAGATATATAGGAAGATTTGTTGCAGAACTTAATGTTGCACTGAATTTTAATACAATTATAGTTTGCTCACTAGAGTTACCATTCATACTAATAGGCAAACCTATGACTATACCACAAATGGGATAAGTTGAGACTAAATCTAATATTGACTTAATCTTTTTTTCTTCTATCGTTTCATAAATAGTTTTTAGTGGCATAGCAATAGTCTGTTCTTGATTTGAAATAGCGATGCCTGTTTTCCGTATTCCATAATCTATGGCAATAATTGGTTTATTAGCTTGTAGAAGCTGAAAAAATTCTTGCAATGTTGCTATTATCATGATACCTAAATTACCATTTATACAAAGTACGTGTTTATTATGTCAGAGCTAATTCAAAAACACCTAGATAGTAAATTAATAAAACTATCTTTAGTTTTTGCCCTTATTTATTTCATATTTTTTAATTCAGTAGTTTCTTGTTACAAATTCAGCTACTACAAGGTAACTTTTGTAAAGGCGATATTGGAGTTGAGTAAAGACTTTTTATATATTTACTTTACTTGCTTTATCATTTTTTTTGGTTTAACTATCCATCGGCTTGTTTTTATAATTGGAGCGATATTTTTATTTATAACAGGGGCAATTGCTAGTTATTACCTATATTTCTTTAAAATTTCTCCTACAAAAGAAATGATGGGTAGTTTTTTCTCCACCGATTTTAATGAAGTATACGAAATAGTCAGCATCAAGCTAATTGTTTGGTTAGTTTTCAGTTTATTTAGCTGTGTTTATACAATGAAACACTTCTCCATTTTAGATAGTAAACTATTTGTCACAAAATTACTATCAGCAATTTGCCTTTTAATTACCGTTAATAATATTATCACACCACAGTTTAAATTGCTAAACAGTTATTTTCCTATTCAATATCTACATAATACATATTTATGTTTTTCTAATAGTAAACACACCATGCGTGAGGATATAAATAAGAAATTTTCTTTTACCGATCAATCTGATCAAAATATTATAGCGGTACTTGTTATAGGAGAATCAGCACGATTTGATCATTTTGGTATTAATGGTTATTCCAGGGATACTACACCACATTTAAGTACTGTTAATCTTTTTTCATTTAAAGCACAGTCTTCGTCTAATCATACATATATTTCAGTTCCATCTCTTATGTCTCGTCATCCTGCTAGAGATTTAGAGAAAAGCATGGAAGACACGAGTTTCTTATCAGTTTTTACCACACTTGGTTTTAATACTAATTGGATTGGAACTCAAAGGTTGTTACAATGTTTAGATAGTAAAAACAAATCTGCCATTTATGATGAGGTTAAGTTTACCATAATACCAGGCGGCTCTGCTTTATTAAGAATGAATGAGTATGATGAAAAAATGTTACCTTATGTTAAAAGTATTGTAAATAATTCTACTACTAAAGAGGTTTTAGTTATTCATACAAGTGGTAGCCATTGGAAATATTCTGCTAGATATCCTAAAGAATTTCAAAAATTTACTCCTAAGTGTGATTCCTATGCTAGGGTAGATCAAAGTGCTTGTAAGACTAAAGAGTTAATTAATGATTACGATAACACTATTGCATATACTGATTTTTTTTTATATAACGTAATAGATTTATTAAAAAATAGCAACGCTATTTTAATGTATGTTTCTGATCACGGTGAATCTTTAGGAGAACATGGTTATTACGGTCATGGTGGAACAATGACTCCAGAACAAACCACAGTGCCTTTCTTAGTTTGGGTATCGGATGAATTTAAAAAGAAACATCCTGACTTGGTGAGTTCTATAGCTAATCATTTAGGTACTGAAATTAGTCATGATTATGTATTTCATTCGATTCTTGATTGTGTTGGCATCCGTTCGACAGTGATTGAAAAAAGTTTAAGCCTATGTGGTAAGAAGTAAAATGGCTAAAATTTACCTAATTGCTGGTGAAATATCAGGGGATTTCATAGGGAGTCGTTTGATACGAAATCTAAAAGAACTCTATAAACTGGAGGAAATGAAGTTAGAGTTTGTTGGTGTTGGAGGAGACCAGATGGAAGAAGCGGGGTTAGAGCGTAGCCTTTTCCCGATTAGTCAAATAAATCTCATGGGCTTCGTCGAAATTATACCACATATTTTTAGGCTCACTAAGTTAATTCAACAAACTATTGACGATATTATTCAACATAATCCAGATTTATTAATTACTATAGACTCACCAGGCTTTACTTATAGAGTGGTAAAGAAGGTTCGAGAAGCACGACCTAACTTAAAAATTATGCACATTGTTGCCCCATCGGTCTGGGCATATAAACCTTCCCGGGCGATGAAATACGCTAAAATTTACGATTATTTGTTAGCTTTGCTGCCATTTGAGCCGCCATATTTCCAAAAAGTTGGGCTAGATTGTCGGTATATTGGTCATCCAATATTAGAGCAGTATTTTTATGATGATAAAGATAAACAACAGTTAAAGCAGAAATTACAAATACCTATTCATTCAAAATTATTATGTGTTACTTGCGGTAGTCGTAAAGGTGAGATAATAAGGCATGCCCCTATCTTTATAGAAGCAATTAATTTATTAGCAAAGCAGTTCTCTAATCTTCAAGTGATATTTGTCCTGGCCGATCCTAGTCATCAGTCTTTAATTAAAGCATTTTTATCAGATGCAGCATTCAATTACCAGTTCTCAAGTGATCGGCTTAAGATTTTTGCTGCCTCTGACCTTGCTTTAGCAAAATCTGGTACTAATACTTTAGAAATTGCTGCTTGTAATATGCCAATGATTGTTGCTTATAAATTAAATATCATAAGTTTTTTTCTAATAAAATTATTGATAAAAATACCTTACGTCTCTTTGATTAATATTATTGCTAATAAGGAAATATTACCAGAATTCATTCAATTTAACTGTACTAAATCAAATATAGTAGCAAGGCTTACATCACTGTTAGTTGATAAAGAAAAAGCTGCTGAACAAGTAAGAGAAAGCCAAAAAATCTTAATAGAATTAGGTTTAAAAGGGCATAATTCTCCATCAACTGTTGCAGCCCATATCATAAAGTCAGAATGTTTAAGCTGAAAAAATAAAAATATTCAATTTTATTGCAATAAGCTCTTAATAGTTTTTTCTTTACTGTTAATATTGTTTAGCTCACTCTTAAGATGTAATTTCTCTGCTTGTTGTTTAGCTTTATCGCAATATTCTAAAGCTTTGTTGAAATCTCCCTTGCTAAAATAAGCATCTGAATAAGTTATATAAAAAAACATTTTTACTAGATTATCAGCCATTTTCTCAATTAAATCATTATGCTTATTAAACTCTATTATTGCTTTATCAACTTGATTGGTTAAAATGAGTAGTTTCCCGTACAACTCTATTGATAGCAAAAAGTATCTAATGTTGTGAGTTCCATGGAATAGCTCTATTGCTTCTTGAATTGATTTTATAGACGTCTCTATTTCTAGTGTATTTGTATTAATTGTACCTGTTTTTTTATTTACACTATTTTTTGCTAAGACAAGATTAGCTTTATGGTACAATAATTCTGCCTTTAGATTTTGCATATCACTATCCTTTATTGACTCACTTACTGTTATATTATTGTATCTGTCAATAGCTTTATTTATTTTTGCTTCCGCTTTTTGATAACTACCAATTTTAAGAAAATATGTTGAGTAGAAATAGAGAATTTTACATTTTAACATTTCTAAACCGTCAGTTTTCTGCAAATATCTATTAACTTTATTAATTATTTTTAGAAAATCTTCATATTTCTCTTGATGAAAATAGACATAAGAAATTATCAAATCAATTGCCGCAAGATTTTCATTATAGTTATCCTTAAATTTATTTTTAAATTGTTGACTAGTTTCAATAAGTTGTTGAAAAGAATGAATAAGCTTAAATTCATTTTCATTCTCTATAAAAAATTTCAATAGTGATTCAAACCACTTTAAATTTAAGGTAGAATAAATATTATTTTTACTGTCTAGTGCTTGACTAAGCTGATGACGTAACACTGCTTGTACTAAGCGATGAATAGTAATGTTATCATTACCATCATAATTGATCATGGAATATTGCCATAATAGAGCAATATGCTTATTTAACGTTAATTTTGGGAACAATAAATGTGGGTAAGCTATTTGTAGCCATTTGAGTAATAGTTTACGAGAGATTTTATTTGGTGCTAGATAAGCACATACTGTTAAAAGTTCAATAGCTATAGGTGGTTCATTGTTAATCTCAGTATCTTTAACAATTGCCTCTAAACTAATATTCCAGGTTATTGCCACTGGGTAGTTATAGTTATTTGTCTCTTCTAAAAATGTGTTATCCGATAACAATTCTGTTTCATACTTTTTGTAAAGATATAAATATTCTGGAATAGTGATATGTTTTTGCTTAATATAAGCCCCAGCTTGTACTAATGCTAATGGTAAATATCCTAAAACTCCAACTAATTGTTTTATATCATTCTGTTCTTCTGCTATATTTCGTTGTATTAAAGTCTTTATTGTTTTGATAGCCTCCTCTTCTGTCATGATATCAATAGGCAATACTGAGAACTTTGTTGGCCAATAACGCTGACGGGTTGTTAAAATCACATATCCACCAGATTCTGGTAAAAATGGTTCGATTTCACGATAATTGTTTACTTTGTCATAAACTAAAAGCCATCCTGGGTTTTCAACTAACCATTGTTTAACATAAGCAATAATGTTTTCTTTTGTATATATGACTTCCGTGTGTCCTAATAATTTAGCGAATTCAATATATTTATTATATAAATGATCAATATTTTCTGCAAGAAACCAAACTTTAAGTGTATAAGGATGTTCTGTATAATTTATATATTGCAAGGCTAATTGTGTTTTGCCTATTCCGCCAAGTCCAGCACATGCAGTAATTGCTAAATTACTTGTTACATAAGATGTATGATTGTGATGTAATTTATTATACAAATCCCTCAATAGTTTTTCTCTACCAATAAAAACATGATCTTGTCTAGGTATATTCCAACTAGTTATATTCTTCGGAAATGTTATTGTATCTTGTAGCTTAGACCATTGTACTTCTGCTTCTTGATTCTTAACTGTTTTTTCAATAGTTGGGCTAAATATTAAAAGATAAATACTACAAATAATCAAAACCAATACACCAATTATTGGTAGGTAAATATTCTTAGCTTTACCTTGAATATTTTTATCTGTTAAATGAGATTGAGGAGAAACTGAATCGGAATCATTTGATATAATATTATTATATCTTTCACTAAACTTAAGAATAGTGTTGTCTACATTCACATTAGAAAAAATTCTTGCGATAATTTCTAAGAAAATAAAATAATATTGCTTGGATGGGGATATGTCAATATATTCAAAGTTAGC
>JAJIYQ010000059.1 GCA_020881075.1 Rickettsia endosymbiont of Labidopullus appendiculatus
AAATTACCAAATACTATCTCAGCTCCAAATTTACCAATAGCTTCAACTAATCCGCCTTTACCTGCCGCAATAATATAGTCATTAATTTCTCGCTGCTTTTTCCTCTCTAAAATATTTTCTACTAATTGCTCGGTAAAATTAGGGTCATACTTTAAACCTGAGTCACTATATTTTTGCTCAAATTCTTCCTTGCTTAATTTGTTATTATAATTTTTAAAATATTCAGCAATATCCTGTAATTCAGGATCAATAATATCTTGTGGGTCAAAAGCTTGCAGTAAGGTTGATAGGCTTGGACTATCTGCAAAAGCTTGCCGGCTAACTGCCCGCAAAACATCCATTTTGCTGCTACCTAACAAATCAAAGACACTATTATAAGATATACGCTCCGGTAATAAGGTAGAATAGTAACGTTGGTGAATTGGTTTGCTATTTACCTGATAATCTAAGTAATTATTTAAGCTGTCATTTTTCATCGTACTAATCTATTAAATATGATTCAGAGACACCTTGTAATAACTTTTGCTTTTGTTGCTCTAAAGCTTGAGGCTTATTGAGTTCTATCAAATCAAATTTTAATATATTACCATCTTCTGTCATAACTGGCATATACTGACCGTCTTTCGTCAGGAAAGTATAATAGACACTCTTTTTGTCAGGCGTTAGTTTCCATCTGCCTTGTTGTAAAGATTCTCGTACTTTTACAGCGGCATATTGTCCTGTTGGGTCGTTGATATTATCGATAATATGGCTACCACTACCCTTAGCTACAATAGTACCATAATCACAAGCTATATTACCGCTAATAATAGCAAGTTGCAGCTCTGCTAGACTACTTTCTATGTAATCAGCATTCAAATCAATAATCATACGTTGTGCTACCACCTGACGGGGTATTATTATATTCTTACTATCTAGTCGCATATAGACCTTACTAATCAATTCTTGGGTTGCTTTTTTTACTGCTTTGTCAATTGGTAAATCTTCCGTACGTTGGTAGTATTTAGCTAAATATTTTATGGCTTGCCGTGTTTGGTTAATCTCTATTTCGTTTTGAATATCAGTTTTAGCTAAATCCTTACTCCATTGCTTTAATATATCATTTTTGTCAATTTCTTTGTTAAATTCTGTCATTTCATGATTGATAAATAATGGCTGACTTTTTAATGACAGCTCGTTAACTAGTGCGATCATTTGCATAAAGGCTGATGCAGTCTTACGGTCGTAAAGTCTATTTTCAGCATAGAATTGAGTCAAACACTCTAAATCTCCCTTACCCCTTAAGATTTCATCCATTATCTCCAAGCCATATTGTTCCCCGCCTCCTGTATCATCATCTCGCAGACTAATTATACTATCGGTGACTTGTTTAATTTGGTTAACATCTTTAGTCTCAATCTTTTTTAAATACTCATCACGTTCTTTGTTCATTAAATATCTCTGATCGTAACTAGGGATGCCTTTTTGTTCTTGCAATTGTTTCCTAAGCAATAAACGTTGTAACAATGGCATGTCTTTAGGTATTTCACCGTTCTCCTCAACCAATCTAGCTGGGTCTGTTTGAGCCAATTTAAGCTGTTTGTTAAACTGCTCTAGTAAAATATGATATATTTGCTCTTTTTTGTCATAATCAACATCTCCACTCTTTGGAGCAATTTGTTGTAATATTTCCTGACATTGGTTGAATGGTAGGTATTTTAATTGTTGCGAGACAATAAAAGCCTGCTTATACAAAGACTCTTGGGTTTTGAATTGCAGTAATCATGGATCATCAATATTAAAGCTGGCTTGTAGTAGATTTTCAACGCCATCAACACCTTTGCCAGTATTTAGGATACTGTGCAAATGGGTATTAGTAAGGGAACTAAGCTGATGTTGTCTCAGTAATTGCTGATGATGTAGTAGATTATTTGCTTGCCCCTCTAGCTTAACCCTTTGTTCAAGCGACAAATCTTCTTTCCATTCAGCAACTATATTGGGATTTAATATAGCATCCGGCGAATGCTTTAAAGTACCTTGTGCTGCAGCAAATGCCAAAGCTTGTCTAGCATTCATCAGCATTTGTTCTTTTTCTTGCGGCAATAATGATAGAGAGTTAATCGCTATTATGCTATCTTGTAAATTACTAGTATAAAGTTCAGGGTTATCATAAGTAGCAATCTTAAACTTTTCGATAGCTTCAATTGCTAAATGGTTACGTTTACCATCAATCAGCTTGGCTTCTGTATGGCTTATATGTCCAGCTAAAGATATTTTATATTCATTAATCTTTGCTTGCAACATACGCCTAGTCAATGGGTTCTTGGCTTGTTGCAAATAATCGATAGCTCGCTTATCATACTTGCCTAAAAAATACTCGATAAACGGTTTGTTATTTTCTGAAAAATCCGGATGAAATTCATCAAATTGAGTCAAGCAACCAAAACCACCAGTTTTGTTATCGCTAACTACCTCAATATTGCTCTGTGATTGATGCAAATGCGTAGTAGTATCTTTAATAAAGTCTGCCCATAAATTAGGCATTTCTACGCTGGCATCTTTCTCCAGTTTACGTATCAAATAGCCTTTAGCTTCTTCATTAATCTTCTGACTTATCCCAGCTATAACTTGCCATT
>JAJIYQ010000060.1 GCA_020881075.1 Rickettsia endosymbiont of Labidopullus appendiculatus
CAAATAATGTTAAGTCTCTGTGTATTCGCAGTAGGATTTGTTACTAGACCAATAGGTGGCATATTTTTTGGCTATGTTGCAGATAAATATGGTCGTCGTATTTCCTTGATTATTTCTATGCTTGGTATGACTATACCAACATTCACTATGGGGTTAATCCCTTCTTATTCTAGTATAGGAATTTGTGCACCTATAATATTGATTATAATGCGTCTCTTACAAGGTTTATGTATTAGTGGTGAAGGGGCTGGAGCGGCTATTTTTATTCTAGAGCATCATCAAAATTTACGCCCAGGTTTTACTGCTGGTTTAGTGAATGGTTCAAATATTGCTGGCACATTAATTGCTATTCTTGTCGGAATTATTATTGAGCAATATTTTCATCATCTTGACTTTGCCTGGCGTTTTGCGTTTTTATTAGGTGGAGTTCTGGGGTTGGTTGGCTTTTATTTACGCCTTCGTGTATCAGAAACTCCTATTTTTAAAATGTTAGCTGAACAGAAAAAAACTTTAAAAGCTCCTTTTATCAACGTAGTAAGGACAGCTTGGAAAGCAATGTTTTTAACATTTTGTATTGGGGCAGTTGCTAGTAGTATCATATATTTAATAAAAACTTATACCAATGTGTATTACCGCGATGTTATGCATTTTGATAATACAACTGCCCTTATTTATTTATTATATGCCAACTTTATAGCAATGATATCTATGCCATTATTTGGTGGATTAACTGATATTATGGGAAAGTTTAAGGTGCTAATTTTAGTAAGTATAGCGATCTTAATACTAGCTTTACCTACTCTATTATCTATGTCATTACCGTCCATATGGCAACAAATTTTTGCTCTAACTATCTTGGGTATTCTTGGTGGGTCAATAGCTGGAACAGCCTATAGTGTCATTATAGTGTTATTTTCTCCTGAACAAAAATTTTCTGGGGTAGCTTTTAGTTATAATTTGGGTATTGCCATGTTTGGTGGCACTTCTAGTGTTATTTCGCGTTGGCTTGTTGAAGAAACAGGCTTGTTTTATGCTCCTGCCTTTTATATTATAACTATTTATAGTATATTTTTAGTTATCATTTATTTTATGAGGAATGAAATAAGACAATTAATTAAGGCTAATAGCTACAAGAGAGATATTTAAAAATTGTATAAACGTCATTGCGAGGAGACAGCAATCCATTTCTAACCACTCTCCTGGATTGCTTTGTCGCTACTAAAGTAGCTCCTCGCAATGACGCCTGGAATATCTAAAACATTAATAGGTTAGCTATATAAAAAAATTATTTTTACTTAAAGTATTAGTAGAAGAAAATTTTGGGGTATAATGTAAATAAATTGGGAAAATTATGACAACTGATAAAGAAAAAACGATAACATGGTTCACAAATTTACGTGATCAAGTATGTAGCAAATTAGAAGAAATTGAGCTTGAATATAGTAAGGCGAAAGGTTTAGAACCAGCAAAATTCATACGAACACCCTGGGATAGAAAAAGCGGTGGTGGTGGAGTAATGTCTATAATGCGTGGCAACTTATTTGAGAAAGTTGGGGTAAATATTTCTACAGTTTTTGGAGAATTATCTGCAGAATTTAGTAAGAATATACCGGGTACAGAAAATAGTAGGCAATTTTTTGCTACTGGTATTTCTATCGTCGCTCACCTTACTTCTCCATTAGTACCAGCAGTACATTTCAACACCCGCTATATTGAAACTGCTAATCGTTGGTTTGGTGGTGGCGGAGACCTAACGCCATTTTATCCTGATAAGAATGAGACGGCAAAATTTCATACTGCTTTTAAAAAAGCTTGTAATAAACATGATCCAAATTATTATCATAAATTTACAAAACAATGCGATGAATATTTTTACTTAAAACATCGGAATGAGCCAAGGGGAGTAGGAGGTATATTTTATGATTATTTAAATACCGGGAATTTTAATAATGATTTTTCTTTTACTAAAGACGTAGGACAAGCATTTTTAACAGTATATCCTGAAATTGTTAGAACAAAAATGCTTCTACCCTGGAGCAAGGAACAAAGAGATTATCAATTAGTACGTCGAGGTAGATATGTTGAATTTAACTTACTATATGATCGTGGTACATTATTTGGCTTAATGACAGATGGTAATGTTGAGGCAATATTAATGTCCCTACCCCCAGAAGTACGTTGGTAGCCTATAATTTTTCAGAAGAAAACATTGTTAAAAAAGATAAGATATATTTGAGCGTTCACAGTTTTTTCGCTGTTTTTTATGATGAATAAAAAATCTATTTGCCAAGTGTCATTGCGAGGAGTCGCTTTGTGACGACGCAGCAATCCAAAAAATGGTCAGGAATAGATTGCTTCGACTACTACGTAGGCTCGCAATAACGTCTTGTACTTTTTTCCGTGAATGCTCACAGATACGCTTAATATGTGACAATGCAGGACATCACATAATTTGAAACAGGTTTTTCAGTATATATATTAGGTTCTGTTGACAAAATATTTTTTCAAGGATCATTTACTCATGACTAAACTTACCACTGAAGAAATTAGAAATAAATTTATAAGTTATTTTGTTGCCAATAATCATTTACACGTTCCAGCTAGTTCTCTTATTCCTCATAATGATCCTAGTTTAATGTTTGTTAATTCTGGGATGGTACAATTTAAAAACGTTTTTACCGGTCAGGAAAATAGAAATTATCAAAGAGCGGTTACTAGTCAGAAATCACTACGGGCTGGTGGTAAGCATAATGATCTTGAGAATGTTGGTTATACTGCAAGACATCATACATTCTTTGAAATGTTGGGCAATTTTTCTTTTGGTGATTATTTTAAGGAAGAAGCAATATATCATGCTTGGAATCTTTTAACCAAGGAATTTGCTATAGCTAAAGAAAAACTATATGTAACGGTTTATCATACTGATGAAGAAGCAGCTACATATTGGAAAAAAATTGCTAATTTAAGCGATGAGCGAATTATTAAAATAAAAACCACTGATAATTTTTGGTCAATGGGAGATACTGGACCTTGTGGACCATGTTCAGAAATTTTTTATGATCATGGAGAGCAGATACAAGGCGGGTTGCCAGGAACGCAAGAGCAAGATGGCGATCGCTTCATTGAGATTTGGAATATGGTCTTTATGCAATTTGAACAAGTGGATAGTGATACTAGGATTGAATTACCTAAAAAATCCATTGATACTGGTATGGGGTTAGAGCGTATTAGTGCTGTGATGCAAAATGTCTATAATAATTATGACACAGATTTATTTAAGGAAATAATCGCCTATACCGAGAATATAGTAAAAGTTAAGGTAGAAGGAGAGGCTAAGTTTTCTTACCGGGTTATTGCAGATCATTTACGAGCTTGTGCTTTTTTAATTAGTGATGGCATCATGCCCTCAAATGAAGGTAGAGGATATGTACTTAGGCGTATTATGCGTCGAAGTATGAGGCATGCTCATATACTTGGTAGTAGTGAACCTTTAATGTATAGACTGCTTCCCAAATTAGTAGAGATTATGGGAACAACTTATCCCGAACTGAGAAGGGCTGAGGATTTTGCCAGTAATATCCTGGAACAAGAGGAAATAAGATTTAAAGCAACTCTTGAAAGAGGTCTTAAATTACTTGATGATGAAACAAACCATCTTAGTAAAAATTCAGAGCTTTCAGGAGAAATAGTTTTTAAATTATATGATACATACGGCTTTCCTGTTGATTTGACTGAAGATATATTAAAATCTAAACAAATCTCCATTGATCTTGATGGCTTTAATAATAAGATGCAAGAGCAAAAAGACAGGGCAAGAAAATCTTGGTTAGGTTCGAATGAATCTAAAACAGATAAGATGTGGTTTGATATTAAAGCAGAATTTGGTAGTACCGAATTTTTGGGTTATTATTTGAATGAGGCAGAAGGTAAGATATTAGCTCTCATTAAAGATAATAAATTAGTGGATACTATAGAAACTAATGAGGAGAAATTCATTCTAATTAGTAATCAAACTCCTTTTTATGGGGAATCTGGTGGACAGATGGGGGATATAGGTTATATCAAATCTAGCAACAGTAAAATTAGAGTAGTAGATACGGTAAAATATCTTGGTTC
The DNA here is from genome assembly GCA_020881075.1 of Rickettsia endosymbiont of Labidopullus appendiculatus. Taxonomy (GTDB): domain Bacteria; phylum Pseudomonadota; class Alphaproteobacteria; order Rickettsiales; family Rickettsiaceae; genus Tisiphia. Next base: position 4,117 of record JAJIYQ010000060.1, read on the forward strand.
AATAATTGCTCATATATGTATTTGGCAGGAAGGAACCAACATTAAGGTTGGAGATAGTGCCGATTTTGCTATTGATGTCAAATATCGTAATAATTTAAGAATTCATCATTCAGCAACTCATATATTACATGCAGTATTACATCAAGTACTTGGTAAACACGTAACGCAGAAAGGATCGCTGGTAGCATATGATCGTTTACGTTTTGATATTAGTCATATGGCGGCATTAACCCAAAAAGAAATTATCTTGATAGAAGATAAAGTAAATCAGATTATCACTGATAATTCAAAAGTTACCACAACATTAATGTCAACAGACGACGCTATTAAAGCAGGGGCTATGGCTTTATTTGGTGAAAAATATGATTCGGAAGTACGGGTGGTAGCGATGAATTCGCTCGAACTAAATTCACTTGAGTTATGTGGTGGTACACATGTTACTAGAACTGGTGATATTGGGATGTTTAAAATTACCAGTGAAAGTGCTATTGCAGCTGGCGTTCGAAGGATAGAAGCGGTTTGCGGTGAATTTGTCTTAAAGCTAATTAGGCAGAATGATGCGATGATTGAAAATATATCTGCCGCTTTAAAAATAGGTAAGAATGAACTTATTGATAAGGTTAATAGTCTAATTGCTAGTAAGAAACAATTAGAAGATCAGCTAGTATCTCTGCAGGTCTCGATGCTTGATTTGAATATTGAACAGATTGCCAAAGAATCAGCCAGTGTTTCAGATATAAAGTTGATCTATAAGATAGTACATAACTTGGATAGTAAAATATTACGCTTATCTGCTGAACGAATAGTTGATAAGTCTGATAATCTTGTAGTTATATATATAGCTATGCCGGGAAAATCTAAAGAGGTTAGTGGTAGCACAGGGCATAATGCTTGCAAATTATCGATTACAGTTGCTGTTAGTAAAAAAATCAGTAATAAGGTTCATGCTGGTAATTTGGCTAAAGAAATATCTATATTCCTTGGTGGTAGTGGCGGTGGTGGTCAAGCGAATATAGCTCAGGCAGGTGGTACAGATGTAAGTAAATTAGGAAAGTTACCAGATATGCTAAAGGGGGTGTTATCAAAACTTTAACGGATTATAGTCAATTCAGGAGAAGTTGGTTCTAGGAGCGATGGAGCGACACCTATAAGTAATAGGCGAGCGACGAGTAACGACGTCACCAACTTCTCATCAATTGACTATAGATATATGGTATTTCTGACACAGATACTAAAGAGTTTAAAATGTAATATTAGAATAATTTTATGCTTTTAAGTAGTGATATGATAGTATATAATGCAGGCAATGGGTGTTTGACAATTTTTTGTTAGGCAAATGTAAATCAGTAACTTATTTAATAATTTAAGGAGTTTGTTATGATACTAAAAAAAACCACAATAGCTTTTTTAGCACTATTTATGCTTTCTGGGTGTGGTGCAAAGAAAAAACCGATAGATACGGGTATAACTAATGAAGTTGAGGAAAGTTCTCTAGCTTCTGATTTTGAAAGACGTGCTGGTGACAGGGTGTTTTTTGCTCTTAATAAATCAGATATTTCACCTCAAGCAAAAGAACAGCTAAGTAAACAAGCTAATTGGTTAAAAAGCCATCCTAAAGTAACAGCCACTATTGAAGGGCATTGTGATGAGAGAGGGACAAGAGAGTATAACTTGGCGCTTGGTGAAAGAAGAGCAGAGGCTGTTCGAAAATACTTGACTAATAATTTAGGAGTTGAGAATAGCAGGCTTGATACTATCTCTTATGGTAAAGAGAGACCAGCTGTTCCTGGTGATAATGAAGCAGCTTGGGCACAGAACCGTAGGGCTGTAACTTCTATAAAATAAGGTATGTTAAATGATTTAAAGAATTGCAACTAAACAAGAACCAGTTCTTTAGAGCAGAAAAATATATAAAAGGGTCAGCATATTTATTGTTGACCCTTTTTCTATTATATTAACATAATCTTTCAATAAATCTCTTTTATGTGATTAATAAGGGGTGATAGATTTTTAGGACGTACAAAATTCCCTTTGCTGCTATCAAATTACACCTTTGTTAACAGTAATTATCTTTTATCTAAATTTTAAAAAAATAAAAAATATTATCTTTATGAACATTAAAGTTAAAAGATTAGAACATTCTGTAGACATTTTGCCTGGTTATGCTACCCAGCAGAGTAGCGGTATGGATCTAATGGCAGCAAATATTGAGCCAATAACTATAAAATCACAAGAAGTAAAGTTAGTACCTACAGGAATTTGCATAGCTTTACCTACTCATTTAGAAGCTCAAGTCAGACCAAAATCAGGTTTAGCACTAAAACATGGCATTACTGTACTAAATTCACCTGGTACAATTGATGCCGACTATCGTGGTGAGATAAAGGTAATTTTAATTAATCATGCTAAGGAAGATTTTGTAATTGAACGTGGCATGAAAATTGCTCAGATGGTTATCACTAGATACGAACAGATATCATGGGATGAGGTGGATTTGTTAGATGAGACACCTAGAGGTTCTGGTGGATTTGGTTCGACTGGAAAATTTTAAGTTATACTAGGCTCTGTGAACAAAATGCTTTATATTGTTTTATGATTATATAATTTATTGTCGCGATCGCGACCGATAAACTATATATTTTGAATAAGCTCTTTTATGCTCGAATGCTCTGAAGAATGAAAACGATAAACAAGGGTGAGGCGAACACAGCATAGTAAATGTTGTCTCTCTCATGCAAATGTCCAGCCGTTTTGCGGAGCCAATTCTTCAAAGCATTTGAGTATATTGAGGTTACTGATTGACATTAACCATGATTTATATAATATAGTAGCCTATACATATGAAAGGGTTACTTATATCTAATGAACATCAACTCCATAATACTAATTCTCTAATTACTATTACAGGGGCTAGCACTTTGTTAGGAGTATCGTTGGATACTATCAAAATTTTAACTAAAATTAACTAATAGGGGACAAAAGATCATTACAATTTACACCTGTATTTAAACGTTTTACCTGTGCTACTATGACATTTGCTGTATCTCAGACTTTAATGTTTGTTGTTACCTCTTTTGGTTTTGTCTATTTTATTGACTATTTTGGCAATTGGGATTATGGGTTATTATGATTCCTACGATTATCGGTTTTGCCTACGAGCTATTTCATTTTAAAAAATTGACAAAAAAACTGTGAACGCTCACCTAATCTTTTTGTCATGTAAGATTATTGTCATGTACTTTTTGGACTAGAGATAATCCGCTAAATATACATATATAAACTGCTAATGAATATATACATTTAAATAATACTTCTTGGTAAAATATCGATAAAACTCTACTTGTAGAGAATATATTTATAAAAAACCCTAACATCACAACACCATCTACAATGGCACACAGTATCAAACTAATAAAATTCCTGGTATTAAAAGAATATGCTGATGCTGACTTGAGATGTAAAAATACACTTGTACTACAATATGTTGACAACAATACAGAGACAAAAGCTGCAAACACAACTCCCTTAATAACATAACCATTAATATAATAATCTAAATTCCATAACAAACCAAAGTTTACTATCGTACTCAACACTACAGCAATCATAGCTTTTTTCTTGCCATATAGCTCGGATATAATATTGACAGTTAACGTTAAAAAGACAAATACTAAAGAACATTGATCTATTTTATTAAAGAAATTTAATAAATAAGTAAATATACAAAGTAACGTCACTAATGGCATGTAAAATTTATTATTAATATGGTGCATACTCCTTTCCTCTTTTTTTGGTCTAATTTTTTGATTTATAGTCAATTCAGGAGAATTTGGGGCTAGGAACGATGGAGCGACGCCTATAAGTAATAGGCGAGCTACGAGTGACGACGTCCCCAACTTCTCATCAATTGACTATATAATCTTAGATTATAACATAGTTAAATGATTTAAAGAATTGAAATTGAATGACTAGCCTAAAGTTTTAAATATACTCAAATGATTTAGAGAATTAGATTTGAAAATATAATGAATGGCAAGCACACGCAATATTCATGGCACGTGGCAATCCATATAGTCTTGATGTATCTATACTAATTCTCATGGATTGCTTCGTCGCTACTAAAGTAGCTCTGAGCCATGACGCTTAGTAACCAACTTTTTTACTCATCATAAGGAAATAAATAAAAAATTGTAGGGTACTATGATCTTAGATACACACCGAAACAGGTATGACACAAAACAGAATTGATAACCTTCATAAAAAAATTTGTATTGCAAGCTTGGCAGTGACTTACTCTCCCATGCCTCAGGGCATAGTACCATCAGCACTACAAGGTTTCACGTTCGAGTTCGGTATGGGATCGGGTGTTTCACTTGTGCTATAACCACCAAGCTAGCAATACAAATTTTTTACATCATAAGTCAACAAATATCTTTTTCAACTCTACTTCTGCTGGTAATTTGGACAATGATGCGGTACCCGAATCCTCACATACATTATAGTACGCTGCGATTCTACGTCCGCGTCTCTTTCAAATCCTTGCACATAAGCGAGTTTTCAAAAGGTCTAGTTGGTAATTTTGGCGTCAAAACTCACCTTTGCTCCTCACGTATGTTTATATACGCTGCGGTACTCGATTTCGTTTTTCCTAAAAATTCATCAACTATCTTTGACAGCCTCCTAGAAGGTAAATAAAAAAAATTTAATGTTGATAAAACTGAAAACTTGGTATGTTTTTTACAGAATTAATGCTGCACACAAAGTACAACCTCAGCAAAGTAAATCAATCGAGCTATTAGTACCAGTTAGCTACACACGTTACCGTGCTTCCACACCTGACCTATCAACGTGGTGGTCTTCCACGGCTCTGATAGGGAAGTCTAGTTTTGAGGTAGGTTTCCTGCTTAGATGCATTCAGCGGTTATCCTTTCCGTACTTAGCTACCCAGCTATGCC
>JAJIYQ010000061.1 GCA_020881075.1 Rickettsia endosymbiont of Labidopullus appendiculatus
AGAATGTTGTAACATAAAAATCAAAATATTTATCGAATCCAGCTTCAAAACGTAATGGAATCTCAGCAAACGTAATAACCGAATCATTACTTTGCCGCTAAAAAAGAGATAAGCCTTCCACTACAAATGGATGAATAACATTTTGCTATTTGCTTCTTGATAAATCATTAACAGAGATTAGCTCTGCAATTTTTCTTTTATCAAAAATTTTTAGATCAGGCAGTAAGTTAAGAATTATATTTTGTATTGACAGCTCTTTGTAGAGCTCCTTAATATACTCGTCAGCAGAAAAAGTCATAAATCCTAAATCAGCTAAATAATTTAAGACAAAAGTTTTTCCTGAAGCATAACTACCAGTAATTCCCACACAGATCATTCTAATAAATATTTTATTTTTCTATAATAAAAAGCCTAAATTTATTAGCTAGCTCGATAGCTCTTTCTAGCTCAATAACAATCACTTTTTCTTTCTGTATTGCTACCCCTTTATAACCATAATTAGCTAAATTCTTTATTGTTTCTGGTCCTATTGTAGGTATATCAATTCTAGTATCTTGTCCCTTCTTCATCATTTTAATAAGTACCCCACCTGTAGAATTCTTACGTAAAGATGAACATCTTTTTATTAAATTATCTGTACCCTCCGCTGCTTCAATACCTATAATATATCCATTATCAACAATTACTGATTGTCCTACATCAAGATGTCCTATACTATCCAATAGCTTCATTCCTAACTCAATATCTGTATTATCTGTTGCTGATGGAACAATTATGGTCATAATACCCTTCTTTGCACTCAATATTTCATAACTAGAAATTACTTGAAATCCCTTCTCTTCTAGAAAATCTGTTACTATACTAAGAAGTTTATCATCTCCTAAAAATTTTTGTTTCAATATGCGAGCAAGTAGCCTTGATCCCATTAAATCTACTTTAATTGATCTCAAATTAGGACGCTTTACACCACCAGCAAGAATTATATTTTTTATATCATACTTACGAAAATATTCAATTATTGGTCTAACCATACCGATTTTAAAAAATTGGTGGGTAAGATTCTTATATAATATCGGATCTGCTTCTCCTTCTAAGGCTGCAATATAACATTGTCCTCCTTGTTTAATCAAACTCTCAGCCAGTGAGATTGGTAATGAACCATTTCCTGCTATAATTCCAACTATACTCAAAGGGTTAGAAAAATTAGAATGTAAAGCTAGGGGCAAATTTTGGTCAAGTACATTTTTTATAGTTAGAGGATTTGTAGGATGAGAACGAAAAGCAAGGGGGAAGCGAGTACATCGTACTCTTTGTATGTGAGTACGTAAATACCACCAAATTTTGTGAAGCCAATTCTTGAAAACAGAAGAATATATTTGCAACATTTTAACTGTTTGCCCTATCTTGATCGACTTGTCTTGGCTGACAAAATACTCTGGTACTATCCTGTTTTACAAAGGAAATAATTTGTTCTACAATAGAATTGCCTTTATATCGTTTTAAAACTTTCTCAATCCTATCAGTAAAAATACCTTCGCTAATAAAAAGCTCATCTACAGCTTTTATAGTATCAAGCGTTTCCTGACTATCAAAGCCACGTCTTTTCATCCCAACTAAGTTTACACCTTCAAGAACTGCCCTTTCACTTGTAGCTAACCCAAATGGAATCAAATCTCTCACCACTGCAGACCCACCACCTGCCATCGCATGCTGTCCTATACGTACGAACTGC
>JAJIYQ010000062.1 GCA_020881075.1 Rickettsia endosymbiont of Labidopullus appendiculatus
ACCAAATTATCTGACGATAGCTCGTATAGTGGTTATTCCAATTATTGTAATGACCTTTTATCTAGATAGTTCTAAACTTGCTCATAGAATTGCAGCGATATTATTCATTTTAGCTAGTATTACTGATTTTTTTGACGGTTATCTTGCTAGAAAGTTTGATTTAGTATCAGGATTTGGTAAAATGTTTGATCCTATAGCTGATAAATTATTAGTAGGCTGTGTAATTATAATGTTGGTAAAAAAAGGAGCTGCAGGAGAGATACCGTGCTTATTAATTTTGGCTCGTGAATTTCTGGTAGCTGGCTTACGTGAATTTTTAGCTTTGATTCAAGTAAGTATTCCTGTATCTAGGTTAGCTAAGATTAAAACATTTACCCAAATGTTTGCTTTGTCAGTGTTAATTCTTGGTTCTAAAGGTTCGGGTATAATTTATATGGATTTAATAGGACAAATAGCTTTATGGGTTGCTGCACTTTTGACTATCATCACAGGATATTCATATTTGAAAGCTTGTAGTAAATATTTTTAAGATAACCTAGGAGGTTGTGAACAAATTAGCTCCTAAAATAAAATGTTACTATTCGTATAATTTTTTCTTTTGGAAATAATTATTTATTATAACAGGAAAAAATTAAAGTTATTGACATAATAGTAACTTAGCGTAGCATAAAAAGTATGATATATAACTAAATAAATAGGTGTATTTAAGCTGTGGCACGTTGTTATTAAGCAGCTAATTAACCTAGATATTTTAGACATTACACAGAGCCTAGGGGATTTTGTGTAGCTTTCAACTATTAGTTTATTGATTTATGAAACGACAAAATTTACCACATCTAGATAAGTTAAAACAAAATTTATCCAAGATATTTACCTTAATTTTTGTACTTTATATCACAATTATAATTTTATTATATAAATGTTATAATAATAAAGTTAAGATGGAAAAAGCACAGGTTCTGCAAACCCAATATAATAAAATAGTAGAAGTGAGTATGCATAAACTTACTTCTTTATCGCATCGTTTATCTAGTAGTATTGAGGAAAGCAATATTTCAATCAACAGTAATAGTAGTGAAATTGAGATATGTAATAAAGCATTAGTATGTACAAATTGTAGTCTTTTTCATTTTGGAGAATTATTAAATCGGAATATTCCGGAATTCATTTATTATAAGATAGAACTCAATAAGACATTTCTTTATTCAAATCTCAAAGTTCAAAATTATCAAATAGAGACAACATACCATATTAACGACTCTCACCAACTTAATATTAGTTTAGCGATTAATAGTGTATATTGGCATAAAGTAGTAACAGATATTAAAAGACCTTTCTGGCTATTAACTGCATTTATTACAGCTAATATGGTATTACTATATGTTCTCTTAAAAATATCATTTAGCAACTTCAACAAATCCTATGCATTACATTATCAAGATAAACATTTTGCAGAATTAGAACAACTCAAACTTAATCATCAGCAGGAATTAAAAGATTGTGAAACCTTTCTAATGAAAAAGATTTGGAATAATGATTTTAATAAACAAAAAGATTTGGAAATTAATTGTTTATTTGCTCAAGAAGCTAATCAAATATCGTTGCTTGATAATAATTCCGATAATCAAGAAGATATGCTCAAGGATTATAGGTTAAGAAACTTTGGTGATAAAGTACCTTGCTCTATAACATTGTACCAAGAAAATAAAATAGAAGAAATTGATACCACTAAATTAGTTGATTTATTTATTGATAGATTTAATCAGGAAGATGAGAATATATCGTTTAAAATTTCCAGTAAAGCAAAAATATTACATTTTTCTTCTAATGCAGCATTGTACCAAATCATTTATAGTGTTGTTAGCTATCTATTCTTTTTGTTGAAAAACCAACCTTCTGTTACCAAGAATAATATTAAATTAACTATTGATAGTATAAAGCAAAAGGTGGTACTACATTTTGAATATGATGGTTACCCTATAATGACAGCACAAGAGCTGCTAAAAACATCAAATAATTTTTTCAAAACCCATGCTAACCCTTTTCTACTTAATTTAAGTCAAGTATTTAATCTATTACAAACGAATGGTTATAACTATCAAGTAAGTCATAATCAAAGTAATGTTATAGAGATTTACTCAAATGATTTGAAGAATTGGAACAACCAACAAGAAGAAAACGTCATTTTATTAAACTCTTTAATTAAGAGAAAAAAATGAATAAGAATTTTTTGTTACTTATAATGTTAATTATGGTCAATGATTCATTTGCCCAAGAACAAATATCTAATTTGATTATACCAGTTAGTTATTTTGTAAGTCACGAGAAGCAGCGTAATGCACTTAAGGATAGCTTAAGTAAACATAAACAGGTAAGTATAGTAGGCACTAGCGGTATTGGCAAAACGCAATTTGTTAGAATACATGCCTATGATAATAAGGCTGATTACGATATTATTTGGTTTTTTGATTGTAATGTTGATCTTAATGAGCAATTTGTCAAGTTAGCTAAACAGCTTAATAGTATTATAAATGCTAACATATCTGAAAATGCTACTTTAGCAAAGAAGGAAGTAATATCGTATTTAACTCACAAAAATAAGTGGTTATTAATATTTGATAATCTAAAAATTAATGAAAATAACAAAGTTCAAGAGTTTATTGATTGGGAGAGTAATGGAAATATAATATTTTGTTCGCAAGATAGTGAGAAGTTACCTAACACTATAGAAATGGCTTTATTTGACAAAGATACTACCACTATTTTAGCTAATAATTTATTAAATAATAAAGACGAAAATGATATTGAATTTTTAATAAAAGCATTTAATGGTTACCCTATACTTTAAGATCAAAGGTTTAGATAGAGAAGAATATAAGAATAAAATTTATCATTCAGCTGATAAAATAACAACAAATATTAAGATGGCTATACAGGGATTAAAGCCTAGTGCAGTAAAGTTACTTAATAAAATAGCTTTACTAAATAATCAGAGTTTCTCAAAGCAACTACTTAGTGTCATTACTGATAGTAAAGATACTCTAGATGACGATATATATAAATTATCTAAGTTCCTACTGATTAGCAGCATTGATCCTGACCAAGATAATCCTACTTTTGAGATGCATGATATTATTGCTAATAAGATCATGGAGCTAAATGGAGCTAAAAACAATAAAATGTATTTAGAAGATATTATTTTAAAACTACCTAAACCTAAAAATTCGGTATTGTTGGTACATGTATGGAGAGCATCAAAGACTATACGTGAAAATCTGGAAATTCTTTTCAAAAATTCGGAAAAATATAATATTGGCGTATATGCAATGCTTAATTTAAGAGCTGATTTACTCCTTTTATGCATAAATGATAGTAATATATGTAAAGCAAAAGAAATGGTAGATTGGTTTGAACAAAAATATAAGGAAGGTAACTTTAAACTCTGGAAAATGTCCGAACATCAAAAATATCATTATGCTCGATATTTAGGAACAATAGGGGCGTATAATAGAATGTCCTTAACAAATTTTGAAGTGGCTATTTCTTATGTTACTCAAGCATTAAAGATTTTAGATGATATTAATGATTGTGATGCCTTAAAATTTACTTTAGAGTTACACTTATCTAAATCTCAAGTATCTTTAGGCAATATAAAAATTACCGAAGAACTCCTTGAAAAAATGCAAGAGTTATTAAAACAAGGTCTCCAAGAACCTGATGTATTTGTAATATATTCTTTAAAGGCAAGCTTATCTTTTATCCAAGGTAGATATGATGAGGCTTTAGTTTATATCGATAAAAATATTGAGGTACTTACAAAAAACGGATTACCCCCTAATAATAGATTTTATACTTCATCTTATCTACTTAGGGCAGCAATACTAAACTATCTTGGCAGATATCAAGAATCCTATGCTCAAGCTAAACAATTATGTGACATGCATCATTTACAGGATGAAATGATTGCTTATGCTTCCAAGCAAATGGCAAGGATTTATACACAATTGGCAAGAAGTGAATTGGGACTGGGTAAGATGGATGAATGTCTAGATCACATTAATAAAGCTATAGACCTATATTTAGCAAAGAGTAGAGATGTTAATGATACAAATTATTATGAAAATCCGGATCTAGCGGCTAGTTATGTAGTACAAGGTGAGATTTTATTTGCTCAAGATAATATTAAAGAAGCAATAGCATCTTATAAAAAAGCTTATACTATATATCATTATTTATATAAAGATAATCGTCAAAATATTGCACAAGTTAGTTACTTATATAGTCAAGCAGCTATAGCCGCCTGTAAATCAAAAGATTTATATAATTATAAATTCTTTGGTAAATCTCAAGTTAAAGAATTCGGCATACATCACCCTAATACTACTACCATGTTTGAATATTGTGAACAATATGACATGGATTTATGGAAAAAACAAGTTAAGGTTTATAACTAATTCGATAACAAATTATATTATTAAAATATCTTATTTATAACTTAATAATTTAGTCATTGACAGGAAGTGGTAATTTTTATTAATATCCATAAAATATTATAGAGTAATATGAGTTTTATGTTATATAATTTCCACAAGATTGTCAATGCTATTGGTGCTAGTTTGCATGAGAGTTCTATAGTAGAGAACATATCATACAGGCTAAAAGACCCTGCTTCTGTCTTAAAGAAGCTGTTAAGAAAGAATATTGATTTTCATCAATTAACTGATCTAGTGGCTCTTAGAATTATAGTTGATAAGCAAGAAGATTGTTACAAAGTATTGGATATTATTCATGATCTATATCCTAACAGTCTTGAAAAATATAAAGACTATATTATTAATCCTAAGCATAATGGTTATAGTTCTCTGCATATCGTGATTGCCGTTGGGACACCTAGTCGTAATGTGGAAATACAGATACGAACCAATCAGATGCATGATATAGCAGAATTTGGTACCGCTAGTCATGGTGAATATAAAAAATCACAAGAAGCGAGAATAGAAGAATTATTTGTTACAAAATTATTTAATATAGATGCTATTTATAGAGGACTAAATAATGCATATAAGCTTTTTGAACAGTTTAATTGGACTATGCTTGAGTTGGTTGCTTACGAACAAGAAGTCAAAAACCTTTGGTATAATTGTCAAAATAACTTGCAAGAAATACACAAACAATTATTAGAAGAATAGGGGTATATCTAACCCAACTAATATTATGCCAAATTCACAAACGTCATTGTGAGGAGTGGGGAAACCGTACGACGAAACAATCTAATGAATAGTGGATTGCCACGACCATTAAGCTCTTTGAACAAAATTTTAATTGTCTAGATTTTGAGTGTTTTTAAGCGAAAATCTTATAATTTGCAGCTAAAAAGAGTCAAAATCTAGACAATTAAAATTTTGTTCACCTATGATTGATAATTTTCTAAAGAAATGGTTATTGGCAATATTCATGAGTAACTGATAATATTACAATCTCCTGTAATTTAAATTAGTTAGAATTATGATAAAACTACTATGAAATAGTTAGAGTTATCATTTCTCTTTAAATGCTCTGAACATAGTATCAGTAATAGGATCAAGTAAATATCTTAGGAGAGTCCTTGTGCCAGTGACAATTTGGACTTCCGCCTGCATGCCGGGATGCAGTTCTAATTTTCTAGCTTTTGCGATCTTATTAAACTCATTCAGATCAATCTCAATTCTAGCAGTGTAAAAAGTCTCTGGACTTTGTTGCATTTGGTTTCTATCTTGTACAGTATCAGGAGATATTCCAATTACTTTACCAGTAAATAACGGCGTTGTTCTAGATTTAAAAGCACTAAAGCGAATCTTTGCTACCAGACCTTCATGTACGGAATCTATGTTCTTCTGTGGAACCTTTGCTTCTATTACCAAAATATCATTAGTTGGAGAAATCTCTAGAATTGGATTACCTGATGAAACTACTCCACCTATTGTGTGATAGTTCAATACATTTATAATACCATCAACTGGTGATCTAATAACTGTACGACTCAAGGAGTCTTTGAGAGCATTAAATTGCTCTTTTAGATGAGCTACTTGTACTTGAGCCTCTTTTAGTTCAGTTAAGGTTCTTTCTGTATACTTGTTCTGTAAGTTAATAATACTAATCTCACTTTCTGTGATCGCATGTTTAGTACCAGCAATTTCAGTTTCTGTCATAGCTATTTCACTTTTGAAATTAGATTCTTTAGCCTCAAGCTCTAATAGAGCGGCTTTTTGGGCA
>JAJIYQ010000063.1 GCA_020881075.1 Rickettsia endosymbiont of Labidopullus appendiculatus
CAGTTCAAACCTCCGAAACACCGAAATGAAGTAATCATTATTTAATATACTAGAGAGAATGCCCGTCTTACGACAGGCAGAAAAATCGCAGGGAGCAAAACACGGCCTAAAATTGTAGAATGACTTAACAGAAAATAAAACATCAGAAATAGTTTTAGAAAGGTTTGGCTCAATAAAACTATCTTTTTCTAATTTTACAGTTGTGCTATCGATTAAAGCCAACACATCTTTAGGCAAGTGAGTTGCCAAAAACTCTTTAGCAACTATTGGATTCTCCATAGATTTGCGAAAGATTTCGTCATGTTTTGGCTTGTCTGGAGTCATAATAAAATTTACTTATATATTCACCTTACCCACATCTATTATCAAAACCACGTAGTGGTCGTGGCAATCCAAAAAATCATTACTTTCGTTATCGCAGGCAGACTCCTAGTGTACTGCCCACTTAATTTGTTTTAAATTAACACCTTCTTGAACCATCTCCCAAAGAGGACTCAGTTCTCTTAACTTGTTAATTTTTGACTTTATTAACTCTACAGCATAATCTATTTCTTCTTTAGTGGTAAATCTACCAATACCAAACCTAATCGATGTATGTGCCATTTCTTCGTCAACTCCCATAGCTCTTAACACATATGATGGCTCCAGTGAAGATGAGGTACAAGCTGAGCCAGATGAAACAGCTAAATCCTTAATAGCCAATATCATTGACTCCCCTTCGACATAAGCAAAGCTTAAATTTAAATTTCCCTTATATCTCTTATGCATATCACCGTTTAAATAGACATCAGCAATTTGTTTAGTAATATTATTATAAAATCTATCAAAAAGCTCTTCTACTAGTTTAGCATCTTGTGACATTTCCAATAGAGCTAATTCAGCTGCTGCCCCGAGTCCAACAATTAAAGGAGTTGGAAGAGTTCCAGAACGCATACCTCTTTCCTGCCCACCACCATTTAAAATTGGCACTAATCGTACCCTAGGTTTTTTTCTTACATATAAAGCTCCAATACCTTTGGGACCATAAATTTTATGCCCAGAAATACTTGCCAAATCAATGTTACAATCATTAACATCTATGGGGATTTTACCATATCCTTGGGCAATATCTGAGTGAAAAAATACGCCTAATTCCCGACAAATTTTGCCAATTTCTTTAATTGGCTGAATAACACCGATTTCATTATTTACTGCCATCACCGATACCAGCATAGTTTGGTCGGTTATGGCATTTTTTAATTGCTGTAAATCAATCAAGCCATTTGTCTGAATTGGCAAATATGTTACCTTAAACCCTTCATTTTCTAAATGCCGACAAGCATCTAAAACGCATTTATGTTCACTTATCACTGTTATTATGTGATTTTTCTTACTACCATAGAATTTAGCCATACCTTTTATCGCTAAATTGTTAGATTCAGTAGCACCAGAAGTAAAAACAATTTCTTTAGAATCAGCACCAATAAGCCTTGCCACTTTCTTTCTTGACGTTTCTACAGCTTCTTCAGCTTCCCAACCAAAGGAATGACTCCTAGAGTGCGGATTACCAAATTTAGTAGTAAAATATGGCAACATACATTCTAGAACCCTTGGATCCATAGGGGTTGTTGATTGATAATCCATATAAATTGGCAATGATTTACCAGTTAATTTTACTTGTTGTCTTAATTCTTCTAATTTATCCATTTGAGTATACTTCTTCAAACGCTTTAATAAATGTCACAACATCTTCAATAGTTTGTTGATAATCGAAGCTGATTCTAATCGAAGACCTAGCCTCTTCCTCACTAACCCCCATAGAAGATAACACATGTGACTTACCAACTTTTCCTGATGAACAGGCAGAGCCGGAACTAACCGCTATACCCCTTAAATCCAGAGCTATCAACTTGGTTTGTGCATCAGTTTCTGGCACAATCATCAAGGTAGTATTAGGTAGTCTTTCAACATTCTTTGACACTATTTTAACATTTTTATAGTTAAGTAAATTCTGCTCCAAATATGTTTGTAATTTCTTCATTTTATTATATCTATCTTCCAGCTCATTAGTAACTATTGATGATGCAAGCCCGAATGAGGCGATTGCCAGTACATTTTCTGTACCTGAGCGAATATTCCTCTCTTGCCCTCCGCCAATCATCATTGCTTTAAGCGTATTTCCTGCCTTAACAATCAACGCACTACTACCCTGCATTCCTCCTAATTTGTGAGCCGATATAGTAGCAAAATCAACAGCTAGTTCTTTAATATTGACCGGTATTTTGCCAACTGCTTGTACGCAATCACTATGAAATACCGCCCCATATTTTTGGGCAATTTTAACTAGCTGCTGTATGTTTTGTACAACACCACTTTCATTATTAGCCAACATCACAGAGACTAGTTTTCTACTAGCTTGACTAGCTGATAATAATTGCTCTAAATGTTCAATATCAACAATGCCATCACTATCAACGCGGATAATTTTAATATTATCCCGATATTTAGTGTGATCAAAAATCGATAAATGCTCTATACTAGAAACAAAAATTTCTCCATCATAATAATTATTCATCAGCAAATTATTACTCTCTGTACCAGAGGAAGTAAAAATTACCTGATATTCCCTAGAATTTATATCAGCTCCAACAGATTTCGCAACCTGCTGCCTAGCTATTTCTACTAAACTTCGAGCATAACGCCCCTTTGTATGAATAGAAGACGGATTATAATAGGTCTCTTTCATCAAATTCTCCATCAGCTCTTTAACCTTAGGATGAATGTTAGTAGTAGCATTGTGATCTAAATATAACATAAATTTTCAGCCCACTAATACAAAAGTTGTAAAAAAAATAATTTTTATATTAGTTAATATAGGAAGTCAAGTATACCTAAAGCATATCAGCTATCGAGATAGTATCAAAATAATCCCTTATATGCCGACTCAAACCCAACCATAAATGATGGGCGTTACATTGCACTTTATTAGGTACGCAACTATTTCCAGATTTCCCTAAACATCTGGTCATTTCGATATTCTCATCTACCGCATCAATAATATTAGTAATCTTGATTTTATCTAATTTTTCATTAATGATGTAACCACCTTTTCGACCTTTAGCTGATCTAACTATGTTAGCTTTCTTCAGTTTTGCAAAAATTTGCTCCAAATAATTAACCGGTATATGTTGTTTTGCTGAAATTTCAGCCAAGGTAACAGGCATATCCGACATTTGCGATGCAATTTCTAAGATTGCCATCACCGCATATCGCCCTTTTGTAGTTAATTGCATACAAACGACCCCACCATTATAGCATATATCTTATAATATCCTACTAATTTAGTCAAGTATTCTATTGACAAAAAAATCCAATTGACAGCAGCGAAATTGGTGACTAAACTTCTATTTATGGTTAATCTGATTAGCATTACTCCGTCGTCGTGATGAAGTCATCTAGGAGGACGCCTGCGATAACTAATAAATCAATAATCATATTATAAATTTTAAAATGGAGAGTAACCCATGTCTAAGAATCAAGATAATTATGAAACAACAGAAGCAGAAATACAAGAATATGAGGAATTTTTTACCCCTTTAGAAGATATCCGAACAAAGTTTGAGGAAAAGTCAGTAGAGGAAATCCAAGACTCTAGCATATTAGAATTGGCTCAGTATTTTTGTGCTGCTTATAAGCTCATCGAAAAGTATCAAATACAGAGCCAAAATCTTTCCGATTCCAGCAACGACAGTGAGGAGACAAAACACGCAGCGTATATATATCTACAACAACACAGCAAACCTGATACAGACAAGTTTATAGCAGCCTTTAATGGGCTAAAAACTAAACTCCAAGTAGTACTAAACAGTAATTATGGTAATTCTGATATTAATGAGTCTTTCAAAACTTGGGTAGCAGCAACTAAAGAGTGTCTGAATAAGGTACAGAAAGAAGATTTTAATGATTTTTTTAGCGAAATGCCAGAAACAGACAAACCTTCAATTGAAAAAGAGATATTCCTTATAGTTCTTGCTGTTAATGAATTAGTAGAAAGAACTATTTACCAAGAATATGTAGAAAATATTACCAATACAACTATTACTGAAGAACAAAAATCTAATATTGATGTAGGCGATAAAAAATTACCAGAAGAAACAGCTCCATCTGATATAGCCGAGTCGTTGCAAATTTTGGATAATACTTTGGATAGTGTACATATAACTGGTGATAATTCTGATTCTGATGGCAATGTTTAGCTTAACTGATTGATGAAACCTAAGTAAAACAATTAATTAGTTATCGCAGGCAGCCTCCTAGCATAGTACCTACAATTTTTATTCTATAAGTATTAAACAGCATAAAAACGTTATTGCGAGGAGGCGTAAGCCGATGAAACAATCAAATTAATATACTTCCTGCATAAGTCAATCTAGTTGGTGATTTTGTCGTTGAAACTCACCTCCGCTTCGTAACAACCGTCTATGTACGTAAAGGTAATAGGTTTAGTTTCTCCTAAAAATCCCGAGGGCTTTTTTGACTTATGCAGGAAGTATATTAACTCCTTAAAGGATTATTGCCAAATACGATCATATATTCAGACAATTATCGTATAAATATATCAAATTTGATGTATACATGATATATATAGCATCTTACTTCAAAAATTATCCTAAATGCGAATTTTCTGCAATTTATTGATTATTAAAATTATTATTTTATTGCCGGTTTGTGGTTTGGCACAAGTTAAACAGCAAGGAATAAACAAACAGTTTAGCTTTTTGTCAACAGATTATATTGAATATAACCACAAGGAACAATTTATTTATGCTAAAGGTAATGTTCAAATTATATTGGATAGTTACTTTCTAACAGCTAATTCTTTGATTTACGATATAGAACAAGATACACTCTGGGCTGAGGGTGATGTTAAAATTACAGATCAACAAAATAGAGTTATTTTGGGAGAATTTGTCATATTAAAAGATAAGTTAAAGGCAGGAATAATTTCAGATTTTATTTTATATTTTGGTGATAATACTCTTTTAGCAGCAAAATTAGCGGAAAGAGTTAATAAAGATGTTTTTCGTTTGCATAATAGTACCTTTACCCCATGTAAAATACTATGCAACCAAAAACCTATTTGGCAAATTTCTGCCAAAAATACTGAAATAGATCTTAATAAGAACATAATGGTTTATAAGCATCTATTTTTTGAGATATATGGTGTCCCAATCTTCTATACACCATATTTTTCTCACCCAACACCTAAGGCTCCTGCAAAATCAGGAATATTGATGCCTGAATGGCGGGATAACGCTTTGGGGGTACCACTATATTATAGAGCTAAATCCAATCTAGATTTCACTCTAACTCCTAGGTTTTTTTGGAAAAAACATGATACTACATATACGATTTTTGAACTAGAAACTCGTTACAAACCAAATGAAAGTGATTATATATCTTTAGATGCTAACTATGGTAAAGTACCTTACTCTTTAAATGATGGTGATATAACGATAAAAAACACTAAGGTAAACTCATATTATCTATTAAGCAATGGTAACTTCATCAAGAATGATTATCGATACGGATTTAGGCTGGAACGTACTTCTGATAAAGCTTACTTAAAAAACTATTATAATAATTATACTTCATATTTGACATCTAAGTTATATTTGGAACATGTCAATAATTACAATTACTCATTAGCGGAGGGAATGTATTTTGAAGGATTGGGAATAAATGATTCTAGTAATACCAGTCCATTAATTTTCCCCAAGGTCAGAACCAAGAATGTTATACCTTTAAATGATGATGAAACTACTAACCTAGTCGTTGAGAATAATGCATTAATCTATAAAGAAAAAAGCGGAAGAGAACTAGGACAAGTCGCATTACAGCTGGCAGTAGATAATAATTTCTTAACTTCATCTGGTCATTTATTTAATGTTACCTTACGGAATAGAGCAGATGTCTATTTTATTAATCACCTATATTTAAATGATTATAGGACTAACAAGGTTCTCACTAGAAATATACCAGAAATTCAAAATACTTGGCGTTATCCATTAGTTGGATCAATCTTTGATAAAGCTAGCCTGTTTGTTGAACCAATTATATCAGCAACTATCGGACGTAAACATAATTCTAATAAGAAATTTTCTTTTATCGATCCATCAAAATATGAACTATCAGAAAATAATATATTCAGTTCGAATCGCTATAGTGGTATAGATTACCATGAATTTGGCAATAGATTAAGTTATGGCGTTAACTCTTCTATACTTTCAGAACAAAATTATTCAAGTGTATTTCTAGGACAGACCTATAATACTAATCTTATTAATAGTAAATCTGTTGATAATATTGAAAATGTTGGAAGAATTTCTAGTAGTTTTTCTGATACAATAGAGCTGTTCTATAGATTTAGAAAAAGCAAGAATTTTCAGCCAATTAGAGATGAATTAGGTGGCACCCTTAATTCTAAGGCAATTCAGTTAACTGTTGGATTTGTTCGGATTTCAAATTTACGGAAATATTATTCTACAGATGAATTAATTGATAACAAAGTAAGACAACTTTATTATAATCTTACTTATCAATTAGCAGAAAATTGGTCAATTGCCTATGATATGAGAATAGATTGGTCAAAAGACAAAATAAATATTCTTTCTAAGAGTATCCAGGTGACATACTTGAATGATTGTGTTAAAATAGCCGGAAAACTTTCAGACAATTATATGGGAGATAATAGTCGGGGGATAAAAAAGACTTTTGCTGTTCCTACTATTTCTGTAGGTTTAAAAATATTAAATATGTGAGCCTAAAATATGAAGAAGTTAAATATGAAGCATTTATTTTGTTTAGTTACTATCATTTTTAATCTAACTATAGCAAAAGCAGAACTATCCAATATAGTTGTATTAGTTAATAATGAGCCAATTACCTTACATGAATTTCTAGCTAGAAAACACATGATTATGGCACTTAACAATATCCCCAATCCTGATTCTCAAACAAATAAGCGGCTTGATAAGATGGCAATTGACAGTATGATTGATGATGTATTGCTTTATCAATCTGTAAACGGTAAAAAAAGCTCTGATAGTGAAATAAATGAGTCTATAGAAACCATCGAGCAACGTAATAAAATGGAAAAAGGGCATTTAATAAAGTTTTTGAAGAGTAAATCTGTAGATATTAATAATTTTAAATTTCAGATAGGTGCAGAAATTATCAAAATGAACATTTTATCTAGTATTTCAAGATCAGTTGCTATTAGTGCAAAAGAAGTTAATGATATAATATTAGCGACAAATTCAAAAGATGCAGAAATATCAGCACAGATTTTTACTTCACAAGATAAAGATGATAAAACTTTGCAGAAGATGTACTGTTTACAAAAACGTCTTAAAAATTGTTCTGATATCAAAGCATCTTTATACAAAGATTTCTCTACATTAGAGGTAATTAATCAAAATTTAAGTACTCTAGATTCTACGCTGCAAACAATTCTCAGAGATTTAAATACAGGAGAAAAAAGTAATGTTTTCGAGATGCAAGATGGATTTAAATTAATCTTAATGTGTGATAAGCAGATGATTAATGTTACTAGCGATGAAAATAATTACGTAGTAAATTTGTTAGCTAATAAGAAAATGTCACAAAAAGCACAAAAATACTTTGATGATATGCGTAAAAAAGCATATATCAAAATAATGCTACCTTTGTGATACACTCAAATAATTTGAGTGCTTTACCTTCAATTGCAAAGCATGCTAGCAAACATGGTATTGCTCCTATTAAGAAATATGGTCAAAATTTCATTTTTGATAGTAGCCTATGTGATAAAATAGTTCGAGTTAGTGGACTGCAAGAAAATGATTTGGTCTTAGAGATTGGTCCTGGTACAGCTGGACTCACTAGAGCTATCCTTGCCTGTAACCCTAAATCTTTAACTGTCATTGAAACTGACGTTAGATGTATACCTTTACTTATGGAAATAAGAGAACTGTTCCCTAATCTGCACATTATTCATTCGGATGCTACTAAATTTGATCTATCAGCTTTAAGTACTAACAAAATAACTATTATTTCAAACTTACCTTACCAAATAGGTACAGAGTTAATCATAAAATGGTTAAAAAAATTACCATTAATAAGTAGCATGACTTTAATGCTGCAAAAGGAGGTTGTAGAACGAATATGTGGTAAAGTTGGTACAAAATCCTATGGAAGATTATCAATAATATGTCAGTTACTTTGTTCAGTTGAAAAATGCTTTGATGTTAATCCGCAAGCTTTCTACCCTGCACCAAAAGTCCACTCGGCTATAGTTAAACTCGTACCTTATAACAATAATGCATTAACAGCTGAACTAATTGAAAAAGTCGAGTTAATAACTAGACTAGCCTTTGGCAAGCGACGTAAAATGATTAAATCATCTTTAAAGACACTAACCTCGTGTATAGAAGATCTGTTAACAGAATTAAAAATTGATAATTCTTCGCGAGCTGAAAATTTATCACCACAAGATTATTTATCTTTAGCAAAATTATATTCAAATGAATTACTATATAGCTAGTTTGTTACGTTTCTTGCCATTTTTATCTACACCGTAAATTTAAAAAATTCTTTTTGCAATATCTATACCAATTGTAGTAATCTTCATCTTGGGTTTATTCCTATTTCTAGAAGATTAGTATATGCTTCTCTTTCTGTAAGTTGGGTATATTCATTACGACTTAAGTTTTATGTCAATTCTTTAAATTATTTGAGCATATATCATGCCAAATTATTTTGGAAATTATGACAAAGATTTTCAATTGCTTGCTCATAAGCAATAAGCTCCGGTATAGTCCAATTAAACCGGACAAAAATATCATATGCATTATTTATCGCAGTATTAATATCGGTAATTCTTACATTAGAGAATAACTTCCTTATTAACTTTGTTTCCTGCACTCTTTTATATTCATCATGGTTTGCTGTACCAAATTCTGCTATATTATGCATCTCTCTGGTTCGTATTTGTATTTCTATGTTACGTTTACAGATACCAACTACAGCTATGACATGCAAAGAACGGTAACCATTATTCTTAGGATTATCAATATAATTTTTAGACTTTTCTATATTAACAGAATAAATACTATAAATAATATCCAATACTTTATAACAATCTTCTTGTTTGTCAACTATAACCCTAAAAGCAACTAGGTCAGTTAATTCTTTCAAAGCAATAGTCTTTCGTAATACCTTCTTTAAAGTAGAATAAGGGTCCTTTAATCTGTAATATACTTCAGCTACTATGTCATTTTCATACAGTTTAGTACTAATAGCACCCATGATATTACGTAAATCGTTAGTATTTGTATCTTGCATAATTGATACTCTAGAAAGTCATGTAGTGAATTTGTTTAAAAATATTAGAAAGGAAACCCTTTAATGATAACATACTAATGTTATCATATAATAATTGGTTTATCAATTATTATTAAAAGATCGTCAATATGAAATTGGTCATTTAATTAGTTGACTATTTAATTTAAGTTATATTTATTCTTATCCCGTATCCGTGTCTTGAGATTCTGCTATTGACCTAATAAGTTCAACTATTTTTTGTCTAATCTGCTGATTTTGAATTCTGGTAAATACTTTAATAAGATAGGATAATTCTTTTTCTGTATTGTATTTTAAAGGTACTAAATATTCTATCTTATCCTCTGCAATAATGTCATTCAAAAACCTATTATCATCTTGTGTATCAAATAGGTAATCATCTGATGTATCAGTATCTTCATCTGTATCAAGAAAATACTTGATAGATACATTTAATAATTTTGCAAAAAAATACAATATACTACCAGCTATCGGGGTAGTAGCATCTTCATATCTTTGTATTTGCTTTACACTAAGATTAATAGCTTCACTCAATTCTTGTTGGCTTATACCCAACATTATACGACGTTTTTTTAAACGCATACCTATAATTAAGTTTATTTTTTCTTTTGGTTTATTAGATTCATCCATTATTATAATAATTTAATACTTATCTATCTATTTCAACTAATAATAATACAAAGCTATAGCTTAATCAAGTAATTTTTCATCGATATTAATAAATTTATTATTTGCAGAAACTTAGGCTCTGTGAACAAAAATCATTTAATTTAATAAAAATATTCTAAAAACACTTAGTGCTTTTAACTTTTTACTATATTATCTATATTAGCTCGGGAATTTAACCATAATTATGTGTAATTATATATGACCATTATGTCTGATAATTGGATAAGAAGAATGTCTGTAGAACGTAATATGATTGCACCTTTCACCGATACGCAGATTAAATTAAATAACTCAGAGAGAATTATTTCTTATGGTTTATCTTCGTATGGTTATGATGCAAGAGTTTCCAAGGAATTCAAAATATTTACTAATATCAATTCGGCAATAGTTGATCCCAAAAATTTCACTGAATGCAGTTTGGTAGATAGAGAGGTTGATGTTTGTATTATCCCACCAAACAGTTTTGCCTTAGCAAGAACAATTGAATATTTTAAGATTCCAAGAGATGTATTAGTTATTTGTGTTGGTAAATCAACCTATGCCAGATGCGGCATAATTGTTAACGTAACACCATTAGAACCGGAATGGGAAGGACATGTAACATTAGAATTTTCTAATACCACTCCATTGCCGGCGAAAATTTATGCTAATGAAGGAGCTTGTCAATTTTTGTTTTTAAAAGGCGACCAAATTTGTAATATATCTTATGCTGATCGTCATGGGAAATATATGAAGCAGCAAGGTGTTACCTTGCCAAGAACTTAAAAATTTTAATATAAAAGGACTATTTGTTATGAAAGACTCTAATCAACAAGAGATGCCACATATCGCTATTAACGCCCAATACATAAAGGATTTATCTTTTGAAAATCCAGATGCTCCAAAATCTTTAGTATCTTTGGAACGTAATCCACAAATTGATTTATTCCTAGACCTTAATATTTCTAATTTACCTGAAGAAAACTTTTATGAGGTAGAATTAAGTATAGAAGCTAAAGCAATGAGTGAAAAACATAAGCTATTTATAGTAGACTTGAAATATGCTGGGGTTTTTAACTTAATTAATATAGCAGAAGATCAACACCAGATGATATTAGCGATTCATTGTCCAGCAATGATCTTCCCATTTGCAAGAAAGATTATTTCTGATGTTACTCAGGATGGTGGATTCCAGCCATTGATGATTGATCCAATTGATTTTGGTGCTTTATATCACAAAAAAATGCGAGAAAGTGAAAATTAACTATAACCCTAGGCATGAGCATTCGCGGTTTTTTTTTGCTATTTTATTATAATGAATAAAAAATATGCTCGCCAAGCGTCTACTAGCTAGGAGCCGCTGTGCGGTGACACGGCAATCCAAGAAAAATCTTAAAACAATTTGAATTTCTTTGTCTCCACTAAAATGGCTCCTCGCTAATAGACTCTTAGAAAACATCTTTTTTCCTTAAACTGACACATATGTACTATAGCTACACAATGACACTGTCCTTAAGTATCTGTAATCATAGTCCCTACAATTGGTCCTCTATTGCCCCCCCTGAACCCATAAAAAATAGTTAATTTTAGTTAAAATTCAGATAAAATTCTCTAGACACTGTT
The DNA here is from genome assembly GCA_020881075.1 of Rickettsia endosymbiont of Labidopullus appendiculatus. Lineage (GTDB taxonomy): Bacteria > Pseudomonadota > Alphaproteobacteria > Rickettsiales > Rickettsiaceae > Tisiphia. Next base: position 11,653 of record JAJIYQ010000063.1, read on the forward strand.
AACAAAGATCTATGAATATAGAAGAAGATATGATATATTTAAGATATATTAAGTAGAATCCCAAATTCGTGTGATAACGTATTTTTTAAGTAACCGTGATCAAAATGAAACATCGCTTTAATTTATTGCTTATATTTATCTGGTTTTATCAATTTTTTATCTCTCCCTTACTTGGTATTAATTGCCGTTTTTATCCGTCATGTTCAGAATATGCTAAATCAGCAATAATGATGCATGGTAATATAAAAGGGTTCTGGTTATTTATTAAGAGAATAATCAGGTGCAATCCTTTTTGTCAAGGTGGATGTGACCCTGTACCTATAGATGTTTTATCTTCACATAAAGGTAAAAACCATAATAGGTTATAGACTTTCAGGATATTTTTCTAGGTAATTTTTTAATTTATGTACCGAGATAGTTGAAATCCTTGAAAAAATTGGTATATTAACAACTTAACATTGTCGTACTTAAGTAAAAGTATGTGGCTGTTTTTATTGTTTTAAAGTCAAAACTTTCTTAGATAGGAATAGTCATTTATATTATTGTTAGATTCTAAGTCTAATAAAGAAGTTGATATATTATTCATTAACATGTATAATTCTGGACTTGGGAAATATTGCAAATAATATAATTTTTACTAACTATATAGTAAAATAATATTGATATAATAATGGTAATATGAAAAATAATAGTGCATTAGTAACTCAAGTAGCAAACCCTCTAAACAGAGCTCTTGAGAAGTGCAAGATTGCTTTTTGGGTAGTTTTTAGCTTCGCGTTCGTTATTAACTTATTAATGTTGATAACTCCTCTTTATTCCTTGCAAGTTCTTGATCGAGTTATAGGAAGCGGTAACACATGGACATTAATGTGGTTATCTGTTATTATTGGCACAATCTATTTTATTTACGGATTATTACAAATTGCTAGATCATTCACCTTAATTAAAGTTGGTGAGTGGTTGGACAAAACAGTTGCCCCTGTAATTTTTGGTCACTCTATTTCAGCTGCTGCAACCCGTACTAATACTGGTGCTAGCCAATTACTTCGTGATTTTCAAACAATAAAAACTTTTGTAACTAGTACTGGTATTAATACTTTATTTGATGCCCCTTGGAGTGTTATCTATATAATAGTAATTTTCTTAATTCACCCATATATTGGGATTTTAACATTAGTTGGTGCTATTATTATCGTATCTACGGCTTTCTTTAATGCTGCCGCAACTAATAGAACTCTTGGTGAGGCTACTGAATTCTCGATAAAGGGTATGACCCAAGCTGATATTGCTAATAGGAATTCAGAAGTTGTAGAAGCTATGGGGATGATGAAAAATGTCACTGCAAATTGGCACCAATTTAATATTGCTGCTTTGGAGAAGCAATCCATTGCTAGTTATCGTAATGGTGCTATCTCTAATTTTTCCAGATTTATTCGTAATATTATGCAAATGCTTGTAACTGGTATTGGAGCTTATGTTGTTGTTAGTACTTCAGGAAGAGATATGACTACTGGGGGTATGATTATGAGCTCCATAATAGTTGGCAGAGCTTTAGCACCTTTCGATAATGCTATTGAGCTATGGAAAAGTATGAGTGGAGCTCTAAAATCTTATAAAAATATCAATCAGTTATTTGCTTCGTATAAATCAAGAGAAGAAGCAATGCCCATCCCAAATGTTGAAGGACATTTAA
>JAJIYQ010000064.1 GCA_020881075.1 Rickettsia endosymbiont of Labidopullus appendiculatus
GGAGTACTGTTAGATATACTATATTTCTTTTTATATTTTAATAACTTTTCTTCTGTAACATTTTTGGGATCAAAATAACGATAATCTACTCCTCGACGTATTACAGTCATATGATTTTCTAGACTTTTATAATTAGCTACTATATGTTGCTTTACAAAATTAGATACAGCTATGACTCTCTCGCCTTTAATCATCACACTATTATAGAAATGTTTGAATAAATTCGAGATGTTGTAAATGCCATGAAACGTTGTTAAAAATTTAGTATTAGTAGCCTTTGCTGCCATATAACAGCTCCAAGCAGGAGCTCTTGATCTTGCATGTACTATATCTACACCATATTCCTTAATTATTTCTGATAAAATCCTTGCATTTTTCCATATTGAAAAGGGATTCTTAGTAGCACTATTCATAGAAATATGTGGTATATCTGCAACTGCTAACTCTTCAACTAACAAACCACCAGATGAGACTACAATAACATTATAATCAGCTTTTTTTAACATTTTTGCCACTTCAATTGTCCCTCTCTCTACTCCACCAGAGAATAAAGCTGGAACTACTTGCAAAATGGTTGGTTTATGGTATCGTTTTGGTGAATCTGATGAAATCATTAATTAACTAATTATAAATGGAAAAAATATATAATACAGAAAATAAAAAATTTATCACTTATAATCATTATAAAAGTAGTAAAAAAAATATGCCTTCCGTAATGTTTTTGCATGGCTTGATGTCACATATGAATGGTACCAAGGCTATATTCCTTGAAAATTACTGTAAAAAACAAGATTATAATTTTATCACATTTGATAATTTTGGTCATGGAAGATCGTCAGGTGATTTTCTTGATGAAACTATTGGCTCTTGGCTTATGGGGGTTGAGCTGGTATTAAATAAACTTATCATACAACCAACTATTATAATAGGTTCCAGTATGGGTGCCTGGCTTGCCATGCTTGCTACTATAAAATTTCCTAGTAAAATTTGTGGTCTTATTGCTCTTGCTCCAGCAATAGATTTTACAGAAAACATTTGGGAGAATTTAACTGAAAGTCAAAAAAAACAAATGCAACAGCAAAAATGGCTTGATGTTGATGGGCGTAATTGCAATAATACATACCCAATAAGTTATCAATTAATACTTGAAGCCAAAAATCACTTGTTACTAAACTCAAATAGTATTAATCTTAAGAAACCTGTTCATTTAATTCATGGGATGTTAGATGTTGATGTACCTTATAATATTTCAAGTAAGTTAGTAGAAAAAATTACTAGTGATATAGTAGTAATCAAATTAATAAAAGATGGGCATCACAATCTCTCAAGAGAATCAGATTTGGCTATAATTGCTAATTCTTTGGAAGAAATAATAAAATATAAAAACTAATGAATAATCATAAATTTGCTAAAACAGCTAAAGTCTCAGATTTTTTAAAAGTTGCAGAAGTAATAGATAAGCTGGATCAAGATAGTTTGGTGCTTTTTGATGTGGATGACGTACTGATCATGGCTCAAGATGAATATCGCTTAACTCATCCTTATAGACGCGAATGGTGTGTTGAAAGCAAAAAACGCTTTACTAGAAAAGAAAGGCAACTTTTTTTTAGTATTATTCTAAAAAATCGTACTATTCGCTTAGTGAACCCCAATATAAATGATATATTGAGTAAATTATGGGAGAGGCAAATTCCAACTGCTGCTTTAACCAAGCTATATACAGGTAGATTCGGGGTTATTGAAGATTTTACCAATTGGCGTTTAAAAGAGCTTAAAGGGATAAATATAGATTTTATGAAATCTACTCCAATAAAAGAGGAAATATTAATTGATGAATTACATAGTGAGAATGGTATGCCGATGATGGAAGAAGGGGTGATTCTTACTGCCGATATTGATAAAGGTGTAGTATTAGAGAATATTTTACACAAGAAAAATTACTACCCTAAAACCATAATATTTGTTGATGATGTTTTAGAAAATATTGAGTCGGTGGAAAAAATATGTACTAAATTACAGATTAATTTTTATGGTTTTGAATTTAGCGGAGCTTCTTTAGTACCGGAAGCAGAGCTTGATAAAAAAAGTGAAAAAATTCGTTTTGAAATTTTAGAGAATGAACATCGTTGGCTAACAGATTTAAAACTTTAATAGGATATTTGAAATGTTGAATAAGTTAATTGTTTTTGTAGGTATATGCATCATTTCGTTCTGTACTATCGCTAAAGAACAACAGATTATTCCGGTCAAAGCTAGTAAAGTACAAATGGCTGAGCTGTACAATGTTTTCAGCGTTGTCGGACAATGTAAAAATGATGCAAGCCGGGATTATTATGCTAATATTTCTGGTACGGTTGATGTAGTATCTGATTCTCATGGTAAGGTTCGTAAAGGAGATATTTTGCTTATTATTGACAAAGATTTAGCTACGTCAACTAAGTCACAAGCAGAAATCTCTTTAAAAACGGCGATGACTGCTTATGAACGTGATAAGGCATTATTTGCCAAAAAATATATTAGTAGTGACGTACTAGAAAAATCAAATAGTGATTTAGAAACAGCTAAGCTTGATTTTTCCAAAGCAATGAATAGTTACAACGATATGGTTATTGTAGCCCCATTTGATGGAAATATTGGTATAATAAAGCTAAAAAAAGGGGATAAGGTAGAACAAAAAAATTATCTTTTTAGCATTATTGCTCAAGATTCTACCACTAAGAGTATTTTAATAGAGTTACCAGAGGAACTTTATAATCAGGTGCCAGTATCTACTGATCTAGTGATAACCGATAATAATGGTGATAAGATTAATGGAAAAATTGCTGAAATCTCACAATATGTTTCAGATAATGGTACTATAAGTGCTAAAGTTATTGTTGATTCTAATAGTAATATGCTACATAGAAGCTATGTACCTATAGACTTAATTATTAACAAACATCGGAATTTAGCTGTACCGGATCAATCGGTACAGAGTAATAGTAAAGGTGAATATTTTGTATATAAACTTAATGATAACAAAGTGCAGCAACTTTATGTTAAGCTAGGTACTAGTCTAAATGGTCTAACAGAGATTATTTCAGACGAAATCAAAGAGGGAGATATGGTAGTAGTGGAAGGAATTACTAAGATTAATGACGGTAGCATAGTGAAATTATTATAGCTACCCAAACAAGGTTTTAGCCATGTGAACTGACGTGTATGCATCTTAAAAGTCATTGCAAGACTACGTAGTAGTCTTGCAATGACTATTTGTATGGGTAAATACTAATCGGGTTAGTTATAGATTTAAAAAGGAGAAAATATGGAATATATATTATTAGTTTGTAGTATCGTGGCAATCCTTATTATTATACAGATGGTTAAGGTTGTGCCACAACAACAAGCATGGATTGTTGAAAAATTTGGGAAATTTGATAGCATCTTGCAGCCTGGCTTGAGTATTTTGATACCAGTGATTCAGAAAGTAGCCTACAAACACACTTTAAAGGAAGAAGCGATTGATGTGACTGCTCAAACAGCCATTTCCAATGATAATGTTACGTTACTAATAGATGGTGTGTTATATGTAAAAATTGTCGATCCAGTTGCTGCATCTTATGGGGTTAATAGTCCATATTATGCTATCACTCAGCTTGCACAGACCACTATGCGTTCAGAAATAGGTAAGTTACCATTAGACAGAACTTTTGAAGAACGAGAAACCTTGAATATCGCTATTGTTTCTGCTATTAACCAAGCGGCAGTCAATTGGGGAATACAATGTATGCGTTATGAAATTAAAGACATTCAGCCACCACAAACAATACTTAAAGCGATGGAGTTACAAGTTGCGGCAGAACGTCAAAAACGAGCCCAAATTTTAGACTCAGAAGGTAATAGACAAGCAAAAATAAACCATGCAGAAGGCGAGAAGGCTCAAGTTGTATTAAATTCTGAAGCTTCCTATATTGATCAAGTAAATAGGGCTAAGGGTGAGGCTGAAGCAATAGGATTAGTAGCCATGGCTACTGCTAAAAGTATTGAGCTTATAGCAGCCTCTATTCAGAAATCTGGAGGAAATGATGCAGTATCTTTAAAAATCGCTGAACAATATATATCTGCTTTTGGTGAGTTAGCTAAGGATAGTAATACCGTAATTTTGCCGGCAAATCTTTCTGAACCAGGAAGCTTTATAACTCAAGCTTTGAGTATTTTTGATCAGCTGAAATCAGTGAGTGATAAAAAATTGCCTAAGGAATCACCTAGAAATAAAAAACTTAGTGCTAGTGAATAACCGTGGTATAATCTAAATGAATATGTGCAAATCTAATGATTCAAAATAAGCATATTGTTAGACTGGCATTCTTTGGGTTATTTATAAATATCATTGTCAACATGATTTACTATCGTTACTTCATTATTGAAGAAATGATTTTAAAGCAAGTTGGAGAAGCAAATATTAAAATAGCTGGTGTTTATACAAAAAATGTCTGGAATAGGAATAAAACTGCTGTAAATAAATTACATGAATTTGGTTATATAAATTTATTGCAAGATGCCGATTTTATTAAATTTGCAACTACTTCAGTTGATATTTTTGTTAATCTCAATGCCTATATTTCTTTATACGATCTACAAGGTCATAAAATTATAACCAGCTCTCCAATTCAAATAACAAGTCAGGTTAGTTTTCCTGAAGATACTTTGTATCAAAGAATTATTAGCCAATTTGACAAATATTTTTTAAAAGAGCTGGTTGTAGAGCAAGCCTTTAACAAAGCTTTTCAAGGAATGACAAGTCATATATTAATTCCTAGGGCCCTATTCCATATGTCAGGGAAAGTGGAGAAAGCATCTTGTATAACAAGTTATATTCCAATAATAAACCGCGATTTATCTAGGTATCCTGTTGATGGGGTGTTAGAGATTAATACTAATATTACTAGTTTATGGTCAAGTATTATAGAGCTGGAGAAAAAAGTATTACTAACATTTTTTATCATTATGCTAATATTCTTAATTATCGTAATTAGCAACACAAATTATGCACAGAAGATTATAGATCAACAATTTGAGGCTAATAAAGCGTTAGAGGAAGCGGTAATTAAGGTTAGAAATGAAAGTTCTGCTCATACTAAATTTTTTGCCAATGTTAGTCATGAACTACGTACCCCTCTAAATGCTATTATAGGTTTTTCAGAAATTATGATGTCTACACCTTACAATAAAGAGCATGATAATTATATAAAAGATATTAACAGTGCAGGTAAGCATTTACTCAGTATAATAACCGATATATTAGACTTATCAAAAGCATCGGCTGACAAGCTATTAGTTGACTTCGTCGAGTTAGATCTCAATAAATTAATTACTTCTACTGTAAGGATAATGAAGCCAAGAGCTGATCAGGCATCGGTACAATTAATTGAAAAATTACCAAAAGATCATATCGTGATAAAAGCAGATATCAAAAGACTTAAACAAGTATTTTTTAACCTTTTATCTAATTCTATAAAATTTACCAAAGCATCAGGTACTATAACAATTTATGCTGAAAAAGATGACCATAAAGGGCTAGTTTATATACAGGTTATAGATACTGGTATAGGAATTGATGAGAGAGATATTCCAAAAGTACTGTCAACTTTTGGGCAGATTGATAGTACCGTTGGCAGAAAATACCAAGGAACCGGTCTTGGTTTACCACTTACTCGCAAGTTGGTTGAATTAATGAAAGGTAAATTTGATTTACAAAGTAAAATAGGCATAGGCACTACTGTAACATTAACTTTTTCTTCATATAATGGGGTAATAGAATGAACCTCCTTATTGTTGTTTAGGATTCATTTCCTATAGAAGATTAGTATCTGCTCCTCATTTTGTATATAGGGTAGATACATTCCATTAGTCTTTATACCCCTACCTGTTTATCGTTGTTAATCCAGAATTCGGGTTGTGTGAGCCTGTTTTTTTCATCTGACTCTTTGTTTGTCCAACTACGTCTGTGCTAATATGCTTCGATATACTCTCTTTTATTGCTTCTACGTTTGGAGGAGTATTTTTATCATCTTGTACACTTTTTGACATATGATGTGCTATATCTTTACCTATTTTTTTGCATGATCCGTATGGTTTAGCTTACTTTCCATTGACAACTTAGCTACTGTTATATCTGCTATATTGTTCACTGATACACCTTTGAAAGATAATTGACTTATATCACCGGTGAGTTGCACATTATCTAAAGTAATAGGATCTTTTTTATGGTTTTTATTATATTGCTTAATTGCTGGTAAAAGAGTTTCTAAGGATTTTGCATCAATAGTAGCTCCAGTAAAACTTATTTTCTCTTTGAAATCTGTCCCCTTAAATGAACAATTACTAATTTCACTATTTTGAAAAGAATTGTCCATAAACGTCGCATCATTGAAATTAAACCCATTAATTTTGACATTCTCAAAAGGCATGTTTGTTTCATTATTAAAGATAAGACCGCTAAAATCCCTGCTAATTAAAGAATATTCCAATGTTTTTGACTTATTAGCAACATGCATATTATCGGCTTGTTGTTGTAGTAACTCTCCTAAATCTGCTTTCTGCCCATTGATGGTAGGAATGTGCTTACGCACTTTATCTATAATTTTACCTGCATATTCATTCCACCTTTGTCTACGTTTCTTGTAAGAGGTAAAGCTTGTTTGTACCTTATATTTAGCTCCCTCAACTAATAATTTTGTTACCATTCCTCTTGCTACTGGATCAGATGATAATAACTTAAATGTACCAGTAATTACGGATAGATAATTACCCTTATTATATTCCATCACTATCTCTGTTAATGCAGGCACTTTTTCGCTAATTTTTTCAATAATTTCTTGACCTTTGATTTTCAAATTTCTCCCTATGAAAGTGCTATTCAGGAATTCATCTACTATAGGTCCCAGGATCGCAGAATTTTCATTAAGGAGTTTTGGAATATCTTTTATGATAACGTCTTTTACTGCTGAATTTCTTTCTATAAATTGTACAACAGAATCTGCCAGTTCTCTAGCTTTAGAGTCTTTTTCTTGCTCGGATGTATTGAGAATCTCCTGAAGTTTGTTCGCAATAACAATAACTCCATCTTTATCCGTTAAAGATGCATTAGCAAATTTGGTAATTATAGGTAGGAGATGTGGGGTGATATTGATAGCAGTATCGACCATTCTGAAAGCTAGATCAGAGGAAACTCCTGCACTATCTAATTGCCTCTTAAGTTCTTCCTGATTAATAATATTTTCTGTCAAGGCTAAAAGACTATCCTTATTTTTTTGCAGATATTCTGGCACAGAGTGTTCTAATATAGGAGAAAGGCTCTGGACTATTTCTCCAACATCATCGATTATTTTAGTTAAAACCTTTTCTTTTGCATCAGAGTTTATATCGGCTCTTTGGTATTCTTGCCAATTATCATTAATTTTCATAAGCGTTGGCATCTTACTTAGACCAGTATCAACTACTTTAATTGCTAATGATGTTGTAGCATTTATTAACTCTGGTGATAAATCATATTTCTTTAAATTCTGGTTATTACTGACTATATTATTTGCTATTACTGCTAGTACCGCTTCATTATCCCTAATGGTTTGAGGTAGATTCACCGCAATATTTTGCTGTAAATCTTTATTTTTAAGTAATGTGATAACATGCTTGTTTAATCGCTCTGTCGCTTGGTCTTTCTGTTCTACATCCTCGGTTTTAGCTAAGGTTTGCATATCACTATATATCTCTTTTATATCCTCCACATTTAAAACAGTCATAGTATTTTTTAGTAAATCAATAGATATAGGTATAATTGACTCATAAAATTTGTGATCCACTCCTTTAAGCATTGGTACAATTGGAGATACTATTATTTTGTGTACATCTTCTTCTTGGAGAGTCTTATTACATTCTTTTGCTAAAGTGCGGGCATTATTATCTAGCATTTCTAGCAATTTTGGCATAGCTGTAGCAGCAATTTTTGCAATTTCCCCTTTATGTTTTGTCAGAGTTGCCGGTAATTGATCGTGTAGTAATGGTAGCATTTCATTTTGTAGCAGAATCTTTGGTAGTTGTTGTATTACGGCAAGTTTTTTAATGCCTCCTGCTTTATCTAAAGCTGCGACTTCCTGCAAACTGTTAGCTTCTCGTATTTTACTATCAGTATCATCTAATATAACAGATTTTAATGTTTCATATAAAGCATCCACCTTTTTAGGGTCTTGCAAAGCTATACCAGCAAATTCTGAAACTATAGGTACTACATCACGCAATAATTCTTTCCCTACACCAAAATCTTCTAGTCTTTTATCTAATGCCATATTTGATGAAATAATTACTTCTGCTGCGGCTTCTACATATTTTTTCTCCTCAATTAGAAATTTAGATAGTTTACCACTTTTTAATAATGAACTAATATCTATTGTATCTAATATTTTACTCTGATAGTCTTTTTTGGTTTCAGGATCTTTAATAATTAACATATCTACAGATAGGTTAATTATTTTTAATAAATCTTCTGGTTTTTCTAACATCGAAATAGTAATGTCCTGGACAATGGGCAGTAACTTACTATTGATATAATCTTTATCAAGACCAGCCTCTTTTAAGCTGTTGAATAAAGTTGCTCGATCATAATTTTTTTGTAGAGATTTTAGATAATTAACCTTCTCTTCTAATTTGGGTATTTTAGATACATCTTTCTTGTCTTTTAGAATCTGTAATTCGTTTTCCAATGTTGGCAGATTATCTATATCCTTTTTGTGATCATCAAATTCTTTTTTTATATTATTTATTTCTCCTAACTCTTTTAACATTACAGTAATTAGCATTGGGGCAAGATGCTGAACTAAATCGTTAAGAATTACAGTATTGTCAGTAAGAAATTTAGAAGTGTCAGGATCTTTTAATAATCTTATGAAGAAAGGAGGATGAGATGGATCATATGGCGTTTCACCATTGAATATTTTCTGTATTTTAGCTAGTTCTTCTGCGTAAAATGGTACCGAGGTAGCAATGGCAATACCCTGAGATATATGACTTGCTACAAACCCAATAGCTTTCATAGCAGTTTGAAGCTTTTGACCTGTACTAATAGTGTCCTCCTGCTTTTTTGACGATAGTAAAGGAGTCAGGATTTTCTCCATACCATCTCTATCCTTTAAGATATCCTTAGCTATTCTAAAAGCTTTATCCTTTTCTTCTTGATATGAACTTTCCGTTTTTTCTTCAGCTTTTTTCTCTTTAACCGTTAATTTCTCAATTTGTTTCTGTTCTTTTTTCTTATATTTATCAACCAACTTTTCATGATTACTTAATTCATTCTTAATTTTCTGTAACTCTTGGTTCCACGAGTCTAATTGCTTTTTAGCAGCTTTGTCTTTATTTTTCTGATTTCCTTGGTTAATAAGGTCAGAATAATCTTGATTTTTTTTCAATAATTTTTCTAACCTATTATTTAATAGATTTTGATATTGTGCTATCTCTTTTCTTTTTTCTGCAATTTGATTTTTGTTTTCTAAGGTAGTTGCTTTTTGTTGTAATTTTAATATATCTTTCTCTTTCTTATAAATATCTTTTTGCAGTTCTTCCAAAGTAGGAACGTCCGGCTTTACTACCTTTTGAAGTTTTGCTCGTAATTTGCTAAACCGAGATTGTTCTGTATCCTTACTCATAACCTTTTTACCCTTCTTTCGAATTGTTTTGCTTATCTACTAATATACTATATTAGCAGCAATTATAAATTTAAAATAGTGTAATAACATTTTAAAATTACCGTTTTTTGTAACAAGGTAATTATTCGTTTTGTTGTGAATATTTTATCTTCTATGTATATTTTTTTAATTTAACTTGAATTCGATATAACAAGTTACTCCAAATTCAGTTATATACTCTTCTGCTTTGAAGAATTGGCTCCGCAAAATTTCGGGGTATTCGCGTGCTCACGTACTAGTTGTACGCTCCGCTCGCTCACCCCTTGTTTTACGTTCCAATTCTTCAAATCATTTGAGTATATCTATAAATATAACAGATTTTTTTGTTCCACTAATAGCTGTGTTCATTATTTATAGAGTAGACGTAAGCGTCACCACTTACGCCCCTCGTTAGAACCGCATCGTGCCCTATTAAGGCAATGGGCTCAAGATAAATTCATTCACCTAATTGCTTAGGCTATCCAACACAGTTTAGTTACCGTTA
>JAJIYQ010000065.1 GCA_020881075.1 Rickettsia endosymbiont of Labidopullus appendiculatus
GACCACCACGAGATACTTTACCACCTCGTAAATGAATAGCTTCAAAATCATTAGCATAAACAAATATTTCAGCAAATGGCACTGGCAAAGGTAAATTAGGAACTTTTTTTGAATCAAATTTAAAAGAAAAATAATTTTTACAGACTATATTATGTTTGTTGTCTCCATTCTGCAAATTATAGTCAATTGATGAGAAGTTGGGGATGTTGTCGCTCGTCGCTCGCCTATTACTTATAGGCGTCGCTCCATCGCTCCTAGCCCCAAACTCTCCTGAATTGACTATAGAACTAGATTGATAGCAATTAGTTCTAACAATAGCTTCAATAACACCAAACATATGCCTTAAAACCTTATCCTCACTACTACTAGTGATTTTATTAAGATAGCTAAGGATACTGTCTTTTATAGTTTTTGTACGTTCATCTGAAAAGTTTGCCGGATTAAATTTAGCATCAAACAAATCAACTAGCATTTTAGTATATAGAAAATGCTTTATTAAGGTCAGTTGAACATAACCCTTACCATAGATAAAGCCTGTTTGATGTAAATATCTAGTTAATGCTTTGACTAACTTAACTTGCCACCAATTAAATCCTGATAACACTATTAATTTGCTTAAAGAATCATTATCTAAAAGTCCGAGAGATATTTTATCTAAAGCCTCTTCTACATTGGCTTTAAGCAAATCAATATTGCCTTCAATAGTTATTAATGGTTCGAGAGTGAACTCATATATCCAACTTTCTTCAATATCTCCAGCTCCTTTTATAGCAAAGCTTTGTTCATCTATGGCCTTGAATCCCAAATTTTCTATAGATGGTAGTAGGTCGGAAAGAGCTAATTTGGGAGCAGGACTGTAAATTTTTAGCTGGAATTCACTATTATTTATAGTAATTAAATTAAATATAGGCTTGTGATAAATACTTGCCTCTTTTAGATACTCAATATCTATTAAAGTTGTTTGCCCATTAAATTTCTCTCTATAATCAATAGGAAAAATTGGATCAAAAAGTTTAAAATTTACTCCTCCCTGATATTCACCAAAATTTTTACATAATTTATGATAAAAATCTTCACTCCAACGAGTGGAAAGTTTATCTAATTCTTGCTCTATTACTTCAACTTCAAAATTAAGGCTATTTTTATTCTGCACCTCTAACGTAACAAATAAATATGAAAAATTTTCTGCCACTTCTGCCATATAATCTGATAATATTACCCCATTAAGTGTATCGGATAAATAACAATTTATGGCACTATGTACTTCTGGTGTTAAACGATCTCTTGATAAGAATATTATGATATTAATAAAAGAACCAGACCAATCTTGTTGAATAAATAATTTGAGTTTTCTACTCATCATACCTGAAAGTACATGTAAGCACATACAGTATAGATCACCTTCATCAATCTGTATCAAAGCTTCTTTCGGTAGAGATTGAACTATACTTTTAAGCTTTTTGGTATTATATCCATCAGTCGGAAAGGCAGATTTATCTAGAACGAATTGTAGCTTCTGTCTCAATATAGGAATATCAGTAATTAGCTGGTAATATATTGCAGAACTATATAAACCAAAAATTATGCTACCTGAAAGATACTTTTTATCCTGATCGATCTTCTTGATTAAAATATAATCTACTAAGTTATTTCTATGTACACTTGATAGGGTATTAATTTTACCTAAAATGACTAATTTATTGTTATGTAATGGGCTTGCTGAGCGTTCAATAATATCAATAACTTCATTTTTAGTATCTTGTCCTTGCCATATTTTCTGGACACCCTCCTCTGAGGAAAAATCTTTGGAAATTAGATCAAAGTTAATCATGCCTAAAAAGGTAAAATTATCATCTTTTAGCCAATTTAAGAAATCTATAGACTCATTATAATCTAAATAGTTATTGTGTAATTGTTGATTATTTTGAATCTCATTTGAAATTGTTGTTACTCTGTTCAATAATTTAGACCACACATTATGAGTAGTATCGACCTGATCTAAAGTTTTATTCAGAGAATTTTCTAAAGAATTGATATCATTCTGATCAAAATTCCCTAAAATAGTTATATGTACTAAAGATTCATCACTATCTTGCTTTACATCCAATATTTCTTGTAAATGACCATCATTGTTTCTTACGCAAGCTATAACAGGATGGAGTAAAAATTTAGCTTTCAAGTTGAGAGTTGTTAACAGACAAATAATCGAATCAACTATGAATGATTTATTTTCGTTCAATAACAAAATATTAATAGCAGGATTATTTTCAATTACCGTACTGACAATCTGCAATTTCCTTTTACTAGGTTGCTTTTCTTTAAAGAACTGAAAAGCACTATAAGCAAACTCGCCAAATAATTCTTGCCTATCTCTAAACCTATAATCTACAGGAATATAAACTAAAAATTTTTGTATAAATTTATTAAAAAGTGGTTCTCCACTTTTTACCTTACTTAATGATAAAATTTCTGATTTATAATTAGGCACTTGACAAGTAAGTCTACTTAAAGATAAAGACACTCTCTCTGCAACCTTATTTATTGTAACTTTTTCTATTGTCATATTGTTACCAAACTTTATTATTGTTTCAAAAAACTTTCTACATAAGTCACCAACTAGATTGATTTATAAAGAAAGTCTAATAACGCCTGTACTCTCAAAAACTCATTTAGATTAGCATAATTCTTATCCCAGACTAAGCTATTTAATGTATTATAATTAAAATAAATTACTTAGCAAGAGGCTCGCACCATCATGGAAACTATTTTTGCTCAAAGCTCTAAACCAGGAAAAGCTGGTGTTGCAGTCTTTCGTATTTCTGGATCTAAAAGCTTGGTTGCATTAAAACACCTAATTAAAAATGATAATGCCACGTTTATTCCTAGAGTCATGTACTGTAAAAAACTTATCAACCCTAAGAATCAAGAATTAATTGATGAAGCAGTTGTAGCATACTTCCAAGCTCCAGCTAGCTTTACTGGAGAAGATGTAGTAGAAATATATACTCATGGCAGTATAGCAATTGCTGCTATGCTAACTGAAACATTGTTAACCATCGAAGGTTTAAGAATGGCAGAGCCTGGGGAATTTACCCGTAGGGCATTTTTAAATGGTAAATTTGATTTAACTGCGGCAGAAGGTATTGCCGATTTAATTGAAGCTGAAACTGTTTGGCAACATAGGCAGGCGGTTAAGCAAGTTGGAGGAGAACTCGAAACACTTTATAATGGGTGGAGACAAACTTTACTGACTATTATTGGTTTACTAGAAGCTTATATTGATTTTCCCGATGAAGATATTCCGCAAGAAATATTAAATAGGGTGATGACTCTTAGTGGTGAACTTCAATATGCTATAATAAAACATCTTGACGATAATAGACGGGGGGAATTACTTCGAACAGGCATTAAATTAACCATTTTAGGAGCTCCTAATGTTGGTAAATCTAGCTTACTTAATTTTTTGATGCAAAGAGATGTTGCCATTGTTTCAAATATTGAGGGGACAACTCGTGACATAATTGAGGGACATCTAGATATTGGAGGATATCCAATTATATTACAAGATACAGCTGGCATAAGGGATAGTAATGATTTAATAGAATTAGAAGGCATCAAACGGGCAATTGAATCAGCAAGAATGGCTGATATCAAAATAGTTATGCTTGATGCGGTAAAATTAAGCAACTCACCCTCATTGGATAATTTAATTGATGACAATACAATAATATTGATCAATAAAATTGATCTGCTAGATGATAAGTGTCAAATAGATGGGTATATCAATAAACTAAAGAAAAATTATTTAAAGATTTCTATAAAAGATAATATTGGGATGGATAGTCTGTTAAAGGAAATTGAAAATATTGCTCATAATATAGCTGGTTTAACCGAAACCCCGCATATTACTAGGCAACGTCAACGAGCATCTATAGAAAAAGCCTTGGAATATTTAAAAAAATTCAATAATGAGAATTTTAATGGTGAAAATGACTTAGTGTTAGCTACAGAAGATGTTAGAATGGCTATTAGAAGTTTGAGTAATGTTACTGGTAAGATTAGCGTTGAAGAAGTGTTAGGAGAAATATTTAGTAATTTTTGTATAGGTAAATAATCGATGATTCAAAAAAAACAACAAGAAATATTAGAGCTGATAAATAAATGGCAAAAATATCTGAAATTACAAAAAAATTGTTCGGAACATACGATAATTTCTTATAAGAATGATTTAGAAAATTTTCTAAATTTCCTAAATCATTATAACTCGGAAATCATAACCATTAATTCTCTAAAGCAAGTTGATATAAGGCTAGTACGGAGCTGGCTTTCTAAAAGGCAGCAAGATAATTACCTAGCAGCTTCTAATTCTAGAGGCTTGTCAGCGATCAAGAATTTTTATAAATATCTGGAAAAGACCACTAATATTACTTGCCACGCCATTTTTTCCATCAGAAGTCCTAAGAAAGCTAAAATATTACCTAAATCTTTATCGCAGGATGACGCTCAATTATCTATTGAACATATTGATAATTTTACTGATTTAGAATGGGTAGAATGGAGGAATAAAGCCCTATTGGTGCTTATTTATGCTGCTGGACTTAGAATATCTGAGGCATTATCGATAACTAAATCTCATCTACAAGACTTAGAGTTTATAAAAATAACAGGAAAGGGTAAAAAAGATAGGATAATACCATGGACACCAATAGCTAAAGATTTTATAGAACAATATTTAAATAAATTACCTTATAGTATCGGTGAAAAAGATCCAATATTTCTAGGTAAGTTGGGTAAAAAATTACAAGCTCCAGTGTTTAATCGTGAATTGATACGATTACGTCGCTTCTATGGTTTACCGGAACATTTATCAGCTCATTCCTTTAGGCATAGTTTTGCAACACACTTACTTGAAAATGGAGCAGAATTAAGGTCTATTCAGGAATTACTTGGGCATAAAAGCTTATCAACTACCCAGCGTTATACTAAGGTTAGTCTAAAACATTTGGAGAATATTTATAATAATGCCCACCCAATATCAAAATCTGATAGCAAAATATTATAATCTTCTTGCCATGATTTTTAGTTATACGTTATATTATCCATACTTTTAATATTGAGAAACCTATATGTCTAGAATTACCTTACTTGAAGGATATAAGCCTTCTAACGATGAAGAATATATGAACCCTAAACAGTTAGAATATTTTAGACAAAAACTTCTTGAGTGGAAACGTTCTTTGCTGGAAGAATCGCGGGAAACCTTAAACCATCTCAAGGAAGAAAATTGGAATGAACCAGATTTTAATGATCGGGCATCAATTGAAACGGATACGGCACTAGAGTTGCGAACAAGAGACAGGTATCGTAAGCTTATTGATAAAATAGAAGAGGCTTTGGTAAGGATAGAAAAAAATGAATATGGCTATTGCGAAGAAACTGGAGAACCAATTGGCTTAAAACGTTTAGAAGCAAGACCCGTTGCAACTTTGTGTATTGAATCGCAAGAGCGACATGAAAGCTATGAAAAGCAGCATATAGATTTATAGTGATTTTCTCTCCCATTATATGTTACTTTATTATTACATTGTCAGATAAATTTATAAGTTAAAGTACAAGACGTCTATTAGTAAGAAAACTTAAGCCAAGAAGCATTCATTCATGGTCATTTTTTGGATCGCCGCAAAGCGGCTCCTCGCAATGACGAACCTATACCAACTTAGAGATAGTTCTTCCACCAATAATATGGAAGTGAAAATGAAATACACTCTGTCCGGATCTAGCACCTTTGTTGGTAATTAAACGGTAGCCATCTTGCTCTAAACCCACTAGAGACGCAATATAAGATAGTCTGGTGAAATAATTTTTAATTTCATCGCCAGAAGCTTTAAGGATAAAATCACTATAATCAATATATTCCTTTTTTGGTATA
>JAJIYQ010000066.1 GCA_020881075.1 Rickettsia endosymbiont of Labidopullus appendiculatus
AAACGTAGCACTTTCAAATTTGGCGGAAATTACTGCGTTTAGCACGGAACACATTGTATATTTTCGCCAGAAAATTGGCGAAAAAGTTTTGCGTTTTTTTCGACGAAAACTTTTTACCTACAGTGGCACCTTGCCCTAAATTTACCCCAACATAGAATAAGGTAAAGCCCCTTTCTCTATCTGGATCATTATCTTTATAGCAGCAACTTAACAAATTTGTAATATTACCCTTAAATAAACCCGTTCCTAATGCTAATAGTGATAAGCCTAAATATACAAAATTTGGGTCTGATCCTACTAAAGTCATACAAATATGACCAATTGTTATAATTATACCGCCAATTAGTACCATATTACGAAATCCCATTAATTTATCAGCTAAAAAGCCTCCGAGTACCGGACCGGCATAGCCAATAGCAGCAAATAAAGAATAGGTGGCATAAGCATTAGCATCACTAAATCCTAAATGTGATGTAAGAAATAGTACCAGCAAAGCTCTCATTCCATAATAGCTAAAACGCTCCCACATTTCAACGAAAAATAGAAGTTTTAGATGTTTAGGAAATATTTTAGTTTCTTTAATATTATCGATATCTAGATTATCTATATCTAATAAATCAACACAATTACTCATCGTGAACCTCAATGCATTTTTATATCAAACCAATTGTTAATGATTTAATCTGATATATTAAGTTTAAAAAAGTCACTCTTAGTAGAACATTTAAGATTTATTATTTTTAAATGAGGGTTACCACGCCCCTTAAGTGTCTATTAGCAAGACTACGCAAGTAGGTCGTGGCAATACCTTCTGGCGTCATTGCGAGCGAACATACGTGAGCGTGGCAATCCATGAAGCTTGTTATATGGATTGCTTCGTCGCTACTAAGTAGCTCTGAGCCATGACGAGAGGGTTAAACAATTAAAAAAACAAACAAATGCTTACTAAAAGCAAAAATCAAATAGTAATAAAAATTTTAAAAAGTAGAAAAATATGGATTAATGGCTAAGACACCAAAACATGGTGGTATGATAAAATGAGGATGTCGGATAAGAAAAATTTAAATTTTTGGAAATTGCCGGTAATTGTCGCTCTAACGATAATCTTAAGTCTTTTAACATAATAACTCCTTTTATAATTTTGAGTGTTAACAGCATAATAATTATACTGAACTTTAAATTATAGCATAAATTCATAAGATAGTCTAGAATTAATTATAGTTTTATGGTATTATGGTAGTCTGAAAAAGTCGTACTGTAAAATGATGTATAGGGAAGAGCAATGAACCTTATCAACGAGCCAGTAAATCTTGACTAATTAACTAATTAAACATAAGGGATATTATGATCATACATATTTTTAGATATTCTCAACTAATTGATACAGATAGGATGCGTACGATAAAGGCGTTTGCTGAAAAAAGTGGATTACCAGAAGAAGTTATAGGGAAGATAGCAATCACAGAAGAAAAAAAAGGAGGATTAATTTCACAATACAAATCTGGTAACATTAGTACTATTGAATTTCGTACTGAATTACAGGAAGTTATAAAAAATAATGGCGGTATCCAATTAGCAGATAATGTTTTCGATAATTGTTGGAATGCTATGTGTGTAGTAAATTCAGAAAAATTGAGTGAGCTATATCATCTTCAATTAAAGCACGAGGATTGTTAGATACATATTATAGGGGATACTAATGAGTTACAGCATGAATTTATTGGGAAACAAATTGAGGCATTACTAATAAAGACGCCAAAAATAGCCTATACACTTTCTTTTAAAGAGGGTACTTCAAATAGGGAAGAGTTAGCAGAGCTGGCTAAAAGCATTTATCCTCTATCAGAGGAAATAGTATGCCATTATACAGATCAAAACAGTGATGGTTTAAAATTATTACAGGAATATTATGCTAATGAGGATTCTTCGTTACTTCAACATTATACTCCTGATAAAGTAGAGGAAGGTAATAATATTACTGAGGAGAGTAATAAAACTCCTGATGAAAATACTGTAGTAGATGTTGTGGGTGAGCTATCGTCAAATTCTGACTCTGCCGAATAGCTATTGTGTCGTTGGGTTATTATTGAGAATGTTCTATTATCTATCACAATTTTTTCTGGCATTTAGTCATGCTGTTGTGCTAATTCCAGTAATTATGGGGGCTATTTATTAGAAGAGCTATCTTTGCAAATCCACATTCATTCTAATAGACGCCAGGCTATTTTTTTATGCGTAAGGTGAATTAATTAGTTATTTTTTTTAATAATATGCTTAGTGCTTATTAGCAAATATGCTAGAATAATAAAATTAAAGTAACTTATTAAATTTGCATTTTTATGTTCCAAACATTAACTCAAAATCTAACAAAAATCTTTGATCGTATCAAAAGAAGCGGCACTTTATCTGAAGCCCAAATAAACGATACTATGCGTGATATTAGGATTGCCCTTCTTGAGGCAGATGTGGCACTACCGGTAGTTAAGGACTTTATTGCTGAAGTAAAGTTAAAAGCTATGGGGCAGGAGGTTATAAAGTCAGTCTCTCCAGGGCAGATGATAGTAAAAATTATCCATAATGAGTTAATTAATATATTATCCTCTTCTCCAGAGGAGAGTGCATTACAACTTAAATCTGCTCCTCCGGTAAATATTTTAATGGTTGGGCTACAAGGTAGTGGTAAGACTACCGCCAGTGCTAAATTAGCACTTAGGCTAAAAAACCAAAATAAAAAGGTACTGTTAGTTTCTCTTGATACTTATCGTCCTGCTGCTCAGGAGCAGCTAACCATCCTTGGTAAATCGATAGAGGTAGATAGTTTAACTATTATCCCTAACCATACTCCTATCGATATTACTAAAAGAGCCTTGCACGAATCAAAATTAGCCGCCTATGATGTCGTTATTTATGATACGGCAGGTAGGTTGCAAATCGATGATCAAATGATGCAAGAAGCGGTAAATATAAAAAATTTAGTAGAGCCAAAGGAAATAATTCTGGTGGTTGATGCAATGACCGGGCAAGATTCAGTACTTATAGCTAGCAATTTTGACCGACAACTAGGAATTACCGGGGTAATTTTATCTCGTATTGATGGTGATGCCAAAGGTGGAGCTGCTTTGAGTATTAAGCATGTTACCAATAAGCCTATTAAGTTCCTAAGTACTGGTGAAAAATTGGCAGATTTAGAGTTATTTGATCCAGAACGTATCGCCTCAAGAATATTAGATATGGGAGATATTATTTCCTTTGTTGAAAAAGCAAGTAGCCTAATAGATCAGGAAGAGGCAGAAAAAGCAGCTGCTAGACTAAAAAAAGGTAAATTTGACTTGGAAGATTACCTAACGCAAATGAGGAGTATAAAAAAACTAGGCGGATTGAGCAGTATGATAAATATGTTGCCTGGCATTAATAAAATTATCGATAAAGTTGATCAATCGAAATTAAGCGGCAAATTAATAGACCAGCAAGAAGCAATAATTTTGTCAATGACCAAAAAAGAACGAAGAAAACCAGATTTACTAAACGCTTCGCGTCGAAAACGTATTGCTGAAGGCTCAGGAACATCAGTCCAGAAAGTCAATAATCTATTGAAACAATTTAAGCAAATAAGCGATCTCATGAAGAAGGCAAGCAATATGAATCCCAAAAGCCTAATGCGTAGCGGTCTAGGTAATTTATTTAAACCATAACTTTCCGTTTTAAAGATAACTATCAAAAGTCATATTTGAATAAATAGAATCTATAGCTTAGCAAATTGATGTTTTAATAAAAGAGAATAATGTACTAACTGCTAAAAAAATGTCTTAAATTCGTATTAGTAGATAAAACTAGAATTAAACAGAAAGAGTAATGTAACTTTCCTGAAACCGTTTGTTAGGAGCAAAAAATGGATAAATATTTAACATTAATAATATTATTGATAATGCCGCATAATTCATTTGCTCAACAACAAATATCTAATTTTGTTACACCAGTTACTTATTTTGTCAACCATGTCAAGCAACTAAATCTACTCAAGAATAACTTAACCAAATACAGACAAACAAGCATAGTAGGCACTAGTGGCATGGGGAAAACACAGCTTGCTAGAATGTATTGTTATGAGAATCAAAATAATTATAAACTTATTTGGTTTGTTGATTGTAATTTAGATATTAATCAAGAGTTGCTAAAGCTAGTAAAAGCTATTAATAGCACCGCTAAATCTAATCTAATATCAGAAGATATAAAATTAATACGAAAAGAATTAATGAGCTATTTATCGAATCAAGATAAATGGTTACTGATATTTGATAATCTAAAAGTAAGTGAAAATAAAAAAGTTCAAGAGTTCGTTGATTGGGAACATAATGGACACGTTATATTTTGTTCCCAAGATAGCGAAATATTGCCTAATATAGTCAAAATGACTGCCTTTGAAAAAGATGATGTCATTGCTCTTGCTAATAATATTCTAGAAAATAATGATCCCCTATTAGCAGAATTCTTGAGCGAAAAGTTTGCTGGTTATCCTATCCTGATAGTACAAGGGGCACAATTATTAAATAATGTAAAAGATTTAGATAGAAAAGAATATAAGGATAAAATCCAGCAATCAACAGATAAAATTCAATTAAACATTACATTAGTTATCAATGAATTAAAGCCAAGTGCTAAGAAACTTTTAAATAAAATAGCCTTAATAAATAATCAAGGTTTCTCGAAAGATCTTTTAAAAATTATTACGGATAATCAAAATACTCTTGATGATGATCTCTATCAATTATCTAAATTTGCTTTAATATCTAACATTGACTCAGATGACACTAACCCTGTCTTTGAAATGCATGATGTTATTGCTCAGAAAATAGCCGAGATTAATTGTGGTGAGAATAATAAAGCTTATTTAAATGATATCATTACTAAATTAATGAATTATATACCAAAGAATGCATTACAGGCTCGTATTTTTAGAAGTGCTAAAACTATACAAGAAAATCTTGAAATAATTTTAAAAAATTCAGAGAAATATAACTCAAATATATATAAACTTATGGAACTTAATTATCAACTAATGCTTCAATATCATAATTCTCTCAATTATTATGACGCAGAAAAAAAGGTTAATTGGTTTAATAAGGCTGATCAGGAAGGAAAATTTAATTTATGGTCGATGAATAATGATGAAAAATGTACATATGCGAGGTATGTGCAAGCAATAGGTGGATATTATAGAGGTTATTCTAATTATAAGATGGCAATAAAATATTTTATAAGAGCAAAAGAAATATTTGAGAATTTAAAAGGTTATGAATCTAGAAAATGGAATTTATTGTATCATTTAACAATATCTAATATTGCACTAGGACAGGTTCAAGAAGCAGAAAAAGATATTCAAATTATGGAACAAATATTTAATGAAGATTTAATAGATAAAAATAACATAGGCTATATGCATAATATAAAAGCAAAATTATTATTTATACAAGGAAAATATATTGAATCATTAGAAAACATTAATAAAGTTATAGAAATATCAATTAAAAACGGACTAGCTCTTGATGACAAGCTACTTATAAATCCTTATTTATCTAAAGTAGAAATATTGAATTATCTTGAAAAATACCCAGAAGCATATGCCACAGCTGAGCATTTATATGACATGTGTAAATCCTCTGAAAAAGAGGCTCTTGAAATATTAGGTCGTATTTACACCCAAATGGCAAGTAGTGAATTAGGGCTAGGTAAACTAGACCAGGCCTCAGAACATGTTAACCAGGCTATCTCCATATTCTTAGCCAATGAGCATAAAAATCCAAAAGATGCAGATTATTCGGAAGATCCAGATTTAGCAGCAAGTTATGTAGTCCAAGGTAATATTTTATTTGCTCAAGATAACATAAAAGCATCTATAGAATCCTACAAGAAGGCTCATAGCATATATCATTATTTATATAGGGATAATCGTAAAAATGTGGCTCAAGTGAGTTATTTATATAGTCAAGGAGCTAAAGCATCATGTAAAGCAAAAGACTTATCTAGTTATAAATTTTTTGGTAAACCGCAAGTAAAGGAGTTTGGGATAGCTCACTCTAATACTGTATATATGTTTGAGTATTGTAAACAATATAATATGGATTTATGGGTAAAAGAAAACTAGGTTAGGTGTATACTCAAATGATAAGGTATCAACAAGAACGATTAATTCTTAATTTTTAGCATTTTTGACGGAGGGGTTATATAATAAGATGTGTTTTAGTAAATAAAGATATAAAATTTGTGGTAGTAGCATTTGCTACTGTTTCTAGGTTTGTTTCTTTTATTTCAGCTATTTTTTCTGCTACATATTTGACAAAAGCTGGTTCGTTTTGTTTGCCACGCATCGGAACAGGGGCAAGATAAGGAGAATCTGTTTCAATTAATAACCGGTCTAGTGGAATATAACGTACTATATCCTGTAAACCGGTGGCGTTTTTAAAGGTTACAATTCCAGCGATCGATATATACATACCAAGGTCAAGCATTTTTTTTGCTAAATGCTTTGAAGCGGTAAAGCAATGAATAAGACCGTGAAACGCGGTATTTTGCATTTCGCTACTTAAAATATCAATAGTATCTTGTTCTGCTTCTCTTGTATGGACTATAATTGGCAACCCAGTACTTTGAGATGCCTGTATATGTTGCCCAAAAGAACTAATCTGTTGATGTTTGTCTGATGTCTGGTAATAATAATCGAGACCAGTTTCACCAATGCCAATAATTTTTGGATGATTACAATATTCCATAATAGTTTCGCACGAGACAATTTCCTTCACTTCATTGGGGTGAACTCCACACGAAGCAAAAACATTGCCGTATCTTACGACTATTTCTAAAATATCCGGCAATTCCTCAATCTTAGTACATATAGTCTGCATGTACTTAACATTATTGTTCTCAGCTCTGCTTATTATGGCTGATAAATCTTCTTTTAACATGTTGAGGTGACAATGAGAATCAATTAATAGACTTCCTACATAAGCCAATCTAGTTGGTGATTTTGTCGTCGAAACTCGCCTCCGCTCCTCATGTACGTTTATGTACACTGCGGTGCTCGGCTTCGTTTCTCCTAAAAATCCCTCAACTATCTTTGGCTTATGCAAGAAGTCTAATATACCCTTCTGGATCATGATATTATCCAATTTTTTGCAATTATGATATTAGCAATTTTTTCTACTTCATTAAGAGGGGTGTAATTATAGTTTTCAAGCTGAATTACAGATTTGTCTAGTATTTTAGCTATTCCTAATTCTAGCAAATTTTGTGTAAATGCTAGATGTTTAGGTGATTTAAAATTACTAGGACAGAATATATAAAGAGGTTTACCAGTAGAAGCTGCCTCACTACACATAGAAATCGAATCAGCCGTAGAAATTATGTAATCTGCCTGTGCCAACATCCCAAAATAAGGGTTAGGTTTAGCTTCTTCCTCTGTTGGATCGTAAATAATAGCCGATGAAGGTACCTTATTTTTGATAATTTGTTTTGCTGAATTAGGAGTACGTCGACTAAAACTAATAAACAGGATATATTTTTCATCTTGGGTCTTAGTAAGATTAGATAATATTGCAGCAAATTCGCCAGCATTTTCATCGGTAAATTGATAATTTTTGCTATTACCACCAATAATTACCGATATAAACTGCTTAAGATATGGATAATTTTTGCGTAACTCCATACCACCAGCCTGTATTTTTGCTTGAACGTTATTAAGAGCTCCAGTAATTCTCAGCATATTCTTGTCATTCATGCATAGTTCTTCTTTGCTAACCTTATCATGATGCGGTAAAATAATTAGGTCAAATTGCTTAAATGGTAGGTTAGGGTGCATAATTTGAACAATTTTTACTTTATAGTCAATTGATGAGAAGTTGGGGACGTCGTTACTCGTCGCTCGCCTATTACTTATAGGCGTCGCTCCATCGCTCCTAGCCCCAAATTCTCCTGAATTGACTATACCAGCAGATTTATGTTTTAAATAACTTGCTAAAGAAGCGGTTCTTCTTCCAGCAGAAATTATTAAGTCAGGGAAGCCTTCCATTTCCCACGATTGTAACAGCTGCTTTTTGACATGGATAGGGCTAAGGGCTAGTAAAAAATTTGGTAATTTACCCCAAAAATTATATTCAATAGGCTTTAATTGATAACCAAGCCCAAGCTTTTCTGCTAAAGCTATAGCTTGATTGACATTACCCACCCTGCTGTCAGCTAATACCCAAATCTTGGGTTTAATATTGTGCATTTTTCATAATTATTGTTAAGTTATCATTTTATCAATAGCTAATTCACTATTTATTGCTTTTATATTTACAATATCACCGCTACCGATCCTACTAGAAAGAATCATTTTGGCAAAATTATTCTGTAATTCTCGTTGAATAACTCTTTTCAATGGTCTAGCACCAAACATTGAATCATAACCTTTATCAGCCAGGTAATTTATTGCCGATTGATCAAATTGCAATGTAATATTTTGTTGTGCAAGAATTTCTTTCAAATTATCTAGTTGTATTTTGACAATATCATGTATGTCAGCACGAGTTAGTTTATGGAATAGAATAATCTCATCTAGCCTATTTAAGAACTCAGGTTTAAATGTTGCTCGTACATGTTGCATTACTTGCTCTTTAGTTGCATCTTGGTCATCATCTTGCTGTTGATTAATAAGTATTTCAGCCCCAAGGTTGGAAGTAAGAACGATGAGGGTATTTTTAAAATCAACAGTTATTCCTTGACTATCAGTTAGACGCCCTTCATCCAAAATTTGTAACATGATATTGAAAATATCCGTATGGGCTTTTTCTACCTCATCAAATAAAATAACTTGATAAGGTCTTCTACGTACCGCTTCTGTTAAAACTCCTCCCTGCTCATAACCAACATAGCCTGGAGGAGCCCCAATCAAACGTGATATAGAGTGTTTTTCCATATATTCAGACATATCAATTCTGAGGATGGCATTACGATCGTCAAATAAAAAAAGTGCCAAAGATTTGGTTAATTCCGTTTTACCAACACCAGTTGGACCTAAGAATAAAAACGATCCAAGTGGTCTATTATGATCCTATATTCCAGCACGAGAACGACGCACAGCATCGCTGACTCCTTTTATAGCTTCATCTTGACCGATTACCGATTGGCGTAGTTTATCTTCCATCGCTAATAACTTCTCACGTTCGCTTGATAGCATTGTGTCAATCGGTATACCAGTAATTTTGGAAATAATTATAGCTATATCGTTTTCTGATACAACTTCTTTTGATAATTTGTTATTTCCCCCTTCTGCTGCTTGTTGTAGTTTCTTAGTCAAATCAGGAATAATACCATATTTCAGCTCACTAGCTCGGGCAAGATCACTACTTCTTTCTGCTCTTTCAAGTTCTAAACGAGCTTTTTCTAGCTCTTCTTTTAATTTTTGTTCAATATGTATTTTTGATTTTTCAGCTTGCCAGCTAGCATTCATATCGTAAGAACGAGATTCAAGTTTAGTTAATTCGTCTGTTAATTGGATAATTTTCTTTTTTGAATATTCATCATCTTCTTTTTTTAGAGCTGCTAGCTCAATTTTTATTTGAATGATACGACGATCAAGCTCATCTAATTCTTCCGGTTTGCTAGATAATTCTATTTTTAGCCGACTACATGCTTCATCGATTAAATCAATAGCTTTATCTGGTAAATAACGATCGGTAATATATCTGTTAGATAGAGTACTAGCGGCAACTATAGCACTATCAACAATTTTTACGCCATGATGTAATTCGTATTTGTCCTTAATACCACGCAGAATCGAAATAGTATCTTCTACCGTTGGTTCACTAACGTAAACTGCTTGAAATCTTCTGGCAAGAGCGGTATCTTTCTCGATATATTTGCGATATTCATCTAAAGTTGTAGCACCGATACAATGGAGTTCTCCTCTAGCAAGCATTGGCTTTAGTAAATTTGATGCATCCATCGCTCCGTCTGTCTTACCAGTTCCTACTAAAAGATGTAGCTCATCAATAAATAAAATAATCTCCCCACTAGAGTGCTTAATCTCATTTAATACAGCTTTTAGTCGTTCTTCGAATTCACCACGATATTTAGCCCCAGCAATTAAAGCTCCCATATCAAGTTCAATGATTCGACAATTTGCTAGAGTTTCTGGAATATCTTGGCTAAATATTCTTTGGGCTAACCCTTCTATTATGGCTGTTTTACCAACTCCTGGCTCTCCTATTAGCACAGGGTTATTTTTCATTCTTCTCGACAAAACTTGCACGGTTCTTCTAATTTCCTCATCTCTACCGATGATTGGATCAAGTTTACCAAGTTCTGCTAGCTCGGTGACATCTCTACCATATTTTTTTAGGGCGTCATAACTACTTTCAGAAGAGTTATTATCTGCTGTCTTACCTTTTCTTAGCTGTAAAATTGCTGCGTTTATTTTTTTATTAGTTATTGCATTCTCTGATAAAATCTTACCAGCAGAGGTTTTATCATATGATAATGCCTCAAAAATTCTCTCAATAGTTATAAAACTATCGGCATTATTCTTTGCAAGCTCTGATGCTTTATCAAGTAATTTTAGTGCTTCTGATGATAGGTAAAGTTGTCCTCCTCCCTCTATTTGCACTTTTGGGATTTTGTTTAATTCTACGGTTATAGCTCTATTCAAATCATCGAAGCTAGTACCGAAAGTATTAATAAGATTATCAATAACTCCACTATCATCGTTTAATAAACTCGCCAATATGTGTAATGGCAATATTTGCTGATGATCATTTTTTGCTGCTATGCTTTGGGCATTAGACAATACAGATTTTGCGTGGGTAGTAAATTTATCTATGTTCATTGCCATAACCTCATAAATTTTAAATTAACTCAAAGTTTATTATAGCCAACCCGATTAGTATTACTCGGTCATTGCCAGACCACGTAAGTAGGTCGTGGCAATCCATGAAGCTTGTTATATGGATTGCTTCGTCGACCTGTGATCTCCTAGCAATAACGTTAGTTTGTTATGAGCTATACTATAAATATATCATAATATTTTCTTCCACTAAGTACTTTAATATATAATTAATGGTGAATAATAATACAAGAGATGCTGGTATATTAAATCAATAGACTTCTTTCGAAACTCTACTGCTGGTAATTTGTGCGTGATACCGGTACTCTGCTTCTCACGTACGCTTAAGTACGCTGCGGTTTTGCGTTCCGCGTTTCCTTCAAATTCCTCAGCATAAGCGAGTTTTGCAAGAGGTCTATTAAATCAATAAATCAAATTTCTTGATTAATTTACTTAAATCTTATAGAACTCATAGGAGTAGTATAATGAAAACCATAAATTTAGGGTTTTTCATTTTATTTTATATAATATAAATTATTTTTTAGACCGGTAATGAATCATAACATAGTTAACTTGGTAGCGGCAATTGTCTTGTCCCTTGGGATTATTTTTGGATGGCAATATTTTTATGATAAACCAAGATTACAAAAATTAGAACAGCAAAATAAAATATATAACAAGCAAGTTCAAGAGTTAAAGAAAAAGAATACTCAAGTAGCAACCCCTAAAGAAGCTGAATCACCTGTTTCTACTAAGAGAATTCGGATAGACTCAGAACTACTTTCTGGATCGATTGCTTTAAAAGGACTCCGGTTTGATGATTTAATTTTGTTGAAATATAAGCAAGATTTATCACCAGACAGTAAACCTGTTGTGTTATTTGCCCATTCTCAGTCAGAAGAAGCCTATTTTGCTGAAATAGGCTGGTTTAACAAGGATAATACTATTATTCTTCCTGATAGTGAAACTCTTTGGCAGGCTGATAATGATCAGTTAACGCCGACAAAACCTGTAAATTTATCATGGATCAACAAAGATGGGGTTAAATTCTTAGTTACGATAAGTATGGATAGTAATTATTTATTTACTATAGATCAAACTACGGTGAATGATAGCAAAGAACCAATCTCAGTTCAATATTATGGACTAATTAACCGTAAATATATTGGTAAAGAAAAATCAGTTAATATCCTACATCAAGGACCAATTGCTGTTATTGATGGTAGGCTTAAAGAACATTCTTTTGACGACTTAAAAGATAAGAAAACTGAAAAATTTCCACAAACTGTTGTTGATTGGGTTGGTATAACCGATAAATATTGGTTAGCTTCCTTAATTCCAGATAAATCTAGCATGTATAGTTCTAACTTCAATTATGCAATGAAAAACGGTGTTGAAAAATACCAGGTCGACTTCATTTCTTCAACTCAGACCATAGAAGTAGGAAAAAAACTCACTATATCGCAAAGATTATTTGCCGGGGCAAAGAAAGTTGATTTATTGGATAAATACGAAAAGCAATATAATATTAAGTTATTTGATCGGGCAATTGATTTTGGTTGGTTTTATATAATCACTAAACCAGTCTTTAATGCTATGAACTTTTTTTATCACTATGTTGGTAACTTTGGAATTAGTATTTTGATTGTAACTGTTATTATAAAACTGCTAATGTTTACTTTGGCTAATAAATCATATCGTTCTATGAAGAGAATGAAAAATATTCAGCCCGAAGTAGAGCGAATTAGAGCGTTATATGCTGATGATAAAATGAGACTTAACCAAGAAGTTATGGCTTTGTACAAAAGAGAAAAGGTTAATCCCCTCGCTGGTTGTTTCCCAATTATTGTACAAATCCCGGTATTTTTCTCAATTTACAAAGTGTTGTACGTAACTATTGAGATGCGTCAGGCACCGTTTTTTGGTTGGATAAAAGATCTGTCTGCTCCTGATCCAACATCAATTTTTAACTTGTTCGGGTTACTGCCATTTGCCTGTCCAAGCTTCCTGATGATTGGTGTATGGCCTATTTTTATGGCTCTTACTATGTTCTTACAGCAAAGGATGAGTCCAGAACCAGCCGATCCAATTCAAGCACAGGTAATGAAATTTATGCCACTGGTTTTTTTAGTAATGTTTAGTAGTTTCCCAGCGGGGTTATTGATTTATTGGTCCTGGAATAATATTTTATCAATAATTCAGCAATATTACATCAATAAGCTAGATAAGAATGTCGGTTGATAAGGTTACAAAACTATTTCGGCAAGAGGTAAAATTTATAGCTGGTGTGGCAAAAATAAATCAGTTCCCTAATACATCTGTACCAGAGATTGCCTTTGTTGGTAAATCAAATGTTGGTAAGTCGAGTTTGATTAATAGTATCTGTAATAATTCAAGTATTGCTAAGGTTTCTAATACTCCTGGTCGCACTAGGCAAATAAATTTTTTCTCCCTTACCGATAGACTTATTTTAGTTGATCTTCCTGGATATGGCTTTGCTGAAGTGCCAATATATATCAAACAACAGTGGGAAGTATTAATAACATACTATCTCAGAATGAGTGTAAATCTCAAATTAGTAAATTTGTTGATTGATGCTAGAAGAGGAGTAAAGCAAAATGATATGGAAATTGCTAAATTGTTACTTTCTTGCAATAAAGATTTTCAAATTGTTTTTACCAAGTCAGATAAGGTAACAGATAAAGAAAACCTAACGGCAACAGCACAGAATTTTCTTGCAACTTTGGGCTACTCCTGTAATGTAATTTATACAAGTAGTAGGAGTAAAGAAGGTGCAAAAGAATTGCAGTTTAGTTTGGCAAAATGCATTAAATTATAAAGATAAGGAAGGTAAAGACTTTGCAGATATCAAAGATACTGCTTTAATTAAAGATATAATAAGACGTAGTAGTGAAGTTAGAGATCAAGTTATGGTATTTAAGCTACCGTCATTAATTATTGATGATGACAAATTATTGACGAGTTTTGCAGAAGTAATACAGTTGCTTGAT
>JAJIYQ010000067.1 GCA_020881075.1 Rickettsia endosymbiont of Labidopullus appendiculatus
CAATTCCCGAAATTAATTTATGTTGGTAATTTGTGCGTCGATCCGGTACTCGCATCCTCACGTACACTTGAGTACGCTCCGGTGCTGCGTTCCGTGTCTCCTACAAATTCCTCAACCTAAATTAATTTCGAGAACTGGTATAACCTCACAATCATCTTAGCGAGGAGCTACTTCAGTAGCGACGAAGCAATCCAACAGTAATGGATTGCCACGACCACTACGTGGTTTCGCAATGACGGACAGCCTCCTACAACTTTAACGGGTTAGCTTATATACGTCTTGATTTGCAATAAAACTCTGATATTATGCCAAGGTAGCAAGTTTAATCGTAAAATATAATATAGTCAATTCAGGAGAATTTGGGGCTAGGAAAGATGGAGCGACGCCTATAAGTAATAGGCGAGCGACAAGTGACAACGTCCCCAACTTCTCATCAATTGACTATATAGCCTCTATAAAGAATAATTGCTAATTACATAGCAGTTGGTAATTGGGATAATCGTAGACTGATGAATGATATCTTCTCTAGTACATTACCTATTCTTTTAATTCCATTACTTGGTAGTATTATCAAAAGGAAATGGTTAACTTCTGAAGAATTTTGGAGGGGGATAGAAAAATTATCGTATTTCTTTCTTTTTCCTATCATGCTTTTCAATAGTATATCCGTAGCTGATTTAAATGCATCTTCTATAATAAGGCTGGTACTTGCATTAATCATCTCTTCTTCTATTATTGCTGTTGCTTTAATTATTTATCAGAAAAAAACCAACTTTGATAAAATTCAGTTTACTTCGACCTTTCAAGGGGCAGTACGTTATAATAATTATATCTTTTTTGGCGTTAGTAGTCCTCTTTTGGGGCAGGAAGGACTTGCTATAGTATCGGCGATTGCATCCTATATGATTATTTTTACCAATATCATATCAGTAATGATTTTTTCACATTATGTTCCTGATAGTTCTGTAGCTCAGAGTTCTAAAACTAGCTTTATATGGACACTTAAATTAATAGTACAAAATCCCTTGATTATCGCTAGTATTATTGGATTCCTTTTTAATTATTCTAATTTAGAATTACATCTTATCATAAAAAAAACCTTATCTACCCTATCTGATTCTGCTTTAGCTATAGGTATGCTTAATGTTGGAGCAGGTCTTAAATTCTTTATGCGTGGTACGATTCTGAAAAATGTATTATTTACTAGTTTTGTTAAGTTAGTGGCTTTTCCTATTGTTACAATAATTGTATTGTCATTAATGTCAATTACTGGTACTGCTAAATCAGTTGGGGTTCTATATAGTTGTTTACCATGTGCCAGTACCTCTTATGCTTTATCACGTCAGCTTGGTGGAGACCCAGAATCTATGGCATCAATTATTACTTTCACAACACTTTTTTCAATAGTTTCATTGTCAGTTCTGATGTGGATAAATATCTAATAGTAGAAAACTTGAAGTAATTAAGGAGTAACATTTATGGATGAAATGAATAAAATAAATTATCTCAAAGCCTTAGAATATCATAGCAATGGGAAACCAGGCAAAATTGCTATTGCTGCAACTAAGCCTTTGGATACTCAACATGACTTGGCTTTGGCTTATACGCCAGGGGTAGCAGCACCATGTCTTGAAATTGCTAAGAATATAGATGACGTTTATAAATATACGGCTAGAGGTAACTTAGTTGCTGTAATAACTAACGGTACAGCCATTCTTGGTCTTGGTAATTTGGGGGCAGCTGCGTCAAAACCGGTAATGGAAGGAAAAGCCGTTTTATTCAAAAAATTTGCTGATATTGATTCTATCGATCTTGAAATAGATACTACTGATCCAGATGAGTTTATTAATGCCGTAAAATATCTTGGTTATAGTGTTGGCGGTATCAATTTAGAAGATATTAAATCTCCTGAATGTTTTATAATTGAGGAAAAATTAAAAAGCTGTATGCAGATACCGGTTTTTCATGATGATCAGCATGGAACGGCTATTATTGCTGCGGCAGGTCTTATTAATGCGGCATATATTACCAATCGTTCATTGGATAATTTAAAAATTGTAGTAAGTGGGGCAGGGGCGGCAGCGATTGCTTGCATTGAATTACTAATTGCTCTTAGTGTCGACAAAAAAAATGTTATACTATGTGATAAAATGGGGGTTGTTTACAAGGGTCGAAAAGAAGGCATGAATGAATGGAAGGAATTATACGCTATCGAAACCGATTTGCGTACCATAAGTGATGCTATGAAGTCAGCTGATGTATTCCTTGGTTTATCTTCTAAAGGTGCGGTATCAAAAGAAATGGTAGCTAGCATGGCTCAAAATCCCATTATTTTCCCGATGGCTAACCCAGACCCAGAAATTACTCCAGAGGATATACAGTCAGTTAGAAGTGATGCGATTATTGCTACAGGACGCTCTGATTACAATAATCAGCTTAATAATGTTATGGGATTCCCGTATATTTTCCGTGGAGCTTTAGATGTTAGAGCTACTACTATCAATCAGGAAATGAAAATAGCTGCAGCCCTTTCTTTAGCGGAGCTAGCAAGACAAGCTGTACCCGATGAAGTTTATAAAGCATATCCTGGTAGAAAAATGATTTTTGGTCCAGAGTATATAATTCCTGTACCATTTGACCCAAGATTAATTACCACTGTTTCGATGGCAGTAGCTAAGGCAGCTATAGATAGTGGGGTTGCTAGAATTACAGATTTTGACTTCAAGAATTATGCAAAGGAATTGGAGAGCAGACTAAATCCTACCTTGCATTACATGAATCTGTTATTTGAAAGAATTCAACAATCAGCACCTAAAAGAGTAGTCTTTGCTGAGGGTGAGGAAGAAGAAGTAATTAAGGCTGCTATTATTATGCGAGATGCTGGTCATGCTCACCCTATCCTAGTGGGTAGGTATGATAAAATATCTGCTGTTTTAAATAAAATAGGTATGAATTATGATTTAGATGGTATTACCGTAATGAATGCGGCTATTAACCAAAATCTTAATAAATATATAGATACTCTTTATAGCCAATTACAGCGTAAAGGGTATTTATATCGTGACTGTGCTAGACTTGTTAAAAGTGATAAAAATATATTCTCAGCTATCATGATAGCTTGCGGCGATGCAGATTGTATGGTTACTGGCGTAACAAAGAGCTATTATAATAGTTTAGAGGATATTATGAAGGTAATGGAACCCAAAAAGAATAATAGAATATTGGGATATTCTATTATGATTACCAAGGAACATAATATAATTATTGCTGATAATAGCGTGACTGAACTGCCAAGTGAGCAAGATCTCGTAGAAATAACCTTGCAAACTGCCAGTATAGCAAAAAATATAGGAATGACGCCAAAGATTGCTCTACTTTCCTTCTCAACTTTTGGTAATCCAATGAGAGAAAAGGCAAATAGAGTAAGGGAAGCTGTTAGAATCCTAGATAGGATGAATCTAGACTTTGAATATGATGGTGAAATGTCAGCTGATGTTGCTCTGAACCCCAATTTACGTAACTCGTATAAGTTTTGTCGGTTATCAGGTCCTGCTAATGTCTTGATTATGCCTGGTCTGCATTCGGCTGCAATTTCAACGCAACTATTACAAGAATTAGCCAGAGGTGTTTTTATCGGACCAATAATTAATGGTTTTGAATATCCGGTACAAATAGTACGAATGGGGGCATCAGCAAGTGAGATAACAAAAATTGCCACATTTGCTTGTATAGATGCAATAAACCTTTAGGATGTTTAATTTACCCGATATTGACGTCTATTAGCGAAACCACGTAGTACTCTTATCATTGTACATAGGCGTCAACTTAAGAAAATAGTAGTCGAAAAGGCATCATTGCGAGACCACGTAGTGGTCGTGGCAATCCACATTCATTAGATTGCTTCGTCGCTACTAAAGTAGCTCCTCGCAATGACGCTATGCTATTTTCTCTATTACTTTTAAATGCCATGCGTAAGGTGAGTAAGTAATAGGCGAGCATTGAGCGACAACGTCCCCAACTTCTCATCAATTGACTATAGGAAAATACTAATTGGGTTAGCTATATAAATACTTTATATTGTGTTCTTATTGCCACAAATTATCGCAATAATATTAGTGTTCAATGCTCATAGTAATTTTTTAAGTAGGCTGAAGACAAATATTATGCTATACACCTAAAGCTAGGTGACCTATAGTGGAATTTGAAAAGAATTTGTGGTTTCACGGGTATTTATTTTAAGAGCCTATAAGGGATTCTTGTTTATTAATTTTTAAGGAGAAATATATATGAAAAAATTATTGTTAATTGCTGCTACTAGTACAACTCTTTTGACTTCTGCTGCATCATTTGCTGAAACAGGGGGGTTTTACCTTAAAGCCGAAGGCGGTGCAACTAGGTTGAATATGCTAAAATTTAAAACTGAAGATGGTAAGGGTGGTGATATTAAATTTAAACCCATTTTTTCTGGTATTTTTGGTGTTGGTGCTGGTTATTATATCATGGATAATGTTAGAGCAGAGCTGACAATTGACTGCCTCCTCCCAAATCCAGAGTTTAAGAGTACTGTTACTACGAAGGTCTTAGATAAGGATGTATCTGCAGAACGAACAAATAAAGTAGTTGTCAGATCATTATTGCTCAATGGTTATGTTGATTTATATGATGCAGGTATTGTTAAGTTTTTTGCCGGAGCTGGTGTTGGTATGGCTCAAGTACAGCAGAAGATGACTGCTACTGTAAACAAAGAATCAAATACTAAGTCCTTTGAAACTGCTAATAATTTTGCTTATCAGTTGACTGCGGGAGCTTCTTTTAATGTGGCTGATGGCATAAACCTAGATCTTAAATATGTCTGGAAAGATTGTGGGGAAACAGGTGATGAGAAAGGTAAGGACAAGAAGGACAAAGAAAAAGCATCTAAAGCTGACATCAGAGGACATAACTTGATGGCTGGTATAAGATTTGATCTCTAATATATAATAGTTTATCGATTCATTATTCTTATTCTACAAAAGAAGGGGGCTTTTTAGCCCTCTTTTTTGTTATTTATTCATCATCATAAGTAAATTCGTGAACGCTCACATTAATTAGTGTCTCCTAGTTTATTTTTGATAATTTAGTACTATGTCTCCCACCTTCAAATTTAGTGGTTAGAAATTTATCGACCATTTGACATGCCAATTCTTCGTTTGGTATCTTAGCTCCTAGCACTATTATATTAGCATCATTATGAGCCCTTGATCTTTCTGCCATAAATAAGTCAAAACATAAAGCAGCCCTTATATCAGATGTACGATTTGCGGCAATTGACATACCTATACCAGTTCCACAAATTAAAATTCCTAAAGGAGCTCTATTTTCTAAAATTCCATCAACAACTTTTTTAGCATAATCTGGATAATCGACGGCTTCTTGGTTATAAGTACCATAATCAAGGATAGATATATTTTTATTGTTTAAATAACTGATAATTTTATTCTTGAGTGAAAATCCAGAATGGTCACTGGCTATTAGAACGTTGTAAGTTTTCATAATTACGTAATTTGGGTAAAAAAAATACTAGAATTAATTGTACATTAAAGTTAGTTTATTGCATAATAAAATTGCAAATTTTTTGGTTAGTTATGAAAAACAATATATTTTTTATCTGTTTTGTAATATTTATGATTTCTGGATGTGCTACTCAACATCCAGCTCCTATTGAATATAATCGTGGAAAGAATTTTTCCCAAAAAGCTACAACTACAAAACCACCAACTACCACATATTCTGAAAATAACCATATATCAGAAAGTGATGAAGGTGAAATAATAGGTAGAGAGATTGACGAGAAAGAAAAAGAGTTTGATGCTCCAACTGGTTTCTTACAGGAACGCCATGCTATAAAGCCTCAAAATCAGGACGATATAATAATAGTCCCAAAAGTAAAACTAGATGATAATAAGATAATCTATCGTGAGGTTCAATCAGGAGAAACGTTAGAATCGATAGCCAATGAGTATGGTCAAACGGTTGAGCAATTAGCTGAGCTAAATAACATGCCTGCCCCATACCATCTTAGCAAATCTCAAATTATCATGATAAAAGTTAATACTGAGCTGTTAAATAAAAAAAATCAAGAAAGCTCAATAAGAAAAAGCACTATAAGAGAAACGGAAAATGCAGCAAAATTTATCAAACCAATTGATGGTAAAATTACTATCAAATTTGGTGAACAAACATCTAAAGGAAAAAGCAAAGGGATTAATATTGCTGCAAAAGAAGGTGCTAATGTAAAATCTATTGCCTCAGGTAAAGTAATGTTTGCAGGTAATGATACGAAGTTTGGTAATTTACTAATAGTAAAATTAGATAATAGCGACCTTTATGTTGCTTATGCTTATTTACAAGACCTAATTGTTCAAAAAGGAGCAACAGTTTCACAAGGAGAAGTAATAGGACATGTAGGAGGTACTGGAGATGCCGAATATCCTCAGCTGCATTTTGCTATTCGCCAGGGAAAGCTAGCTGTTGATCCGCTACAATATGTAAACTATTAGACCTTCTGCAAAATTCTACTTCTGCTGGTATACTCAAATGATTTGGAGAATTGGATTTGAAAATGAGGGGTAAGCATACGCAACGTATATGTGAGCTACAAGACGTCATTGCGAGATCACACAGTGGTCGTGGCAATCCACGACGTCTTGTACTTTAACTTTTTTCCATGAACATTCACACTTTAGGGGTTACAACATTTCGCTATTCTCCTTACCCGGCAAAAATCCTCTATATTGTGCATCCCAGAGAGTTTTATATAACTCTCCTCTAGCAATTAACATAACATGAGTACCGTCTTCCACAATTTTACCACGCTTGAATACTAAAATACGATCCATGTGTAAAAGTGTTGATAAACGGTGGGCAACAACTATAGTTGTAGCATTAGTGGTTTCCAAAACTTCATCTATAGATTTTTGAATTAAAGCCTCGGTTGGTGAGTCAAGTGCCGATGTTGCTTCATCTAAAATAAGGATGGGTGCATTTTTTAAAATAGCTCTAGCGATTGCAATTCGTTGCCGTTGCCCGCCGCTTACTTTTACCCCTCGTTCACCAACTATTGAATGATAACCATTGGGCATCTGCAGAATATCATCATGTATTCTAGCTTTTTTACAGGCTTCTTGAATCTCTTGTAAAGTAGCATCATATTTAGCCAGTTGCAAATTTTCTAGGATAGAACGATGAAACATCGTAATATCCTGTGGGATTACTGAAATATTGCTTCTTAGTGACTCTTCCGTTACCTGCGAAATATCATATCCATCAACTAAAATAGTTCCGCTTTGCAAATTGAAATATCTTAACAAACATTTGATTAAGGTAGTTTTGCCAGCCCCTGATGTCCCAACTATACCAATCCTTTCTCCAGCTTTGATATGTAATGTAAGATTGTCAAATATATTATCTCCACCACTACCATAGTTGAAGGTTACATCTTGATATTTAATATCACCTTTGACAGAAGGAAGCAACTTAGCATTTTCTGTATCGGTGACATTTGAGATAGTATTAATAAAGTTGTATGAAGATTTGATGGCAGCGATTTTAGGATTAATGGAAAATATGATATTCTCTAATAACTGATCAATCGCCCATTCAATTCTAAAAGTAATCACCATACTAATGGCAAAATCACCAGCAGTAATTTGTCCAGTTTTGTATAAATATGCTGCCACCCATATTTGAGCTGCTGCCAGTAGAGTAATTAATATGCTATCGATCAAATCTACATAATAAGCATCATATACCCGAGTTTTTCGATCCCAACTTTTCCATTGATCAATGGCAGGCAGGAGCTTTAGTTTCAGTTCTGTCCAAACATTGCCAATAATTTTAATACCAAAAATATTGGCAACAGAGTCATTGATAATGCCTATTGTTTCTTGTCGTGCCTTAGCATATTCTTCTTGCAGCTGCATTTGTTTTTTTAGTAAAACTGATAATATTGGTACATACACCACAATAAAAACAATTAACACTCCGGCTATCTTGCAATTCATTGTGTACAAAAATATTATGCCACTTACAATAACTACAATATCTCTCAAAGAGCTATAAAGAACCTTGATAACAGTTATAATGCCATCTTGAAAATCAGTAATTTTACTGGCAATTTCTCCTGATAAATGGGAATCAAACCAATGTAAAGAATGTTTCATAGTCTTTTTGTAGATATCTTCAACGATTTCTGCCAGTATCACTGGTTTGTATTTAATATCAAAGAGCCTAGCAATAAAATACATTCCGTGGTTCATCATTTTATATAATACAAATATTAAGAGAAGTAGGGTAACATTGTCATGTGGATTCTTGGCAATAGTATCAATAATTTCTCTAATTTGATAATTAACAAAAATCTCAAATAGTGCAGCACAGATGAGTATAAAAGTAAGGCTGGCTAGGTATACTCGATATTTGTAAGCCAAGGAGTATAAATATGATTTTAATGGATAATTTTGCTGTTTGGAATTCATAAAAAACGTTTCTTTCTAATTATGCAAAATGCACTTCACTATAGCAGGTCATAGCTCCCCCACTAAGCACTTTTTTAGGATTTTTTAATTATGCTATATCATTGACAGAAACCAGACATCACAATATATTTAATAAAATAATTATAATGAGCAGCATAGTGCAAAAATTCCTAAAATATTCGGTGGCATTATTTATTTTAATAATTGTTATATTGCTGATAACCCCTTTATTTATTTCTTTGGAATCATATAAAAAACTAGCCTCTGATAAGGTCAAAGAAATAACTGGTCGAGAACTACAAATCAATGGAGATATCAGCATTTCTTTGCTGCCCATTCCAACTATTATCATTAAAGATATAACACTTGCCTCTCTAGATGGTGCTAACTACCCTTCTTTATTGGATGTTAAGGAAGTAAGTGCTTCTATTTCTATATTATCTCTAATTAAAGGAAAGATAGACATTTCAACGATTGAAATCAACCAACCAGTAATTAATTTAGAACGGATGAGCAATGGTTTAGCTTCTTGGGAATTTGCCAAAATACCAACCAATGTCAGTACAACCCCAACTGATAAAATGAAAGATGATAGCAAAGCTCTGTTTTCTTTATATATCAACTTAATTAAAATTGTTAATGCTAAGTTAAATTATGTTGATTTTACTGATAAGACTAAAGGTAATAACGCTTCTCCAACAACCATAGATATTGACAGATTAGAAATCAATGATCTTCATGGACCATCTGATTTATCCTGTAAGTTCTATTCTTCTGGCAAGAATTATAATATCAAAGGTAATATACAAGACAAGCAAGGCATCATATCTTTAACGGCAGATTTAAATGCTCTGCAAGAAAAGGTTAATTTTTCAGGTAACTTTGCTTATGATAATATGACTTTTGCTGGACAGCTTAAACTGGAAGGAACTGCTAAAAACCTACAAAGTATTTTTCCTGATATGTCTATCCCTAACGATTTAGATCATAAACTAACTTTTGACGTTAATAGTGATAAGAAATTATTAAAAATTAGTGATATTGATTTTACCGCCGGTAAGTTATTAGCTAAAGGTAATGCTAACTTCCACTTTCAAGATAATAAGGTAGATTTAAAAATTAAATTGTTAGATAAGACAGTTTCTCTGGCAACAAGCTTTGCTTATTTAGATCAAAATTTATCTCTAAATAACCTTAATTTTACTGTAAATAAAGCTAATTTAACAGGTAATGTAGGGGTTAAGGATTGGGATAAAGAGCTAGTTGTTTCTTATAATGTAAAAATTAGTGAGATAGCAGCCATTGCCAGTTTATTTGGCATGACTCTACCGATTAATCTTGGAGATATTTGGCTAAAGGGAGAGACTATTAAACAACAAAATAAACAACAAAATTCTCTTAAAACTAATATAAATAAATTTACTGTTCAGTTAAAAAAGAATCCTATAAATCTTAGTGGAGCAGTAACTATCAATTTAGCTTCTGCTAAACCAAATATCTTATCAGATATAACAATAGCTTCCTTAAATTTAGATGACTTAAGTGATACGCCATCTCCTAATATGACTGCTAATTCTGTGCAAAATGTAAATAATTCTGTACCCTGGTCTAAAGATGTTATAGATTTATCATTTTTAAACAAGTTTGATGGAAATTTAACGTTAACTATACAGAAAATTATTAAAGGGAATCTGAACTTTGATAATTTCAAAACTAATATGTTACTTGCCGGTGGTGTGCTGGATATTAAATCTATAAATGCTAATTTATATGGGGGAACTTTATTTGCTACTGGACAAATTCCTTCGCAAGCTAACCAACCTGTTAGCTTTAAAGCTACTCTTAAAGATGCTAAGTTAAAAAATATAGTTTCGCAAAATATAGCTTCACAGGGAAGTAAAATTAAAGTTACCCAAGGGACTGTTAATTTTGTAACAGATATCAAAACAAAAGGTCAAAGCCAATCTCAATATGTCGGTAACCTATTTGGTACAGCAACATTAACAACATCTGACGGTGTAATTAGTGGATTTGATTTACAAAAACTATTAGATAACCTTAGAAATATTAAAAACCTGGCAACTATTTTAAAAATGCTCGATGTTTTCTTGACAAGTGGTGAAACGAATTTTCAAAAGCTTACGGTGGATAGTGAAATAAAAGAAGGGATAGTTAATATAATAAACGGTAAATTAGATGTTGCTTCGTCAGAAGTCACAATTACTGGAAATGTTAACCTACCTAAATATACCCTTGATATGGATAGTACTATTAATGTAAATATAAATTCAATACCACCATTGAAAGTTCACCTGTACGGCAATCTGAATAATCTACAGCATAAACTTGATGCTAAAGCATTAAAGGAATATCTTACGAAGAATTTAGTAAATAGCGTGGTTGATGGCGTTAAGAAAGGCACAAAGCCTGAAGATCTATTAAAAAATATTATTGGGGGAAGAAAAAATAAACAAGCTACAGGAGAAGAAACACAAAATAATCAACAGAGAGAGCCTTCTAATAATAAGGATCCTATCAATAAAGTAAAATCTACCATTGAAAAAGGGTTAAAAGGATTATTTAAATAATATAACTAAACACCTAGGAGCCTGCCTGCGATAACGAAAGTAATTCTATATTTGGCTCTTTTTGGCTGCGAATAAACATGATTTTCTTGAAATAGGTACACTATTCCTGCAAAAATCATATATATTCTCGCCGAAAAATAGCTCAAAATATAATTAATTAGTTATCGC
>JAJIYQ010000068.1 GCA_020881075.1 Rickettsia endosymbiont of Labidopullus appendiculatus
AGCAATTTTTAATGGCTTTAGTTCTTTAGTCTCATCAAAGCCTAAATCCACTTCTCCACCAGCAAATAGCTTATAGTTCACCCTTTGTTCTTGCGGCAATTGTATCCCATACTCATCCACCTCTATCTCAAAAAATCTCCGCACCATATCCATATTCAAGCTCTTCCCCCACCGCCTTGGACGGGTGATTAAGGTGACTTTACCACTATCTTCTAACAACTCCTTGATCATCAGGCTTTTGTCAACAAATATGTCGCTATTAATCAACAAATCGTAGAAGTCATCGGTACCAACAAACATTCTTGGTTGGTAATTAATATTATTTTTTTCTTCTATCATTGTTTTCACCTGTTCCTTCTAACTATAATATCATTATACTCCTTTTTTATTCTCCACTAATAGCTAATTAGCAAAATTTTTATAATTTTTTGTTTTTTTACAGTGAATTAACCTGAATTAACACCCAGTACGATATAATTACCTTCATCCTCAGAGGTCATAGCTATTTTAGATACTGTTAACAAAGGTATAATTTAATAGCAGCAAGAGCGATAAAAGAGAGGAAAGA
Source organism: Rickettsia endosymbiont of Labidopullus appendiculatus (assembly GCA_020881075.1). Classification (GTDB taxonomy): domain Bacteria; phylum Pseudomonadota; class Alphaproteobacteria; order Rickettsiales; family Rickettsiaceae; genus Tisiphia. The sequence goes on from JAJIYQ010000068.1 coordinate 569, forward strand.
TCGTCTTTTTCATATCGGACAACAAGCCTCCGATTTTCTTTTATTTTTCCTTAGAAATTGCTTCGTCGACCTACGGTTTCCTCGCAATGACGATTTTTAAATGCATTCCTATCTTAGTTTTAGCGAAGACAAACCAATTAGAGCAAATATTATAGCTATAATCCAGAAACGTATTACAACTTTTGACTCTGACCAACCATGTTTTTCAAAATGATGGTGTAAAGGAGCCATTTTGAAAAGTCTTTTACCACGAGTAGCTTTAAAATAATATACTTGAATAATTACTGATAAAGTTTCAATAACAAATAACCCACCAATAATTGCTAGAACAAATTCGTGTTTGGCAATAACGCTAACAATACCAAGAGCACCACCGAGGCTTAGGCTACCAGTATCTCCCATAAAGATTTCTGCTGGCTGGGCATTAAACCATAAAAATCCTAGGCTAGCACCAACAATTGAAGCACAGAAGATAGTTAATTCAGAAATATTTGGTACATAAATAATTTGCAGATAATTTGCATAGAAACTATTACCCACTAAGTAAATAATTAAGGTAAAAGAACCTGCAGTAATAGCAATCGGCACTATGGCAAGACCATCAAGACCATCAGTTAGATTCACCGCATTTGATGCTCCAACTATAACAAACATACTAAAGGGAATGTAAAACAATCCTAAATCAATCAACAAATTCTTAAAAAATGGAATAGTCAGCAGGTTATTTCCCTGATTATTGGCATCCCTTAATAGTAAACAAGCAATTAGACAAATAGTAAACTGAAATAATAATTTCTTCTTACCACTAACTCCTTTATGGTGGTTTTTTGTTACTTTAGCGTAATCATCCATAAAACCAAGTATACCAAAGCTAATAAAAACAAATAACACTATCCATATATATTTATTAGTAAGGTCAGAAAATAAGAGAGTAGAAAGACAAACGCTGAGGATAATCATTATCCCGCCCATAGTTGGTGTCCCTACTTTTGCTTTGTGGCTTTCTGGTCCGTCATTACGAATTGGTTGACCATATTTTTGTAAATCTCGTAAAACTCTAATTATCCTAGGTCCTATCAAAAAAGAAATAGTCAAACTAAATAATATGGCAAGTCCGATACGGAAAGTAATATAGTGGAATAAATTTGCGACATGCAACTTATGTATATAGGGGGCAAGAAGGTTGTATATCACTAGTGTAACTCAAAAGATTGGATGATTTTACTAAGTTGGGTACTGTTTGACCCTTTTATTAAGATTAATTCATTGCCCTTAAGTAATCTACTTAAGTTTTCTATTAACAGATCAACATTATCAAAATGTATTTTTTCTATTTCGTCTGGCAAAGATTGATAAATATATTGGGTATTATTGCCTACTAAAAAAACTCTGTTGGCACCAGAATCGAGAATTGCTGGTATTAAATCTTTGTGGAATTTTATCGAATTGTCTCCCAATTCTAACATATCACCTATTATAGCAATTTTTTTCTTACCACTAAGTTGTTTTAGATATAATAAAGCAGCTTTTACTGATTCTGGATTAGCATTATAATAATCACAGATAATTTGGTAGTCCAGACCATGATATTTGGCATTGATTAGCTTACCCCTACCATCCATTAATAATATTTTGCTTAATTGTCTTGCTGCTACATTAATATCTAAGTTCAATATGGCTGACATCTGAAGAGCGATAGTATAATTTCTAGCATAATGTTCTGGTACAAGGGGAATCTCGATATCTATTTTAGTATTATGAATCGAATAACGTAAACGAACTTGTTGGGTAATTTGTTGATATTCATATGATATTAAGCTACAATCTGCATATGGTGATGTGCCAAAACTATATATATTATTAATCGATAATTGCTTAAGATTTTGTAAAACTCGGTTATAATATAGGCTATCTAAATCTATAACAGCTATACCATCTTTTGACATTCCTTCAAAAATTTCACATTTAGCATCAACCAAATGCAGCTGAGACTGAAAAAATTCAAGATGAGCTTCCGATATTGTAGTAATGACTGATATATCAGGTCTAACCATTTTTGTTAGAGTTCTTATTTCTCCTGGATGATTCATACCCATTTCAAAAACAGCATATTCTATATCATCCGACAGAGAAGCAAGATTTATAGGCACACCAAGATGGTTATTGAAATTTCCTCGACTAGCAAAAGTAGAGCCAAAGTGACTTAGTACAGTTTTGATTGCTTCCTTAGTTCCAGTTTTACCACTACTGCCAGTAACCCCAATAAACTTCGCCTGGGATTTTTTCCGTTTATACTCTGCCATCTGATGCAAAGCAGTTAAGGTATCAGGAACCATAATTACTTTTTCATCAGGCAGTCCTGTTATTTCCTGACTAATAATTACCGCATTTGCCCCACGTTCTAGAGCATGTAACGCATAATTATGTCCATCATTAGCTCCTTTAAGAGCAATGAACAAATCACCATCTGTAACGGAATTAGAATTGAATTGAACTTGTCCGCCATGAATATCAGGATGTACCTCTATATTCAGGGCATTACTCAAGTCTCTTGCTGACCAAATCATTATATCATTTTAATATTATACACTACGCAAATTCAAAACAATTCTTACCCCAATTTTGCTTTAATTGTCAATAAGTTTATTAATAAAACCATCTATCTTTAAGACAATATCGTCTTTTAGATTCGTTAGTAAATTATTTTTTATTTTGTTCGTTAAGAATTTCTGTAACTCTAATTTGATAAGTCTATGCCTTACAGCTCTTCTTCCATAAGAGAAACGCCAGGATTGTAAATTAATTTGACCAGCATAATATGCTAACTCTATCATATCCATTCTTTCTTTTGGCACTAATGCCGTAATATAAACGCCTCCATTACCACTTCCTATAAATGGTTTTGTCTGTATTGAGGCAAAACCAAACCCATTAACTGCAATACATGGAACTTTATCAATAACTTCTTTTTCGTTTATAATACCTACATATTTAACTACACCATTATTTAAAGTTGTATTTGATATAAAAGGAATATCACCATTGGTATAGTCCTCTAAGTTACCAGACAAACACTTTTGAATATAAAAATAAAAATCTATTGTTTGCATAAACTAAATGAAATTAAATTTTGTAATACTATCTTAGCCTGTTCTTCAATTTCGCTATTGGTAAATATAATATCATCTAAATATCCTTCGGGCGAACATTCTAAATATCTATCATAATTAATAGGTTTTTGCGTAAAATTGCGTGGGTTTGTTTGTAATGTAATATTATTTAAATGAGATATTATTGTATTCTTAATGTCATGTATATTACCATTTTCTTTTAAATTGACCATTATCCCTTTCTTTTTTATAAAACCATCTTTTAACCATCCCCACAAAACGTTGGAATCTTTTTTGTGCGATATTCCCTTTTGTATAATAACAGCTGAACTATGAACGCTAACAGGATAAAAAAGGTCATCTGGTAATTTAATAACGGCTTTTAAACTATTATTTTCTAACATTTGTACACGCCAATCTTTAAAGTTTTTTGAACGGAACATCACTGGACTTGGTATTATAGCAAACAAATATCCACCTTTTTCCATTTTTTCTAATGCAAAATCTATAAACTTATATTCTTTTTCATCCCCCTTTTTTAAAGCAAAAGGAGGGTTCATCAGAACTTTTGAAGCTTTTAAGTTTTTCAATTTGTTTGTTGTAAAACAATTTCCCTCTTCTATATTAGCTTTGCCATCTCCTCTAAATATCATGTTAACAAGAGCAAGTGCTATTACTTCTGCATCTTGTTCTATGCCGTAAATACCATTTATTTTGAATAATTCTAGCTCTTGTTCATCAACTTCACTTTTAACCTTATCAAAAGCAGAAACTAGAAATCCACCAGTTCCGCATGCTGGATCAAGAACTTTATCTTTACTATTTATACTCAAAGCTTCAACTGCAAACTTTGTTATGTGTCTTGGAGTTAACACTATACCTATCTCTTTTGCTCCATTGCCATATTTTAAAAATTGTTCATAAAATCTACCTAAAATATCAGTTCCAGAATTCATTGCAGAACGGATATTAACACTATCAAGTTCTTGTATAGTTTCAAGTAATGCCGTTCTAAACTTTATATGGTTATCAGGAGTAGGTGGTCGTGGAATGGAGATGCAATGTATAAACTCACGCTTGTTTTTACTATGCAATACCTCTTCTGCTCTTGAATTAAGTTCATTTATAATAGAAAAACAATCATTCTCACGATTTATATAACTATCTTTAAGTAATGCCAGTAAAATTGTAGCAACAACTCTTGCTCTTTGATTTTTATTGATTGAACCATTATGTAATATTTCATTAATCTTGATTGCTTTTTGATAATAAACTTCATCAGCTATCTCGTGTTCTTTTATAAATGGATTGTTTTTATCTATTATCTCTCTCGCAAGGTTTTTACCTAAGAAACCTGTAGTTTTTCTGCCATTTATTTCAATTTCTGTCCATTCACCATTAAGAAAATAGTAATTCTTAACAATATAACTATTATTTTCATCTCCTACAACAGCACTAAAGAGAGGAGCTAGTATTTTTGTTTTATTAAGTAACTTACAATAGTCCTTACATTCTCTAATTGCTTGATCTATTTGCTTGTGTTGAGGTTTTGCTTCAATAATCCAGAATATATTTGTTTTTACAACAATAATATTTTCTGGTTTAACAGTTTTGAGATGTTCCTTTATAAGGTGGTTATTTAAACATTCTCCTTGTGTATATACTTCACCATCTGCATAACGATTTGGGTTTTTTACATTCCACCCTAATTCTTTAAGAGAATTTTCGATGAAGACATAAGCTCTAAACTCACTATTTTTTGACATAAATCCTTATCTATTTAATACCTTTTTATTTTGTAGAGCTTTATTGGCTGTATCGAAATCATTAAAGGGTAGTTTTTTATTACCGATTATCTGATAATTTTCGTGACCTTTGCCGGCAATTAGCAAAATATCATCTTTTTGTAAATTATGTATCGTTTCAGTAATTGCTATTTTTCTATTTTTTATTTCTATAAAACTATTAGTGATCGCTATAATAGCTGGTATAATTTGCTGCCGTATTAATTTTGGATCTTCGTTTCTTGGATTGTCATCAGTAATAATAATCTCATCAGCAATTTTCGCCGCAACTTGCCCCATTAATGGTCTTTTACTGCTATCTCTATCACCACCACAGCCAAAAATTACTTTTAATAACCCCTTATCTGATTTTATTTTTCTTAACTCCAGTAAACTTTTTTCCAAAGCATCTGGGGTATGAGCATAGTCGATAAACACATTACTATTACCTACTCTCTCTAAACGCCCTTTAACTGCTTTAACTTGAGGTAACTTCGATATAACTTGTTCCAAAGGAAAGCCAGTCAAATGCACCATCATAACGGCAATCAGTAAGTTGCTAGCTTGAAAACTACCCACTATATCAGTAGTAAAATTATATCTTTGCCCTTTATAGTCACAAACTTTATGTCCAGGAATTGTGCTGTCGATAATTTTCAGATCGCCATTCATACCCACTGTTAAAAACTTTATATTACGTTGTTGTAAATAATGTTTAATATAATCTAATTGTGCTATTTCCGAGTTTAACACAGCCGTTCCTGTTGGCAATAAATTATCTGTAAATAATTTCAGTTTGGCTAAAAGATAATTATCCATATTTTGGTGATAGTCAAGGTGATCTTGACTAAAACTAGTAAAGCAAGCAGCATTTACTTTTACACCACATAATCTTTGTTGATCTAAACCATGGCTAGAAGCCTCAAAAGCTACATATTTTGTGTTATTCTCAGTTAGCTTATGTAAAATATGTCTAAAAGTTATAGGGTCAAGAGTAGTAAGAGCCGGGGATTTGTCTAAAATGTCTTGGACGCTTAAATCCAAACCACTGGCACATTCTACGCCAATAGTCCCGATAGAACAGCTTGGTACTCCTAATAATGTGTATAATTGTCGACAATATGATACTACCGAGGTTTTACCGTTAGTACCAGTAGCAGCTACCATATATGGTGGTAATAATGGATAGAGAATATTAGCAGCTTGGCTCAGTGCCAACCGTGCATCACTCACAAGATTTATATGTACATCATTAGCGGTAATATTGGGGTTGTTTAAGCTCTCAGCATCATCTGTAACAATAAATCTCACCCCTTTATTTATTACATCATCGATAAATTTATTACCATCAGAATCCACTCCTTTAATCGCAAAGAATATGTCACCGGCTTTAGCTATTCTAGAGTTACAGCACAAACTGCAAGAGTTCATCTGAGAGATAATTTTGTTATCGAATATTTTTTGCAATTTAAATATAGCCTAATTAATTATTAAATAGTATATAAGTGTGTTTATCACGTATGGTAACCTATGTAAAGAGTTAGTATGATAACACTAAAGCAAATTCACAGACATTTATTAGCGAGACCACGTAGTATTCCCATCATTGTGCATAGGTGTCATTGCGAGGAGCCGCTTTGCGGCGACACGGTAATCCATAAAAGTAACCAAAAATGGATTGCTTTGTCGACCTTACGGTCTCCTCCCAATGACGGTGTGTTGCACAAAGTACCTCCTCGCTAATAGCACCAGTTACTATGGATAACATACTAATCGGTTTAGCTATAGATAATTTTTGACAAAAATTTTATGGTCTCTCATGAAAAAGAAAGATTTATCAATTTTAATAGGTAATAGTCTAGATCATTTTGATACGAGTATTTATA
>JAJIYQ010000069.1 GCA_020881075.1 Rickettsia endosymbiont of Labidopullus appendiculatus
GTAAGGGTGAAATGGTGTGGTAAGAGCACACCGGTAGGTTGGTAACAAGCTATGCATGGTAAACCCCACCAAGAGCAAGATCAAATAGGCACTACAGAACTTACGTGTTCCTAGGCATCTCTGGCTAGAAGTAGTGCGGGTAGATCGCTTGAGGTAAATGGTAACATTTATCCTAGATAAATAACTGCAATAAATAATAGCAATATTATCTATACAAAATCCGGCTTACAGACCATCATTGGGTTTTGAATTTAGAGTTGGTGAGTTTAAAAAATAGAGTATGTTTGGCTAGGAGTCTTATAATTAATTAGTTATCGCAGGCAGACTCCTAGTTCCACCGTCAAAAGTCTAGAAATATAACATCTAAAAGATTCCCGCTTAAGCGGGAATCTATAGCTAAAATGGTTTTTAATGCATAAATATAATAAATATATAGTATTGTTATTAACAGTAATTATAATTATAATTTCTTTTTCGTTGTTTAAATTTCTACCTAAAGTAATATTAACAACTAAACCATTATTAGAAAATGATATCAAGGTTTTTGTAATAAATTTAGACCGTACTCCACAAAGATATCAGAAAATAACTCAGCAACTTCAAAAAAATGGGTTAAATTATGAAAGATTTAATGCTATTGATGGGTATTTATTAGAAATAGTCGATGATAAGGGAGTAAAATTTTCTGGTCAAGACATAAAAAGTAACCCTAAACTCTTATTGCCAAATAGTTATTATACTATTCGTTGTCCTTCAGAAGATGTTGAATATTATTCTGATTTCTCAATGTTAGCTCGTACTTTAACTGCTGGGGAATTTGGTGTATATTGCAGTCACCGAGAAATTTGGTATAAAATGGTTCAAGAAAATATTCCATATGCGTTAATATTAGAAGATGACTCAGTATTTAGTACAAATTTTCGAGAAGAATTTCTAAAGGCTATAAGTACACTACCATCGTATTGGGATTTCGTTTATTTGCACATGATATTACATGCTAAAACAAAGGCATTGCAGAATGTGTATAATAATCCACTTTTGAAAAAAATAAGAACTAATAATATAGGGTTTACTTCAACAGCGGCATATATGATTAGCCTGCCTGCAGCAAAAGCACTACTTGGTTATAGTAAAAAATTTACTTGGCCAATAGATCATGTACTGGAGCGTAGCATCGTTTCAAAAAAAATGGAGGCTTATGCTATATGGCCATTCCCAATTAACCCAGAAGGAGATTCAATTATTGGAGAAATGTTCCCTAAAAAGAATGATATTCGAAATTAGTTCTTGTCATATAGATTGCTTCGTCGCTACTAAAGTAGCTTCTCGCAATGACAATTATAGGTGTACACACGTAATTGCGAGCGAACATGAGCGTAAAATAATGTAGTGTAAAATCTTATACCCTTATACAATCGGTCTTTCAGACTTGTACCTTATCAAAAATCATTGAAGTAGGGATATGTATCACTATATCTTTTGTTTGATTCTCCTTTTTCTTCAATTGGTGAATCTGCTCTACCTTCTTTATCAAAAGAATTCCCTGTTGGTATTAGTGACAATTTCTCAAAAATTTCCATCCATGTTAGTTTTTTATTTTGGCTTTTATCGTCCATAAATATTTCCTAAATATACTTACCTCAAATAATTATTATATATCATTAAATATATAATCTCAATCATCTTGAAAAAAATATCTTTCCTAGCTAGCCTATGCTCATTCAACGATAGATTTCTTTCCGAATATGTACTATACTTAAACCATTCGAATATTACTTTAATAAATGTGGGTTCTAACTGTGGCTATTATAGATCATCAAAACTTAATATCTGTTAACATTGAAGATGAGATGAAAGGCTCATACTTAGATTATGCAATGAGTGTAATTGTCAGTAGGGCTATTCCAGATGTACGCGATGGTCTAAAGCCAGTGCATCGCAGAGTTCTTTATGCAATGTATGAAGCTTCTAATTATTTTAACAAACCTCATCGTAAGTCAGCGAGAATTATTGGTGATGTAATGGGTAAATATCATCCACATGGTGATGCGGCAATTTATGACTCATTAGTAAGAATGGCACAGGATTTTTCTTTAAGATTACCACTAATTAATGGTCAAGGTAATTTTGGTTCGAGAGATGGTGATGCACCTGCTGCTATGAGGTATACAGAGTCAAGACTGGCTAAAGTTGCTCATACATTGCTTGAAGATATTGACAAAGAAACCGTTGATTTTGTACCAAATTATGATGGTTCTGAGAGAGAGCCTATGGTATTGCCATCAATGTTTCCAAATCTCTTGATAAATGGTACTAATGGTATTGCTGTTGGTATGGCTACCAATATTCCGCCTCATAATCTTGGGGAGATTATTGATGCTTGCTGCCTATATGTTGATAATAATGATATAGAAATATTAGAACTTATGTCAGTGGTTAAAGGTCCTGATTTTCCAACGGCTGGTATTGTGCTTGGTATAAACGGCATTAGGTCGGCTTACTTAACGGGCAGGGGGAGTATTCTAACTAGAGGTCGGGCAGAAATTGAAGAGATGGCTAATAATAGACAGGCTATTATTATTACAGAAATACCATATATGGTTAATAAAGCTAAATTAGTTGAGAAAATTGCTGAATTAGTCAAAGAAAAACGGATAGAGGGTATCAGCGATCTTAGAGATGAATCAAATAAAGATGGTATTAGAGTAGTAATTGAAATAAAGAAAGACGTAGTAGCCGAAGTAGTGCTAAACCAAATATATTCTTATACTCAGTTACAAACCAGTTTTGGGGTGATTATGTTAGCTCTAAAAGACGGGCTACCAGAAGTTATGAACTTAAAAGAAGTAATAGCGGCTTTTGTTAATTTTAGAGAAATAGTAATAACTTGGAGAACGATATATTTATTAAATAAGGCTCGGGATAAAGCTCATATTTTATTGGGGCTAATTATTGCAGTTAGTAACATTGATGAAGTTATTAGAATTATTAAATCTTCAAGTGATCCGGCAAGTGCTAAAGAGCAATTAATGCAAAGGACTTGGGATGCATCAACTATCATAAGTTTAGTAAAACTTGTTGATGATAGAGCGGTAATAGCCGATGATGGTAACTGTTATTTTACTGAAACACAGACAAAAGCTATTCTTGAAATGCGGTTACAACGTTTAACTGCTATGGAGAAGAATAAATTAGAAAGTGATCTAGCAGAAATTGCTGAGGAAATTACAGGCTATACTGCTATTTTATCATCACGCGAGAGACTTTTAGAAATTTTAAAAAACGAGTTAATTAGAATTAAAGATGAATTCGCTACACCACGTCTTACTAGCATTGAATTTGGTGATTTCGATCAGGATATAGAGGATCTTATCCAAAGAGAAGAAATGGTTGTGACCGTAACATTAGGCGGTTATATTAAACGCGTACCTCTTGCTACCTATAGAGCACAGAACCGGGGAGGGAAGGGCAGGTCAGGGCTGTCAATGAGAGACGAGGATATTACTACTCAAATATTTGTTGGTAGTACTCACACACCAATGTTGTTCTTCTCAAATATTGGTCAAGTATATAGCTTAAAATTATACAAATTACCGCTCGGTAATCCTCAGAGTAAGGGCAGACCAATAGTCAATATTTTACCTTTAAAAGAAGGAGAGCATATCAATAATATTATGCCATTACCTGAGAATCAGGATGAGTGGGATAGTTTGAATATTATTTTTGCTACAAGCCAAGGTAATATCAGGAGAAATGATTTATCAGACTTTAAACGTATTCAATCAAATGGTAAAATTGCTATTAGGCTTGATGATAATGACCTTTTAATAGATGTTAAAGTTTGTAAAGATGAAGATCATGTGTTACTGGCAACAAAAGCTGGTAAAGCTATAAGATTCCCTGCTAGTTCAGTTAGGGTATTTAAAAGCCGTACTTCTGATGGGGTAAGAGGGATGAGACTTGCTTCAGGCGACTATGTTATCTCTATGACCATATTAAAAGGCATCTCCTGCACTATGGATGAAAGAGAAACTTACCGATCAATTCCTCTAGAGGAAAGATTGTTAATAGCTGATGGTAAAGAATTTACTCCAGAAGAATATGGGGTAAATTTAACTAAAGAACAAATTTTGGAAATGGCACTGTCTGAAGAATTTATCCTCACTGTTACGGAAAATGGTTTTGGCAAGAGAAGTTCGGCATATGAGTATAGGATTACTAATCGTGGTGGGAGCGGTGTTGTTAATATGGATGTGTCTAATAAAACAGGTTTGGTTGTTGGCGTAATGCCGGTTAATATATCTGATGAGTTGATGCTAATTACTAATAACGGCAAACTAATTAGGTGTAAACTTGAATCGGTACGTATCACTGGACGTAATACTAGCGGGGTAATATTATTTAAAACCGAACAAGAAGAAAAAGTAGTTTCTGTTGCGTTGATTGCTGAAAGCCCTGAAACAGAACAAGAAAATATGCAAGATGATAGTGATGATGTGGAAGTATTGCCTGAATGAAATTATCTGATTTTGATTTTATATTACCTAGTGAATTAATAGCCCAGAACCCAGCAAAAAAACGAGTAAGTGGTCATTTAGACTGAATAAACCTTTGGTCTGTAAAGGTTCTTTAACTAATGGCTCTGGCGATGTTGCAGGAGAATTAGTCTCTAACTTATTATCCTTTGGGCAGGCAGCTACTTTATTGACTAATTTCGTTGTTGGTTTTATCGACTTAGGTTGTTTAGTCTCATTGTTTTTTA
>JAJIYQ010000070.1 GCA_020881075.1 Rickettsia endosymbiont of Labidopullus appendiculatus
CTTGAAATAGGTACACTATTCCTGCAAAAATCATATATATTCTCGCCGAAAAATAGCTCAAAATATAATTAATTAGTTATCGTAGGCAGACTCCTAGTACTACAGTTGTAGATTGAATTAATAAGAAAAATAGAATAGGATAAGAGGAGAAAAATATTAAATTTTTATTCTATAAGTATTACAACACCATAAAACTGTTATTGCGAGGAGGTATACTCAAATGATTTGGAGAATTGGAACGTAAAACAAGGGGTGAGCGAGCGGAGCGTACATGAAGTACGTGAGTACGCGAATACCCCGAAGTTTTACGGAGCCAATTCTTCAAATCATTTGAGTATATTAAGCAAGGCTATCAATTAACTTAGCCATGCCTTCTTCATCTAACTCTTCAAAAAAATCATCGTTAATTTGGACAACTGGGGCATTAACACAAGCCCCCAAACATTCAACTTCTATAAGGCTAAACTTTTTATCGCTGGTTAGCTCACCGAAATTAATAGCAAGTTTATTTTTACAGATAGTAGCAATTTTATCGCTACCTCTTAGCCAACAGGGGGTAGTACCACAAATTTGTATGTGATATCGTCCTACTGGTTGTAGATTAAACATGGTATAGAATGTTGCAACTTCATAAGCTCTGATGAAAGGTATATTTAGAAAATTTGCTACATACTCTATCGATGCTTTAGGTAACCAACCATTCATTTGCCGTTGGGCAAGGTCAAGTAACGGTAGGATCGCACTTTTCTGCCTATTTTCAGGATATTTCTTAATAATATCTTGAGCTTTTTTTAAATTTTCATCATTAAAACTGAAATTTAGTGGTTCATCATTCATCGATCAATTTCTCCAAAAACAATGTCAAGACTGGCAATAATAGTTACCACATCTGCCATCAAATGTCCTCTTGACATAAAGTCTAAACCTTGCAGATGAGCAAATCCAGGGGCTTTAATACGGCATCTATAAGGTTTGTTGCTTCCATCAGAGTATAAATATACCCCAAACTCGCCTTTTGGGGCTTCAACAAACCGATATATCTCGCCTTGTGGTACGTTATATCCTTCAGTGTAAAGTTTAAAATGATTAATCATTGCTTCCATCGATTCTTTCATTTGCTTTCTTGATGGTGGGGCAATTTTAGGGTCATCAGTTTTAATACTACCTTTCGGTATTTTTTCAAGACATTGTTGTATAATTTTAAGTGATTGGTACATTTCTTCAATGCGAACCAAATACCTATCATAACAATCACCATTTTTGCCAATTGGTATATCAAAATCTAGTTCACCATATACATCGTACGGATTGGTTTTTCTAATATCCCATGCGATACCTGAGCCTCGCAGTATTGGACCAGAGAATCCCCAATCCATAGCTTCTTTTTGGCTTACTACTCCGATATCTACTAGGCGTTGTTTCCAAATCCTGTTGTCATTTAACAAAGTTTCAACATCTTGTAATTTTTTAGGAAATTGTTGAATAAAAATATGAATATCTTCTAATATACCATCTGGTAAGTCTTGGGCAACGCCACCAGGTCTAAAATAATTTGCATGCATTCTAGAGCCAGATACCCGCTCATAAAATTCCATAATTTTTTCACGTTCCTCAAATAACCATAATAGAGGGGTAGTAGCCCCAACATCTAGAGCTTGGGTTGTGATATTGAGGATGTGATTAAGGATGCGGGTAAGTTCAGAAAACATCACTCGAATAAATTGAGCTCGTCTTGGAACTTCGCAGCCAAGCAACCCTTCAACTGTTAAAGCAAAGGCATGTTCTTGACACATTGGCGATACGTAATCTAACCGATCAAAGTAGGGTATAGCTTGTAGATATGTTTTATACTCAATTAATTTTTCAGTACCACGATGCAATAAGCCAATATGCGGATCTGCTTTATTGATTACCTCACCATCCATTTCTAAGATTAATCTTAAAACTCCATGGGTAGCTGGATGTTGCGGTCCAAAATTCAGTACAACATTAGACCTCTTGCCTAACTCTACTTCTGCTGGTAATTTGGACAATGATGCGGTACTCGAATCCTCACATACACTAGAGTACGCTGCGGTTCGAGGTGAAGCGTCTCCTTCAAATCCTTGCACATAAGCGAGTTTTGCAAGAGGTCCATTTTTATTATTATCACTCACCTTAATTTTAAACTCCGGCAATTATTGTTTCTCTGTACCTTTGAGTATATACCAAAATTTTTGTCCACTAAGTGAAAAAGTAAAAAAATTATATAATTAGTCTTACCTCTCTATCTCCTCTATGAGGGCTTGTTCACCATCGTTAAGAGTTTTTGGAGAAGAGGCTTTATGGCTTTCTTTATCCTTCCCTTCAATAGCAGGTAAGTCATAGTGAGGAGGCATTTCTAAAGTTTTATTACGCTCAACCCTGTACTCATTGTGACCAGGGGTAACTATCCCTATTGTTTCTTTTACTTTTTTACTGCACGCAGACAGCATTATTACAGTAGCAAATAACCAAAAAATTATACGCACTCAATCTCCTCTTAAATTTATATTTTTCTTAAAATCAAGCTCACGAATCCTATCTGCTTCAGCCTGTATCACAGTGTGATTATATTGAACATCTTGCTGTTGTTCAACAATTTTCTTGGTCTTATAATAATCATGCAATAAGAACATTACACCTAATGAAATAAAGCTATCAGCTAGATTAAATATTGGAAAACCAAAATCTTGATAATGAAAATAAATAAAATCAAATACCGCTCCATTAACAAAACGATCGATCAAATTACCGATAGCCCCACCAATGACAAAGCTATAACCAACAAAGCCTGTCATTGTCTTACATTTTAATAAGATATACCATAAATATATTATAATAGCAGAGATAATAACCATCAAAACCATATTACTATACTGGTAATAATTTCGGAACATTCCAAAACTAATACCATGATTCCAGCTATAAACTATATCTAAAAAGCTTGTTACTTTCATGGTTAGACCAATTTTACCCCTTAGATAATTTATAAACCACCATTTTACTAATTGATCTATAATTACCAATTTAATAACTATACGACTATTCTGACGAATAATTAGTAATATTCTTTTTAATGTTAATGGTATATGCATGTTAAAATTTAATTCTCGATTTTATCTTTTTCCTTAAGTGCCTCTGCTCGTTTTTTTATGTATTCTTCTCTACTCATAATCTTGTCTTTGGGAACAAGGTCTATAAATAATTTACCATCAAGATGATCTATTTCATGTTGAATGACCCTAGCTGTAAACCCCTCTGCTTGTCCTTCTATTATTTTGCCCTCTTGGTCAAATGCTCTGTAATTTATCTTCTTATAACGTTTTACTGGACCAGTTACATCTTTTACAGAAAAGCATCCCTCATAATCTTCATACATTTCAGTGCCAATAGGTTTATAAGATGGGTTAATCCACAGAGTTTTAGGCATAGCTTGAATTATATCTGGTCGCCATTTCTTTAACAAAGGATCATCAGGTACTGCAAAAACAATCACTCTTTTAGAAATGCCTATTTGTGGAGCTGCTAAACCAGCACAATTTTCCTCATTATCAAATTTTCTTATAAGTATTTCGATGTCCTTTTTGTCTTCCTTAGATAAAGGAAATTTAACAGAACTTGCAGGTATTCTTATTGATGTTTTTGACGATGCTTCTAGATTAGAAATATCTGCAGTTACATAATTTGGCAGTGAATCTTCTAGTAATACTGTTTCGTTAAATTTGTTAGGCATATCATCTCTTCTATTAACTTTAGTTGATTTTTCTGCATATACTATTGTTGTATTACCCCATAAGGCTATCATGATTAATAATTTAGTTAGTTTCTTGACCATAATGTTAGATTCTCCTATTTTTTGTTTGTAGTCTTTTATAAATTATACCTAAACTAATTAGTATTAAAACCGTGGCAATTAAAAAATTGCAGAATAAGTACAAGACGCCTATTAGCAAGACCGCGTAGTGGTCGTGGCAACCCACATTCATTAGATTGCTTCGTTGCTAGTAAAGTAACGCCTTGCTAATAAGTGCCAGTTTACTGTACTTTCAATAATTCATTGATTCTTGTAATAGATAATCTAAGTCATTCTCGCTACTTCCTCAATAGAGTTACCATTGTTTATCATCATTTTTATTAATTTAGCTTCACCCTCGGCTCTACCTCTAGCTTCTCCTATTTGAATCCCTTCTTCTTTCCATACTTGAGCTATACTAGGCATAAGCCCCTCTCCTTTCTCTTTAGTTAAACTATTTTTTCTAACTCTATTTTATCCTTTTGCTCAATAAAGGTCAAAATATACTGTAATAGATTTCTTATATGGTCATAGCCTATTGTTATTTCACTCAATTTAGGC
>JAJIYQ010000071.1 GCA_020881075.1 Rickettsia endosymbiont of Labidopullus appendiculatus
CTGGTATAAATTTTCATACAAAAGAAGCGGTTATAATTCCAGAAAAAGAAGTAATACGTTTTATACCAGCTAGAAAATTAAAATTATTAATTAATAAAAATGCAGGATAAGAAATATTATTCTATTGGTGAAGTAACAAAAATTCTAAATATTCACTCTCACCAACTAAGATATCTAGAAAGTATATTGCCAAACATATCTATACATAAGATACGTAATAGACGATATTATACAAGCCAGGATATTGAGTATTTGAAGACCCAGATAATAACAAAGAGTGTATCGATAGAATTAGAATCGCCTCTTGAACCATTAGGTAATCAAATAAATAAGATTGATTGTCTAATCAAAAATTTTTATGAATTATCGTTAACTATCCAGCAAATTCTTTCTGGAAGCCGCCATTGAGAGGAGCCACTTTGTGGCGATGAAACAGTCTAATAGATGTGGATTGCCACGACCACGTAGTGGTCTCGCTAATAGCGTCTTGTACTTTTTTAGAATTTTTAAATTGTCATGGGGTTTATGCGTAAGGTGAGTTGATAAGTGTAATCATACCTTGTTTTAAACTAATATTTTTAAATTTATAATTGTTGTAAAACAACTATAATACTTGACAAAAATAATAGTTTGATTAGTTTTAGTAGTTATAAGAGGCTTCTACCACAGCTACCAAGTAGGTTTGTATGCTCAAATGATTTGAAGAATTGGTTCCGCAAAACTTCGGGGCATTCGCGTGCTCATGTACTAAATGTACGCTCCGCTCGCTCACCCCTTGTTTTACGTTCCAATTCTTCAAATCATTTGAGTATATAGAGAATCTATAGAAATCAAGAATTTAACAACAATGTAAAATTTATGTCACATTTAAAATATAAACGGGTTTTGCTAAAAGTTTCTGGCGAAGCCTTAATGGGTGACAAGCAATTTGGTCACGAATATTCTGTAATATTAAGGATTGCTGAGGATATAAAGGAAGCAATAGATATTGGTGTACAGGTATGTGTGGTTGTTGGTGGCGGTAATATTTATCGTGGAACTAATTCTGCATTTGGTATTGAAAGAGCTGCTGGTGATTATATTGGCATGCTTGGTACGGTAATAAATGCACTTACTTTACAAAATATTATGGAAAGTTTAGGTGTTCATACTAGAGTCCTTTCAGCAATCCCCATGATGAGTATTTGTGAGCCTTATATACGTCGTAAAGCAAAAAGACATATAGAAAAAGGTAGAGTAGTAATTTTTTCCGGAGGAACTGGTAATCCATTTTGCACTACTGATAGTGCGGGTGTCCTAAGAGCCATTGAAATGAGTTGTGATTTATTATTAAAAGGCACTAAAGTCAATGGTGTATATGATTCTGATCCAACGAAAAATCCTAATGCAGTAAAATATTCCACTATCAGTTATACTGATCTTCTAAAAAAGAACTTACAAGTTATGGATATTGCTGCCGTTGCAGTGGCTAGAGAAAATAACTTGCCAATTAAGGTATTTTCAATTAGAGAGAAAGGTAACTTTGCAAAAGTACTGCAAGGAAAAGGTGAGTATACAAAAATTCAAGAAGATTAATAGATATGGATAAAACAACTATATATAAAGAGTTACAATCAAAAATGGATAGCTCGTTAAAAATATTGGATCACGAACTTAAGGGACTCAGAACTGGTCGAGCTTCAGTTAATTTACTTGATCCGGTATTGGTTGAAGCCTATGGAGATAAAATGCCTTTGTCACAAGTAGCAAGTCTTTCGACTCCAGATGCCAGGACTATTACCGTGCAAGTGTGGGATAAATCTATGGTAAAAGCTGTAGAAAAAGCCATTACTGATGCAAATCTAGGTCTAAATCCGTCATCAGATGGGCAATTAGTTAGAATTACCATTCCATTACTTACTGAAGAACGTCGCAAAGAGCTTGTTAAATTTGCTCACAAATATGGAGAAAATACTAAAATTGCATTGCGTAATATCAGAAGGGACGGTAATGAGGAGTTAAAAAAGTCAGAAAAAGACAATATCATAACTAAGGACGAACACCATAATTTTTCAGAAGAAATCCAAAAATTAACTGATGAGTATAGTAATAAAGTCGACTCGCATGTTAAGCAAAAAGAACAAGAAATAATGACTGTTTAAGTATATTCAACTCAGTGTCATACCTGCGTAAGCAGGTATCTAGATTCCGTACCGAAGCGGGAATGACCATAGTGGGTGGGAATGACAACTTACAATTTGCTTTGCATCATTTTGACGTATTGGAGAAGTTACATAATCGTCCAATGCAAAATAAGTATAATTATTCTTAAAAAATGACTTCATGCTATTAGTGTAGATATATTTCATGGTATAATATTATTTTAAACAACATTGACTTTAAATATTTAGGTATATAATGATTACAAATGAAGAAGTACAAAGAATAGCAAAACTTGCTAGGTTTGATTTTAGCAAAGAGGAAATAAATAATTTTTCCCAGCAACTGACTGAGATCATGAATATGATTAACATTTTAAACGATGTAGATTGTAGTAACGTTCAACCACTTACTTCAGTTTGTGGTATGAACCAAAGAATGCGAAAAGATCAAGTATTATATGGTGATCTCTCTGATGAGTTATTTGCTAACTTGCCAAATGATAAAGCAGAACTTGCCAGAGAAGTAAAATGTTTTGTAGTGCCAAAAGTAGTAGAGTAAAATATGTCAGAAATTGTAAAATTAACCATAACCCAAGCCCTGGAAGCACTAAAGAGCAAAGAATTCTCATGTGTTGAGCTAACTAAAGCTCATATTGCAGAAATGGATAAGCAGAAAGAGCTGAATGCCTATATTACTGAAACTACAGATACGGCTTTACAGCAAGCTAAAATTGCTGATCAAAATTACCATAAAGGAATAGAAAAGTCATTAGAAGGAATTCCCATCTCTGTAAAAGATCTTTTTTGCACAAAAGGAGTGCTGACTACTGCAGGCTCAAGAATGCTTAGTAAATTTATACCAACATACGAATCGACTGTAAGTAATAAAGTGCAAGAGCATGGTACAATAATGCTTGGTAAGACTAATATGGATGAATTTGCCATGGGTTCTGCTAATATTACCAGCTATTTCGGTAACGTTATTAGTCCTTGGAAGGCTGTAGACGCCCCTTCCACTCCACTAGTTCCAGGGGGGTCTTCTGGGGGAGCATCAGCTTCTGTTAGTGCTTTTTTAGCTATGGCAGCTCTTGGAAGTGATACAGGTGGCTCTGTTCGTCAACCTGCCAGTTATACAGGGGTTGTTGGATTTAAACCAACATATGGTCGATGTTCTAGATATGGGATGATTGCTTTTGCTAGTTCGCTTGACCAAGCTGGCGTGCTTACAAGAACTGTTGAAGATAACGCTTTAATGCTACAAGCCATGATGGGATTTGATGAGAAAGATTCTACTTCTATCGACTCCGAGGTACCACAACTAAGGTCAGCATGTAATGCTAGTGTAAAAAATATGAAGATAGGCGTTCCATTTGATCTTATGAGAAAACAGGGTATACAGCCTGACATTATTAAGATGTGGCAAAATGCTATTGATATTCTTAAAAATGATGGGGTAGAAATTATTGATATTTCATTACCATATTCTAAATATGCACTATCTGCATATTATGTGATAGCACCTGCTGAAACCTCATCTAATTTATCAAGATATGATGGTGTAAGATATGGTTTTAGGGCGGAAAATGAAGGAGTATCTATTGAAGAAATGTATCAAAAAACAAGGAGTGCTGGTTTTGGCTCTGAAGTTAAAAGACGTATTATGATTGGTACTTATTTGCTTTCATCTACTCTTATGGATGCTTATTATTTAAAAGCACAAAAAATAAGACGCTTGATTTCAGATGATTTTAACAAAGCTTTTGGGCGAGTTGAGGCAATAATTTTGCCATCTGCCCCATCCGAAGCCTTTAATTTAGGTGAGAAACAAGATAATCCTGTGACAATGTATTTAAACGATTTATTTACTATTCCAGCTAGTCTTGCCGGTCTTCCTTGTTGTTCTGTACCAGCTGCTTTATCTTCTAGAGGATTACCTCTTGGGATGCAAGTAATAGGCAAAGCCCTTGACGAATATAATACTTTAAAGGTAGCAGCAGCAATCGAGCGTGGTTCGAAAAATATTAGTTTTATATATTCTAATAAACGGAGTTAATTGGATTATTTAGGTTCTGCGAATATTTCTATTTAATGTGGAGATTTATAGGCGTTTTCGCCCGCAGAACCGCAGCGTACATTTAGTACGTGAGGATTCGAGGACGAAAACAACAAAGAAATCGTCCATTAAATAGAAATATTCACAGAGTCTAGAGTTTAGAATGTCAGATTTACCGATCTTATCAATAAGCATTTTCTTGCCTTTACTAAGTGCATTATATATCCTGCTGTTTATTAGACAGAGTAGGTCGGTTAATAAACAAGTTTATGCGATATATGTTGCAGTTTTAAGCTCTGTACTAACATTAATAGCTACTATTTGTTTATTAGTTCAATTTGATAGTACATCAAAACTTTATCAATTTGTCGAATGCTATAATTGGGTTCAATATATAGGTCTTGAATTCCACATTGGAGTTGATGGAATTTCAGTATTTTTTGTTGTTTTGACCAGCTTTTTAACCCTTATCTGTATTATAGCTAGTCTATTTACCGTCAAAAAATATATTAAAGAATTTTTGTTTTGTTTTTTATTAATTGAATCTTTTTGCATTGGGGCTTTTTCCTCAATGAATTTACTATTATTTTACTTATTTTTTGAAGTAATATTAATCCCGATGTATCTAATTATAGGAATTTGGGGAGGTGAAAATAGAGTTTATGCGGCTGTAAAATTCTTCCTCTATACTTTTTTTGGTTCGGTATTTTTCTTATTGTCGCTGCTATATATTTATAGCCAAGTTCACAGCTTTAATATGCTTGTTCTGAACGAATCAATACCTTTATTAGCATTATCGGTGCAGAGAGTTTTATGGTTGGCAATCTTTATAGCCTTCGCGGTAAAAGTGCCTATGCTACCATTCCACACATGGCTTCCTGATGCACACGTACAAGCCCCAACTGCTGGGTCTGTCATTTTGGCTGGTATATTATTAAAACTTGGAGCATATGGTTTTTTACGAGTGTCATTACCAATGTTTCCAAATATATCAAAAGAATTTGCATTTTATATATTAGTGCTGAGTATATTTGCTGTAATATATGGTTCATTAGTGGCACTAGCTCAAAGAGATATGAAAAAGATGATAGCTTATTCATCAATAGCTCATATGGGTTATGTTATTGGTGGAATTTTTAGTTTGACCGAAGCGGGGATTAAGGGGGCGATATATCAAATGATTAGTCATGGTGTGGTAGCATCTACTTTGTTCTTGATAGTTGGTACTTTATATGACAGATTGCATACTAAGGAAATAGACCAATATGGTGGTGTAGCAAATAAAATGCCAATACTTGCCACTTTGTTTATGATTGCCATGCTTGGCTCTATAGGTTTACCAGGCACTAGCGGTTTTATAGGAGAATTTTTAAGTTTAATAGGTATTTATCAAGCCAATATAGTGCTAGCTATGATAAGTGCTGTTGGTATTATTCTTGGAGCTGTTTATATGCTAAAACTTTACAAAGAAGTAATGCTAGGACAAATTACTAATGTTCAGGTTGCAAGCTTTAAAGATTTATATCTCTATGAAATGATTGCAATTATACCATTATGTATAACAATAATTTACTTAGGTTTACTGCCAAATGCAATTATCAATATGCTTGATGTGTCAACCCATAAAATTTTGTCACAACTATTATCTGTTGTAAAATAGTTGTGATATAGTCAATTGATGAGAAATTGGTGACGTTGTTACTCGTCTCTCCTAACACCAAATTTTCCTGAATTAACTATAGTTCATGGAAAGAAAGTTAAAGTACAAAACGTCATTGCGAGGATGCGTATTCCGACGAAGCAACGAACCTCACAATCTCTATTAGTGAGGAGCCACTTTGCAGCGATGTGGCAATCCAAAAAATAGTCAGGAATGGATTGCTTCGCCGGCATAAGAATCCTCACAATGACGTTTATAGTTTTACTCCTTATATTTTAACTCTACAGAATAAGGAGCAACCTTTGAAAATATTTTACCAATTATTGGTATTTTAGTGATAATGGTACTAGCAAAAAAGAAAGAAGGTATTACATTACCTTTAAGCTTTATTTGGTGTTTATTAGTATCAATTGTACCTTTCATGGTAAAATCAAAAAATGGTCCAGTAGCTGATGTATTAGCAATACTTACGGTATTACCTATATAACTAAAGCTACCTGTCATATTATTAAATAAGATATCCTTATTATTTAATATAAAACTCATAAAACCTGGAAACGAAACAAATGATACCATCCTAGTTAAAAAAGACATATCAGTAATAACAAAACGCTTTATGTCAAATGTCCCATCTAAGATTGGTATTACTTCCCCCTTCTTAACCTCATGTCTTTTTGTATCAAGTGTTAGATTTATAATACCAGATTTCATGTTATTATACATACCAATACCTCTAAATAAAGCTCCAGCATTATCACAGGTAACTATCCATCGTTCTAGATCTTTTTTTTCTGTAAGTAGCATTTTAAAAGATTTAGTGCCAATTTTTGAATTTAAAGAACCAGAAAAGCATTTTATTTTATCACAATCAATTTGTAAATTAAGCTTATCAAGCATTATATTATTTTTTAACCTTACCCTATCTATATCAACTCTTAGATGAATATTTTGTGGTTCCCCTTCTTTTTCTAAAAATTGCATCATATTAGACCCAGACAGATCTAGTCGTTTCCCATGAATTTCAGCATTTAAGTTATCTTTACCTACAAGCAATTTTCCTACTAGATCAGTTGTACCATAAGCAATAATCGGTAAAGTAACATCATACTTAGTATCTTGCACTTTAGCCTTGCCAACTATTTTTAAGTTATTTGCTCCTGAAAGGTCAAAATTAATATCACCTTTTAGACCATCATATAACTTACCAGTTAACATAAGTTTAGCTTCATTAGAAAGCTTTTTATGTATAGATATTTTATCAATATAAAATTCCAAATTTTTGAGATTAGCATTAGCTTTAATGAAGCCGGTATTAGATTGACCTCTGTTATTTTGTTGCTCTTTATATTCAAAATCTAGGATACTACTACCTGAAATTAACTTGAATATACCAAACTTCTGGTTATTACCGACAATAGTAGTTTTTACTTTTAATAGATGCTGATAATCATTATGGTTATTATTATCAATATTATATTGATAGGTAAAATTACTGTCATAGTCATTAATTTTACCTGTACCTATTAAGTTTAGCTTATCACCATTAAATGTTCCGGTTATTTTTGCATTCTTTAGTATGATATTGTCACTAAATGCTTTAGCATTTACTCCAGTTATTATCGTAGAGATGTCATAGGTATTTTTTATAACTGGACTAATCGGTATTATTATGCCAATTTTTGAATTAGCGGTTCCAGTAATTTTTCTAAGGTCAATTCCTTGTTTTTTTACTTGGTTATAATCCTCATTTGAGATAAAATCAATTAGATCGATACTCGGTCCCTTAGCTATGGCACTGACGACAAAATTAGACTTATCCATCCCTTGCCAATCAAAGGTTATTACTCCATTGGAAATAAGGCTGTTACCGCTATATGCACGATTCAGTATAAACTTAACCGAGGCTCCAGATATAGTAATATCTGTATCAATTTTTCTTAAAGATGGAAAATCTGCATCGTATTTATATTCAAGGTCTATGACATGCAGTTTGGCTTTTACTAGAGCAATATTAGACCTCTTGCCTAACTCTACTTCTGCTGGTAATTTGGACGTCGATGCGCTACTCGAATCCTCACGTACACTAGAGTACGCTGCGGTTCTGCGTTCCGCGTCTCCTTCAAATTCCTCAGCATAAGCGAGTTTTGCAAGAGGTCTATTGTTTTCTAAAGAATTTTTATCAAAATTAATATCAAATTCTCCATTTCTGATATAACCATCTTTAATATATTCCTGTAAAAATAAAATTACTTGATTATCAGGGATAATTTTCTCAACAATTTGATAAATCATTATAGGAATATTTTCAACATTACCATTAGCTTGAATTATGCTACCATCAAAGATACTATTGAATGATAGATATGCTTGATCAGCAAATGTTAATTTGCAATTGATTAACTTCTTCGAAGCTGTAGAAATTTTACTTTCATAAGAACAAAGCCCCTCCCCCTTCGGTAATTTCTTACCATAACTATCGAGTAGAGTAATATTTTTTATAGGACTTAAGTTTAACTGTGTTTCAATCTTATTTTCCAAAAAATCTACAATATACTTAGCAGATATTCTAGTATCTATTATAGGTTGATTATCTTTGGAAATTAAGGAAAAATTATCTATATCAACAATACTACGAAGCAATGGTTTGCTTCTTATATCATCAATAAAAAAACTGATTTTGAAATCGCTAATCTCACTTTTGGTGTTATGTGCTAAATCCATAAAGATTTTATCGATTGACAAAATGTTATTTCTTATCTGTAAATTACCAATTCGTATTTTGGTATTTTTTTTATCGAGGTAAAATTCTATTGCCCTCTTAATAGGCTTATCTAAATACCCTTTACTCCCGCTTAATATTAATAAACTTAAAGTTACTACAACTATACAAACTATTATGCTTAGGCTAATGAAAAATCTTTTAATGAGCATCATTTTATTATTTAGTATTTGGTCAATTAATGTATACTTTTAGCCAAACGTCATTGCGAGGAGCCGCCTTGCGGCAACGAAGCAATCCATATGACAAACTTCATGGATTGCCACGCTCACATACGTTCGCTCGCAATAACATCGGGCTAGGAGGCAACCTCCTAAATATAGCATTATAGCATAACAAAGTTGTTGCACTAAGTATATAAGGATAATTAATGAATATTAAACTTCATGTTATAGGTACTGGTTACGTTGGGCTAGTATCTGGCGTAATGATGAGTTACCTAGGACACGATGTTACTTGTTTGGATAGTGATATTTCTAAGATCGACCAATTAAAAAAAAATATTTTACCAATTTATGAACCAAAACTAGCTGAATATTTACCGCCATTAGTAAAATCTGGTAAGTTACGATTTACAGCTAGCTATTCGGATGAATTACAAAATTCACAAGCGGTATTTATTACGGTAGGAACACCGTCTCTACCTTCAGGAAAAGCTGATTTACAATATATATTTACTGCTATCGATAATTTATGCCCATGGATTAAAGATGATTGTTTGATTATTATAAAATCGACTGTACCTCCAACAACATGTAACCAAATTATTGATTATTTAAATAACAAGAATTTTAAATTTTCCGTTGCTTCAAATCCTGAATTTCTTAGAGAAGGTACTGCTATAGAGGATTTTTTAAACCCTGATAGAATATTAATTGGCACCAATAATAAACAGGCAGAAGATTTACTAAAAGAGATATATCGACCTTTGATTACCAAGAATATACCTATGATAAGTACTGATTTGGTTACTGCCGAACTTACTAAATATGTCTCAAACGCTTTCTTAGCGACCAAAATTGCTTTTATTAATGAGATGGCAAATTTATGCGAGAAAATGGGGGCAAATACTAAAGACCTGTCTTGTGGGGTTGGACTAGATAAGAGAATAGGTAAAGAATTTTTAAATGTTGGTCCTGGATTTGGTGGCTCATGTTTTCCTAAGGATATGTTAGCACTTGGACAAATAGCTAAACATTATCAATGTAATTTTCAAATAGTTAATTCTGTTATAAATAGTAATTACCAGAGACCATATGATATGGTAGATAAAATTCACCATATCATAGGCAATGATTTACATATAGTCAATTCAGGAGAATTTGGGGCTAGGAGCGATGGAGCGATGCCTATAAGTAATAGGCGAGCGACGAGGGACAACGTCCCCAATTTCTCATCAATTGACTATAATAGACCTCTTGCAAAACTCGCTTATGCTGAGGAATTTGAAGGAGACGCGGAACGCAGAACCGCAGCGTACTCAAGTGTACGTGAGGATTCGAGTACCGCATCGACGTACAAATTACCAGCAGAAGTAGAGTTTTGCAAGAGGTCTAATAAAGTTATTAGTGTATTGGGTCTAACTTTTAAGGCTGGTACGGATGATGTTAGAGAGAGTCCAGCTATTAAGATCGTCAAAATCTTAGTTGATAAAGGAGCAAATATTAGAGCCTTCGATCCGGTAGGTATGAATAATGCTAAAAAAGAAGTAAAAAATGTATTTTTTGCTGATTCAGCACTTAGTGCATGCAAAAATAGTGATATAATTATAGTGGCTACCGAATGGTCGGAGTTTAAAGATTTAGATTGGTCGCTTATTCGCCATCAAGTTAAATCTCCTATAATTCTTGATCTCAGGCATATTCTTGATGGGGATATGCTAAAGGCTCTTGGATTTAAATATTATCTTATTGGTATAAAAGATGCAGTTTGATTTCATTCACTTAAGAGTACAAAGCTCATATTCATTTCTTGAGAGTGCTTTAACAATTGATCGTATAGTGGAATTAGCTAAATTGCATAAAATACCAGCAATTTGTTTAGCCGATAGGGGGAATTTATTTGGCTCGCTAGAATTTGCTCTAGCTAGCTGTAAAGCAGGAATACAACCTATAAATGCGGCAATTGTAAATATTGCTTTTACCGAGAATAGTTTTTGTGAAATTGTGCTTATTGCCAAGGATGAAATTGGCTACAAGAATCTGCTAAAGGCGGTTAGTGATAGTTTTACTAAAAATGATCGTAAAATTTGCAATCATATTACTTTTGATGATTTAGTTAAGTACCAGGAAGGGCTGATTATTTTATCCGGTTATACTGATGGTATAATTGGTAAAAGTCTTATTGCTAAGGATGAAGAATTAGCCATTTTTTGGGCAACTAAACTACAAAGCATTTTTGCTGATCGTTTTTATTTTGAGATTATGCGTCATAATCTAGCAGTAGAACAATCTATAGAAGAAAATTATATAAAAATAGCCAGTAATCTTGGTATTCCACTAGTTGCTACCAATAAAGTATTGTTTAGTGATGCTAATATGCATGATGCCCATGACGTATTATTATGTATATCTACTGGGGTTAGTAAAGAAGTGGAGGATCGTAAAAAGGTAAGTAACGAATGTTATTTTAAATCACCAAAAGAAATGCTAGAACTTTTTAGTGATTTACCTAATGCTGTACAGAATACGGTACATTTAGCCCAAAGATGCTATTTTATGGCACATGCTAATCCACCAATGTTACCAAATTTCTCTAGTCTAAATATTAATGAAGTAGATATAATAAAAAAAGAATCGACAGCCGGATTACTATTAAGACTTGCTACAAAATTTAAACGAGAAAATATTGCCATAGATCAGCAGGAAGATGTTAAACAGCAATATTTAACTCGTCTTAATTATGAACTAGATATTATTTGTCGAATGGAGTTTTCTGGCTATTTCCTGATAGTTTCCGATTTTATAAAATGGAGCAAGCAACAAGGTATTATGGTAGGTCCTGGTAGAGGTTCTGGGGTAGGATCAGTAGTTGCGTGGAGTCTTTTAATCACTGATCTTGATCCTCTTAAATTCGGTCTATTATTTGAGCGTTTTCTTAACCCAGAACGTATATCAATGCCAGATTTTGATATTGACTTTTGTCAAGAGCGACGAGGGGAAGTTATAAATTACGTATGTTCTAAATATGGGGATAACAAAGTTGGGCAAATCATCACTTTTGGTAAGATGCAAGCAAAAGCTGTGATCAAAGATGTCTCACGAGTTCTTGGTTTACCTTATAAATATGCTGAATATTTAACTGAGCTTGTACCATTTAATGCTGTTTCTCCTGTTACACTAAATCAGGCTATTAAGGAAGTAAAGGAGTTAAACATAGCAGCACGTGGTGAAGGTTTGTATAATTTAGATGGGCAAGAGGAGCTGATCAAACAAGTTCTGGACACATCTTTAGTACTTGAGGGGCTTAATAGACATGCTTCTACTCATGCAGCAGGAATTGTGATAGCTGGCAAAGATTTAGTAGAAATATTACCGGTTTATAAAGACCTAAATTCGGATATGTTAGTAGTACAATATTCGATGAAATATGCTGAGATTGCTGGTTTAATTAAATTTGATTTTTTAGGGCTGCAAACTCTAACTGTCATTACTAAATGTTTAGAACTGCTAAAAGAGCAGAACATAAATATTGATTTTACTAATATGCTATTTGATGATCAAAAAACTTATGAAATGCTATGTAGTGGTCGAACTATTGGGGTATTCCAATTTGAAAGTAACGGAATGCAGGATAGTTTAAGGCGTCTTAAACCTGACTCCATCCAAGATATAATAGCGTTAGGAGCGTTATACCGTCCTGGTCCGATGGAGAACATCCCAACTTATATTGCTTGTAAACATGGTTTGCAACAACCGGATTACTTGCATGAGATGCTTAAACCAATTCTAGAAGAAACTTATGGAGTTATTATCTATCAGGAACAGGTCTTAGAAATTGCCAAAGAAATGGCAGGCTATAGTTTAGGTGGAGCCGATATACTTCGTAAAGCTATGGGGAAAAAAATAAAATCCGAAATGGCAGAACAAGAAGAAAGTTTTGTAAAAGGGGCAATAGCCAAAGGCATCTCACGTCAGCAAGCCCAATCCATTTTTGCAACGGTCGCTAAATTTGCTAGCTATGGTTTTAATAAAGCCCACGCATCAGCTTATGGAGTAATATCTTATCAAACAGCCTATCTGAAAGCTAATTTCCCAGCTGAATTCTTGGTAGTGTGCTTAAATCTTGAACTAAATAACCATGATAAAATCAATCTATTCATTCAAGAAGCCAAAAATAATAACATTGCTATTATCCCTCCTAATATCAATCTTTCCTCTGGTTATTTTAGTACTATAGCTACATCACAAGAAGCTGAAGAGTATGTTGAGCCTAAATCTATAACAGACCTTCTGAATAAGTCAAAAATAGTTGAGGGATTTTTAGAAGAAACGAAGCCGAGCACCGCAGCGTACATAGACGTACGTGAGGAGCGGAGGCGAGTTTCGACGACAAAATCACCAACTAGATTGGCTTATGCAGGAGGTCTAATTTATGCCCTAGCCGCTATTAAAAGCGTTACGGTTGATTTTGCTAGAATATTAGTAGAAGAACGAGTTAAGAATGGTAAATTTAAAAGTATTATAGATGTTATTGAAAGGCTACCGCTTAAATCAATTAATCGAAAATTATTAGAAAATCTTATTAAAGCTGGATGTTTTGATACGCTACATTCTAATCGTAATCAGTTATTATTAAGTATTTCTAAACTTCTAGCTTATGCTTCTTCCTATCATGCCGAAAAAATTTCTGATCAATTTAGTCTGATTAAGGTAAGTTCCATAAATCAGCAAGTTTTAATTGACGCAGAACCACTGGATAATAATACTGCATCTTGCTATGAATTTGAGGTATTAGGGCTGTTTATTACATTACATCCATTATCAAAACATCAAGATTTGCTATCCCGGCTTAATATTTCGACTTCAATTAACCTACAAAATGACTTTTTAGATGGTGCAAGTCAGATAAGGATAGCTGGTGTAATACAAAAAAAAGATTCACGTATGTCATCTCGCGGCAGGTTTATCACTTTACAACTATCTGATCAATTTGGCATTTTTGAACTGACTATTTATAGTGAAGAAATATTAAAGAATTTCGTTCATTTACTCGATGTTCAAAGTTTGGTGGTAGTGAGTTGTGATTTGTTTAAAGACGCTGGAGGAATAAGACTAATTGCTAAAAGTTTCGCAACTATTGACGATATAATAAATGAAGAACGATTAGAGATAAAACTGTACCCACAAAATCATTCTGAATTATGTCAAATAGTCGATTTGCTGAAAAAACGTATTAACCCTGAACGTAATAATATCAGAATAATTTTATGGCTTAAGGTTAGTATAGATAATAATTTTACAGCTAAAATATGTTTACCAGAGATTCTGTCTTTAGAAACTGAAGATTTTGAATTTCTCAATCAATTTACCTCATGTTCTGCAAATTAATTTAAGGAGATCTTTGCCAAACAGTATGATTCCATTGCCAAAATCAGTGGCTTAGCATGGGGGATAGTTAAACAAAAAGACTTATTACTTCTTTGTTTATTTTTTCTTGATTTGCTAAGCCACGGGGTATATAAATATTAAGTATAATTGAAATATTTAGGTTAAGTTAATGGTTAATTCATTTCATCCTAAAGAGGAAATATTATTTAAATTAGTATAGCGGTATGCCAAAACTATCGCATCTATTCACATAAAGTTTTCCAAGGAATAGCGGCACGTGGCAAAACTACCAAAGGGTGGTTCTTTGGCTTTAAATTACATTTAATTATTGATACAGATGGTAATTTGGTCAAGCTATCTTTTAGCAGTGGCAATAAAGGTGATCGGAAAGGTCTAGAATCAATGATTAGTGGAATTTTTGGTAAAGTTTTTGGAGATCGTGGGTTATAATCCAAAGAATTATTTACTGACCTATATTCGCAAGGTATTCAGCTAATAACGCGAGTAAAAAAGAATATGAAAAACATGTTAATGCCTATCATGGATAAGATTATGCTGCTGAAGAGAGCTTTAATAGAAAGCGTAATAGGCAAACTTAAATTTCTTGATAAACTAGAGCATTCTAGGCATAGATCGGTTACTAATGCATTTAGCCATATGATATCTTGTTTAATCAATTATCCGTTGCAGGATCGTAAACCTTCTATCAGAAATTTACTTCCAATAGAAGCCTTTTATAACCAAAATTAATTGGCAACTCGCGTTAAGTAGGTCGTGGCAATCCATTTTTAATCTTTTTTGGATTGCTTCTTGGCTTAAGCCTTCTCGCAATGATGTTCTTACCATGATATGCTAAATTCAAGCTATGATAGTCAAGGTATATATTAGCTGTTAGACATGCTGAAAGTTTTGTGGTACTTACTAGAATAACTACTGGTAAGTATTCTTGATATCACGATAAGAACTAATAATACGCAAAATTTGTAGCGGTTTGGTTTCAGGGTTATATATTATGTAGTAGCTATAAATAAGGCAAAATCGTACAGGTTTGTCAGTTAAATCTTCACGTTTACTACCAATATTAGGATTGGTAACTAGTTTTAAAAAAGCCTGCTCAAAAAGATTAACTATTTTATCGGCAGCTTTAGGACTACCTTGTGCAATATACAGAAAAATATCTTTAATATCTTGTTCTGCAGCAGTAGTGAGACAAAAACTGTTTGTTGCTCATGAGGGTTTAATTTTTTCTTACAATATCCTTAAGACTTTGTAAAACCTGGTCGCCTGAAACAATTTTACCTTCAGCTACTTGATCAAGACCTATTTGAATTTCCTGATCAAGCCATATTTTGTAGTTTTCAAAATTGCTATTTTGTGTTGATTTGATCAGTAAACGTAAGGCAGCTCTTATGACCTCGCTGGAAGAATGATAAAAGCCACTTTGCACTTGTTTATTTACATATTTTTCAAGTTCTGGTGTTAAGGAAATATTCATAATCATTAGTGATAATAACAATAACTGACATTATGATAACATAAATAGTTATGCCATTTCAAGAAGATTTTAGTGAGTTTTTGGATACAGAGCAAGGATTTGCTATAGAGGTGCTAATGACTCCAGAAAATGAAAACCACATAAAGCCGGCTGTAGGTAAAATAGATTTCTGCCTGGGATGTTTCTTTGAAGGGATTTTTTAAGCAATTCTTCTGCCTTATCCAACTCACCATTTTTGATTAAAGTAACTATGTGCCAAAATCAATAATGTCACTACCCATAGTGCCTGCTAGAGCTTTAAGCAGATTATTATGACTATCATACTCATTAAAGAAAAAATCCCCAAATAATCCAAGACCACCACCCTGTAACAAGGATGCCATAAATATCCCTTCTTCGTGTGGATCAAGCCACTCTTCCCCTTGCACCAACCTTTTAGCATTAATCGATAAATAACCAAGCCCTATGGAACCCGACAATAATTGAAACAACATTTTAATACTAGTTGGGTTTCTCATTGTTTTAGCAATATCCTGCCATATGGCAGACATCTTAATTAAAATTAGGGTCATACTTTAAACCTGAGTCACTATATTTTTGCTCAAATTCTTCCTTGGTTAATTTGTTATTATAATTTTTAAAATATTCAGCAATATCCTGTAATTCAGGATCAATA
>JAJIYQ010000072.1 GCA_020881075.1 Rickettsia endosymbiont of Labidopullus appendiculatus
AAGAAAAAAGTAAATTCTTGAATATCATAGGGCTAGAAATATATGTCTGTTAATTTTATTCATGATTTTCACATGAGCATATATAAATTATTATCCAGTGATCAAGATATTAGACTTAGTGTTGACCGGATTTACATATCGGTAGTCCAGGATGCAAAATATCCGTTTTTACTAGTAAATATTTTGAAAGTTGAAAATATTTCAAGAATAGGGCAGGATATTTACCAAGTGGAATTTGAGATAAGTGCTTTTGCTAGGGATAAAAATCAGGGGCTTTTAACTTTACTGGCGGAGAAAATTACTAATAAATTAACAGCTAATTCGTGTATTCTTCAAGGTTACATTGTTGCTGGTATGAAAGCTTGTAATATAAATTTTCAGCGTAGTTCTGACCTTATTACTACTAAGCTTACTATAGATTACAAAGCCTTGTTAAAGGAGAACAGAATTAGAAAAAGTCTGTAGTAAAGGGGGTTAAAGATATTGATTAACAGTTTAATAGGAGTAATTATGACAGTTTTAATTTCAAAACAAGACTGGGAAGATATTCAAGAAACATTATTGGTAGCAAAAAATAAAGAATTAAGTCAATCAATAATCAAAGGTCTTACTACTGATTTTAAAGATTGTATAGCAGATGATTAACACTATGTCGTCATTGCGAGACCACGTAAGTAGGTCGTGGCAATCTATTTCGGATCCATTTTGGATTGCTTCGTCGGTCTGGCGACCTCCTCGCAATGACGTTTATGAATTGGGTAGTAGGAACGATGGAGCGACGACATCCCCAACTGCTCATCAATTGACTATAAATAATTTAAAGGTACAAAATGGTATATTTGATTGATAATAGACCTTTTTTGAAACTTGCTTATGCTGAGGAATTTGAAGGAGACGCGGAACGCAGAACCGCAGCGTACTCTAATGTACGTGAGGATTCGAGTACCGCACCGACGTCCAAATTACCAGCAGAAGTAGAGTTTCAAAATAGGTCTATTGATGAGGAGGAATTATTTGAAAGGGTTCAGGGTAAAGCAAGGGATATTGAATTATGAGTTTTCATGATATACGTATGCCGGAATTTATTGAAACTTTTGCTGTTGGTAAACCGGAATTTGCTACTTCTTGTGCTATGACATTATCAGGTAGAGAAGTAAGAAATTTAGATAGAGAATATGCTAGACAAAGATATTTGATTAAAAATTGTCGTCTGAGTAGTTTTGAATTTGAGCAATTTAGTTCTTTCTTCAGAGCAAGAAGGGGTGGGAGTTTTTCTTTTCGCTTCAGAGATAATGTTGATCATCAAGTATCAAGGCAATTCATTGCTGAAGGCGATGGAAAATTAACCCAATGTCAATTGATTAAATTATATGATGATCCAATTTTACCCTATGCTAGAACAATTAATAAACCGGTAGCTGGTAGCGAAGAATTTTATGTTAATGGTGTAAATTTGGATGTTCAGCTTGATTATAATACTGGATTAATAACTTTACCAAACCCATTAGATAGGGAGCAAATTTTGACAGGTAGTTTTACTTTTGATGTAGCTGTACGATTTGCTAATGATAGTTTTGAATATTCGTATTCTTCTGATGGGTCAATAGAATTATCACAAATAGAGTTAATGGAGGTTATATGACAGAATATATTGATAATTCCATAGCGGCACATAATTTTACTTATTGTTTCCATATCACGCTACAAGATGGTTTGCAGTTGTATCTTACTGAATCTGATAAATCTTTATCAATTGATGGGATAAGGTTTATGCCAAATTCTGGAATAACTTTAAAGGAAGGGGTTTTTAATGATTCTGCACAGAATTACATTATCTTAGAAGGAGTTTTTGAGAATAATGGAGTAGAGCAACATTATGATTTGACCCAGGCTATGGTCAGAATTTATATTAGTTGTGCTGATTCTTATAAGCATTTTGTTACTTATTGCTGCAGTCTTTATACTAAAAGGGATTTAGATTTTACTTTACGTTTAGAGCCAAATATGGGATATAATCAGTCGTTACTGCAATCTTTTAGTAAAAAATGTCGTGCTAATTTTGGAGATTTGAAATGCAAAATAGATAAAACAGTTTATAGTCAGATATATAATATTCAGGAAATATTTGGCAGAACTATAGTAATTTCAGATATTGATAAAGAAAGTGGTTATTTTAATTATGGGGATGCTATTTTAGCTAATGGTCAATTTTACAGTAAGATAATTAGTCATTCTGGAAATGTAATTATATTGGATCAATTAATTCCTGATAGTATGAAGTGTAATAAAACGGTTGATCTTACTATAGGTTGTGATAAAAATTTTATAACTTGTTGCAATAAATTCAACAATGCAGTAAATTTCAGAGGAGAGTCATTGATTCCTGATGATAATTTTATAAAAGTGATTTAGAGGAATTTAATCGTCTATTAGCGAGGAGTTATTTTAGTAGTGACGAAGCAATCTAATGAGTGTGGATTGCCACGACCATTACATGGTTTCGCAATGACGGGAATGCTGCAATAAATATGAAAATTAAATGAATAAAACCAAATGAGTAAAGATTTTGTAAGACATTTCCTAACTGGCTTTTTTAGTATATTTAAAATATCTAAAACAACAATAAGAAAGAAGTCAGAGACAGATTTGTCTGAGTATTTTGTTAAAATAGAAAAATATATTAATTCAACATTTCAAGAAATAAAAAAAGAATATGAAAGAGAGTAAAAGCTTCTTTGCTAGTAATAATAGATTGAATAAAGGATATTCAAAAATTAACAATAATCCTAGAGAAAAAGATAATAGCTTCTATCGTAAGAAGTTTGAGCATGTTATGCCGCCTATAGATTTAATGGAAGAATATGAAAATCTTCATCCAGGCACCTTGGCAAAATTAATTGTTATGGCAGAGAAAGAACAAACGCATAGACAGCAAATGGATATTAAAAGTATTGAGGTTTATGAAAACATAACAAAAAAGGGGAGAGTTAGTGCGGTTATATTTATGATCATGGTCTGTATTACTACGCTAATTTTAGCAATGTTTGGGCATTTTATGATAGCTAGTATTTTTACTGTTTCAGTATTTTTAGTTATAGGAACCGGATTATTCCTATCTTCTACTAAATTTACCAGGCAGAAAGATTATCATAGAAGATGACAATAGCTATCCTGAAAAATATTTAACCGGATAATGTTTGTCATTAACTGACGTTTATGAGCAATTGCGGGAATCTAGCCCCCCTGCTTACGCAGGGGTGACATTAAGTTGTAAATTGTCATTCCCGCTTCGGTGCGGAATCTAGACCCCGCACCAAAGCAGGGGAGAAGGGTAGGCACAAAAAGCTTCGTCGGCTACGCAATGACGTATAAGCCTATAACTCGTCATTGCGAGCGAACGTATGTGAGCGTGGCAATCCATTTGGTTACTTTTGTGGATTGCTTCGTCGGCTATGCCTTCTCGCAATGACGCTTATGCACAATATACCTCTTGCAAAACTCGCTTATGCTGAGGAATTTGAAGGAGACGCGGAACGCAGAACCGCAGCGTACTCTAATGTACGTGAGGATTCGAGTACCGCATCATTGTCCAAATTACCAGCAGAAGTATAGTTTTGCAAGAGGTATATTGAGTAGATATACATGGTCTGCAAAGGTCATGAGTAAGGTGGTAAAATTAAATGTTGAGTAAAATTTATGGGTAATATAGAAGAAATGCTGGAAAGGCAAAAAACTCCTTTTGAGTATTTGGTATTTAGTGGGGGAGGAGCCAAGGGGGCAATATATTCCGGTGTTTATTCAGCCTTGGCAGAATCTGGAGCAGTTGGAATGGTTAAGGCGGTTGCAGGCTCATCTGCTGGGGCGATAAGTGCGGCGATGGTTGCCTGTGGTATCCCTCCTGAAGAATTTGAGAAAATTTCAAAAGAGACTAATCTTAAAGGTTTACTTGGTACGCAAGGATTTTCGGCTGGTCCGGTGCAGATTGGCAAGGATGGTACCCCATTATATGGTCTTTTAGATAAGACAATCAGAACAGGGGTGTTAAATTTTTTGAATGGCAAGAATTTTGCAGAGCTTTGTCAGTCAGGTCGTGATAGGATTGTACAACAGCAAGAAAAGTTAGAGCAAAAAAAGCAAGAGCTTTTAAACTCGATTGAACAATTAAAACAACAAAAGGATATTAATAGTCAACAGATTAGTGATATAAATGAGAATATTCAAGGGTTGGATTTTCAAAAACAACAGCTAAATAAGCAATTTGATAAAATTCAAACTATCATAGACTCTAATGGTAAAGAGTTCAGTGAATTAATGGAAAAATGTCAAGCTGGTGGGAAAATCCTTTTTAAGGATTTAGCTCTTTTAAGACTTGTTGATTCAGAGCTATTTAAAGATTTATTAATTACTGCAGTAAATCGAGATAATGGTACGTTGCAAATTTTTAGTGCAGAAAATAGCCCTGATGTTGAAATTGCTTTAGCTTGCCGTGCCTCTGCTTCAATTCCTATAGTTTTTCAACCAGTAACAATTGATGGGGTTGAATATGTTGATGGGGGATATAGGGACAATGTACCTATTGGATATTTTCCTGAAAATGAGAATAAAGTGGATTCTGCTGAAAAATTAGAAGATTCTGCCGAAAAATTAGAGGGTTCTGATAATGTCGCTCTAGCAAAAAAACAGGGTAGGGTACTGGCTCTTGCTTTTGGTAGTGGTATGGATGCTTCAACAAATGTGGCAATATATAGTGCCAAGCCCTTTGACAGTCCAAGTGCTCTAATAAAATTTTTAATGGATGTAGTATATAAAACTCTGGCTCAAGTTGGTGGACATTTTAAATATACGGAAACTGATAAAGCTACTCTTACTAATTTACGTGAGAATGCATTAAACACGGTGACATTAGATACTCAAGGTATATCCACTCTTGATTTTGACGATGCTCAGAAATATGCAGGTTACTTGCATATTAAAGGACGTTTTCAGACGTTGGAATATTTAGATAATTACGAGTTAGGTAAGAGGGTAGATGAAAACTTTAAACAGCAAAAATTCCTTCTAAGCGTCTATGAGGTTTATGATAATGATAATTTGAATAAAACATTTTCTCATAAAATGTTAGACCATATAATTCCGGCAAAGCCAACTGAGAAAGATTGGCAAAATCGTCATGATACTCGAAGTCATCAAGCAAAAGCTGATGCACTTTTATCTTTTTGTACTTCAGAACGTTGGGAAGGAAAAGATAATAAGAGTACCTTAAAAGATTATGTTATACTCGCAGCAACTAACCGAAGTAAAGAAGTCAGAAATGATACTAAGGCATTAGAATCGCTGATTAAGACTTTAAACTCTCCAACAACATCAAATAAAATTAAAGAAGATTTTATAAAATTACTATCTATTGATGAAAAACAAGATAAAAGATTGAATACAGAAAAAGATTCAGTAAAGAATATAAAGGAGTTTAAATTTACCAAAGAAGATTTTAGTGGCTTTTTAAGCAAGAATAAAAGTGAAGCTTTTCGTATTAGTAATCAGGGAAAAGGAGTAGGAGCCGCTAAGGGTGGATGATGCTATAGTCAATTGATGAGAAGTTGGGGACGTTGTTACTCGTCGCTCGCCTATTACTTATAGGCGTCGCTCCATCGCTCCTAGTCCCAAATTTTCCTGAATTAATGGTATGGACCTACCCTATATACAGAATGAGAAGCAAATGCTAATCTTCTAGGATAGGAAATGAATCCTAAACAACAATAAGGAGGTCCATATGGAAGTTACCACAATTGGTATAGATATT
>JAJIYQ010000073.1 GCA_020881075.1 Rickettsia endosymbiont of Labidopullus appendiculatus
AATTGACTATAGACCTCTTGCAAAACTCGCTTATGCTGAGGAATTTGTAGGAGACACGGAACGCAGAACCGCAGCGTACTCAAGTGTACGTGAGGATTCGAGTACCGGATCGACGCACAAATTACCAGCAGAAGTAGAGTTTTGCAAGAGGTCTATTAACAAATGCAAGTTTTTTACTCTTGGTACGATGATTGAGCTACCAAGAGCGGCTTTAAAAGCTGGAGAGATTGCTGAAGAGCTAGATTATTTTAGTTTTGGTACTAATGATTTGACCCAAACAACTTACGGTATTTCTCGAGATGATGTAGCCTCATTTTTCCCGGATTATTTGGAGAAAAAAATCTTTGCATTTGATCCTTTTAGTAAATTAGATGAGGAAGGGGTAGGGGAGTTAATAAAAATTGCTATAAAACGTGGTTTAAAGAGCAACCCTACATTAAAACTTGGCGTATGCGGAGAGCATGCTGGTAATCCTCATTCTATAGAGTTCTTTCATAGAGTTGGTTTGCATTATGTATCATGTTCACCATACCGCATTCCTATAGCAAGGATTGCCGCAGCTCAGGCAACAATAAAAGCTGATGGTTATCAATCATGAATATATATAGTCAATTCAGGGGAATTTGGGGCTAGGAACGATGGAGCAACGCCTATAAGTAATAGGCGAGCATTGAGCGACGACGTCCCCAACTTCTCATCAATTGACTATAGCTAATACGCAAACTATTGGTGCAAACTCACCTGAGAAAATTGTAGAAGAGACTTTTAAAAATTTTATAAGCATTAGTATGTATTGTGGAACAAAACAACTAGAAAATACATTAACTAATTTATGTTACAAACATTTGTTAGGTACTGAATCTCCTTCAGAACCTACAACAATTATTCAACATAAATACCAGCTTCCTTCTCTAATTTTTGAAAATGACGTAAACCAAAAGCAAATCCTACACTTATTGGAACCATAATAATTAACAACCCCCAATGACCAAAATATTTTGTTAAAAATAAAATTCCAAAAGAAGTAATAACATACATCAAAGCCCGTGATACAGCATATATCATACTATTATAAGTATAACGTTTAAAAACTGGGAAATATTTGAAAAATATTGGAACAGCTGGTACGCGACCAAAATCAAATAGCACAAGAAAGGCTTGAAGTAAGAATAGAAAAAATGGTTCAGTTATGTTATTTAAAATATAAGGAGAACATACAATAAAAATAGAGAATATCACTAACTTCACTTTTAAAATTTTCAGTGGATATATCCTGTAACTTAAATAGCTTATAAATGACATACCAACTAACTGTATTATTGAGACAATAAAATTTTGATGTATTACTTGTTCTGCACTATAACCAAAAGAACTTTTTAGAAGACTACCACAATGTACATAAGCGAAATAAAAACATACTGGCCAAACGCAATTTACTATAAATAAGTATAACACTAATTTTTTATTAACTTTTTTATTAACAATGGGAGCATTAGCAAGTTCCTTGATATCAATATTAACTTTCTTACATTTCTTTTTTAGTCTAAGTTTTGCATCAACAAAATCAGGTGTTTCTCTGAGAGTCGTTCTGGAAACCCCACCAACTAAAGCAATTATTGCTCCTATCCAAAAAGCAAGACGCCAATTCAAGCCATATGATGTAACGAGAGAAGCGATTCCGAGTGCAGCTGTTGTTCCGATAACAGAAGCAACGGCAACAAAAGCTACTGTTGGATATTGTATAGGAGGTTTTATAGTTTCTGTTAAATAAAGTTCTGCTCCTACTATTTCGCCTACTGATGACATACCTTGTAGTATACGACAGACCGTAATTATTATAGAAGCGGTAATACCAATTTGAGCATAAGTTGGAACATTTGCCATTATGACGCATGAAATTGCCATCATAATGGTAGTAATAACAACCGTTGCTTTCCGCCCTACTCTATCTCCAATATAGCCAAAAATTAATGCACCAATTGGACGAAAAATAAAAGTAGAACAAAATACAAAAGCCGTTAACATAGATGCGGCAAAAGCCTCATATTTAGGGAAAAACAACTCGTTTAATAATACTGCTAAATGCACATAAAGCATCAAATCAAAATATTCTAAAAATGTTCCTATTGAAAGCAGCCCCACAACTTCTTTTTGTTCTCTGGTAAGGCTAGTCTGCCGATCAGGAATAATCCTGGTATTTTCTTGAACAAGTTCACTCATAACTGACTTAATGTTATTGTTGACTTCCTATAGTGTATATTTCCCATGTTACTTTTATTTGCTGTTTAATATACTTATTATATAATAGTTGATGATTTGACTAATGATAGCAATGAAAAATAGTATAGAAAAGTTAAAATAATAAATTTTTGGTTGCAACAATATCACGGTCTTAATATAGCATGAGAGTTTTATACTCAAATGATTTGGAGAATTGGATTTGAAAATGAGGGGCGAACCTACAGCAGTGTACATGAGCTATGTGAGTACATGAAGACCCCGCAAGTATTTGCAGGAACCAATTCTCCAAACCATTCGAGTATACTTATAGAATAAAAATTGTAGGACACTATAATTACAGCTCTTCGGCTTAAGGTTTAAAAACACACAAAGTACTAATTATTGTTATTCCATTAGGAAAGTCTAGTTTTCCCTGTCATACAAAAATCTTTAATCTCTCCTATAAAAGATTCAAATCCCTTATTCTCTTTAACTAATCTATTAGCCATATCCCAATCAATTTCTAACCTTTCTTTTGCAGGGATTAGTATTCGACCTTTCTCAACTTGATCTTTTATATTTAATAAAATAAATCCTATACCATGTCTAGCAGCAAGAATTTCCAGCTCCCGTAAAGTACTTCCGCCCTTGCCTTCTACTAAAGAAGAAGCTACTAAATATCCATAATGAGCCCATGAGGAATTTGATAGGGCTTGAAAAAAAGATTGTCGCACATTAGCACTATCAATTACGACCTTTACCTCAAAAGACCAAAGCTTAGCTTTTTTATC
Source organism: Rickettsia endosymbiont of Labidopullus appendiculatus (assembly GCA_020881075.1). Lineage (GTDB taxonomy): Bacteria > Pseudomonadota > Alphaproteobacteria > Rickettsiales > Rickettsiaceae > Tisiphia. The sequence continues at coordinate 3,012 of JAJIYQ010000073.1, forward strand.
GACAAATTGTTGCACACAATCCTTGATTGCTAATGCCCAATCTTTAGTAAGATACTCCATTCCTACTAGATCAGGATGTAACCATTTATTACCGTTAGTACCTTTATAGTTTGAAGAACATTTGTCATTAATAATTTTGCTATGAACACCCAACTCTTTTAAAAGAAAGTCTAAAAGCTTTGGGTATATCTCTTTTTCTTTTATGTTTGGTTTTTTTTCAGTATATTCCATCTCTATCTGCTTAGTTTCTTTAGTATAATAATATCTACGTGGATAGTCTTCTTTCTTAATATTAGGTTCCTGATTTTGTATGTCTTGAAACCAATTTTTATGCATTTCTCCACTAAGAATTCCTAACATCATTTTATCCTTTTTCGATGAATCATTTACATTAAGCAGTGTTCCGTTTTTACTTCTTTCTGCTTTCTTTTTGACTTCCTCAGGATAAGTTTTTACTAGCCATTCAGCTATTTGAATAGGAGTAAATTTTTGTTCCTCATTGGCTTTAAGAAAGCCAATAATTGCTTTGTTACGATTAAATTCCATAAATAATTCCACTAATTTTATAAGTCATTAATAAAATAATAATCAAAATAGCAAAAAGTTTAAATATAATTAACAGATATAATTACAAGTTATTAGCTTTAAATTTAAATGTAATGACAATGTTGCAACTTATGCATTTTTAACAAATATCCAATCGTTATTGGAAGACTCGGTTTCGCTATATTGATAATTTTGTTTAGAGAAGTGTTTTAATTTTTCAGGGAGGTCTATAAGATTTTCTGCAATAAAATTAAACATGCTGCCCCTAGCCTTTTTGGAATTTATTGCTATTATTTGTAATTTATTATTTCTTCTTTCTTTAAAATATATATTAATTATTGGGTATTTAAGATCATTTTGATTGATGACGCAGGAATATTCATTGGAAGCTAGGTTGATGAGATATTTATTTTGATGAGTTGCTAATATTTGATTTATATAATTGGTAATATCGTTTTGCCAGAAATTTGATAATTTTTCAAAATTTGGCAATTTTGTTGACATTTCTAGTCGATAAGATTTTATTTTTTCAAAAACTCTTAGTGCACCGTATAAACCTGATATAATTAACGTGTGTCCTTGCAAGAAATCCCACTGCTCTGCGGTAAAATTCTGTCTATCAATATTATGGTAAACATCCCCATCATAGGCAAATATCGCTTGCTTCTGAGGCTGATTATCAAAATCTTGAAATCTATGATAATTAAGCTCAGCCAGTTTATCACTAACCCCCATTAACTGCTTAATCTGATTTTGTGACAAATTTTTACATATTTGTAAAAGAACTTGTGTTTTAGTAAAAAAATGGGGTTGCATCGATGGCAACCCCACTATTTGAGAAGTAAAATCTTGAGTTTTCGCTGGTGAGATTATACTGAGCATACTATTTTACTGACTCAATTAACTTTTTAACTCCATCTACTGATTTGTTAAATAAATCTTGTTCTTCAGTATTTAATTTTATTTCTACTATTTTTTCCACACCATTTTTACCAATAATAACCGGTACACCGACATACATATTTTTTACTCCATATTCCCCTTGAAGATAAGCAGCACAACTTAATATTTTGCGTTTATCTTTTAGATAACTCTCTAACATTTCGATAGCAGATGTTGCCGGAGCGTAATAGGCAGAACCCGTTTTAAGTAGTGAAACAATTTCTCCACCACCATTTCTTGTACGATCTATTATTGCGTTAATACGTTCCTTCGTTGACCATCCCATTTCTACTAAATCTAAAACTGGTATCCCATTAATTGTTGAATATCTAACCAAAGGAACCATTGAGTCACCATGCCCTCCAAGCACAAAACTACTAACATTTTCTACAGAAACATTAAATTCATGAGCCAGGAAAAGGTTAAATCTTGCTGAGTCAAGTACCCCCGCCATACCAACTACTCTATTGCTAGGTAGCCCACTCTCTTTTAACATTACATAAACCATAGCATCAAGCGGATTGGTTATAACAATAACAAAAGCGTTCGGTGCATATTGCTTAATGTTGCTAGCCACAGTTTTTATAACAGTGCTATTAACATTAATTAAATCATCACGACTCATTCCGGGCAAACGTGGCACTCCGGCTGTAACAATTATAGCATCTGAACCTTCTATATCTTTATAATCATTAGTACCTGTGGTAATTGCATCCGACCCTGTAATAGCTCCAGCTTGTGATATATCTAAAGTCTTACCCTGCGGAAAGCCTTGAGATATATCGAACATAACTACGTCACCAAGTTCTCTTAGACTTATCAAATGTGCAAGTGTTCCACCGATATTGCCACTGCCAATTAAAGCAATCTTTGTTCTTTTAGTCATACTTCCTCCTGAAAAGCATTTTACGAATTCATTGAATCAAAAAATTCTGTATTAGTTTTAGTATTTTTAAGTTTATCAATTAAAAATTCTGCTGCATCTATAGTCCCCATTGGATTAATAATTCTACGAAGAACCCACATTTTTGTTAAAATAGCTTTATCAACCAATAACTCCTCTTTACGTGTACCAGATTTAGTAATATCAATCGCAGGGTAAATACGTTTATCAGCTATTTTGCGATCGAGAACTATCTCAGAGTTACCAGTACCTTTAAATTCTTCAAAGATCACCTCATCCATACGCGAACCGGTATCAATTAAAGCAGTTCCTATTATAGTTAATGAACCACCATTTTCAATATTTCTCGCCGCTCCAAAGAATCTTTTTGGTCGTTGTAATGCATTTGCATCAACCCCTCCTGTAAGAACTTTACCAGACGATGGTACAACAGTGTTATAAGCTCTCGCAAGTCTTGTTATTGCGTCAACCAATATTACCACATCTTTTTTATGTTCTACTAACCTTTTAGCTTTTTCAATAACCATTTCTGCAAGCTGAACGTGCCTAATAGCCGGCTCATCAAAAGTTGAACTAACCACTTCACCACGCACTGAACGCTGCATATCAGTAACTTCTTCTGGGCGTTCGTCGATTAACAGAACGATTAAAAATACTTCTGGATTATTGGTGGTAATAGCATGGGCGATATTTTGCAATAGAACAGTTTTACCAGTTCTTGGTGGAGCAACAATCAATGCACGTTGTCCTTTACCCATAGGAGCGACCAATTCAATTATTCTTGTACTAAAATCCTTACTATTATCTTCTAGTTCTAATGATAATTTCTTTTCAGGATAAAGTGGCGTTAAATTATCAAAATGTACTCTATGATATGCCTTAGAAGGCTCTTCAAAGTTAACTTTATTTACTTTCAGTAATGCAAAGTAACGTTCTCCCGGTTTTGGAGCCCTAATTTGTCCTTCTACCGTGTCCCCTGTACGTAGTCCAAAACGACGAATCTGACTTGGAGAAATATAAATATCATCAGGACCGGCGGAATAATTTACCTCTGGGGATCTAAGAAACCCAAACCCATCAGGTAGAATTTCCAGTACACCTTCTCCTGAAATCAAATCACCCTGTTCAACAGATTTCTTGAGTATAGCAAAGACTAGCTCTTGCTTTAGCAAAGCACTAGAGTTCTCAATGTTAAGATTTTCTGCTTGTACTTGCAACTCTTCAGGTGATTTACGTTTTAATTGTTTGAGATTGATGGTAACAATACCATCTTTATTAGGACTATCATACTTGATACTATTATTGTAATGATTATCATATGGTTCTTTACTATCAGTCACTGTATTTCTTGTCATATTTTATTTTCTTTAGATTAGTTAAGATTAGACTGTGCTAGAAGGCTACCTGCAATAACTAAAGTAATTCTATATTTGGCTCTTTTTGGCTGCAAATAAGCATGATTTTCTTGAAATAGGTACATATTCCTCCAAAAATCATATTTATTATCGCCGAAAAATAGCTCAAAATATAATTAATTAGTTATAGCAGACAGCCTCCTAGAAATTATTATTTCAGGTCATTTTGTTGTCAAAATCAATCGAGGGAATCATTGTGTACATTTATTAAGTACTAGTTACGATTTTTCGATTAATTTTTTATTAAAAATTCCTCTCTCATGGCTATTTTGAAAAGAGGTTTATTGCTTAAAAACCGGGAAAATCATGAAACCTACGAAAGATTAAGGTTTAGACTGCTACTCTAATAATTTGAGGAATATAGTATCACAAAATTCCAACAACCCAGCTAGGAGGCGTTCGGAAATAACTAATTAGTTATCGCAGGCAACCTTCTAGGCTTAAGTAGAACATAGAGAGCATTTATATTTTCGGGTAACTAACTTAATTTTGGGAATTGATACTAGTATTAAGTATTTATCAAATTATTTTACATTTGTCAAACATATTTACATAAACAACCATCCAAAAATAATTAAAAAGTTACAATCAATAGCTGAACATACTCAAATCACTTGAGTATAACAGTACCCTACAATTTTTATTCTATAAGTATTAAACAGGATAAAAACGTCATTGCGAGGAGGTCGCCAGACCGACGAAGCAATCCATTCCTGGTCATTTTTGGATTGCTTCGTCGACCTTACGGTCTCCTCGCAATGACGCTTGGTGACCAAATTTTTTATTCATCATAAGACAAATAGTAAAAAAATGTAGGGTACTATCATACCACTATACCATTATAATTTATTTTGGCTTCTTATATCGGCAATTATTCTTTGCAATTGCTCCATATCCATCATTCCTGCAATTAATTTACCATTAATAATATAGGCAGGAACTCCCTGTATTTTTAAACCTTTTGCTAATTTAACATTTTTCTCGAGAAGCTTATATACCTCCCCCTTATTAATTTCTTCTGTGATTACTTCAATATTTAAATCATTTGCGAGAAGCAATTTTTCTACAGATTCTTTGGTGATAGGTTTTAGCTCCATTAAACCATTATGAATATCCTGAAACTTATCAGGAGTAGTCTTATAAACAGCTAAAGCAATAGCTGCTGCATAATTAGACGCATCACCAAGAAGTGGATATAGTTGCAAAACGACTTTAACGCTCGTATCTGATTTAATTAACTGATTAATAAAATAACTACCTTTTTTACAATAACCACAATTATAATCATAAAAAGCAGCAATGGTTATATCGCCATTCGGATTACCAAGTACTGGAGATGTAGGAGAATTTTCTATTTCAGATTTATTATCTCTGATATATTCACCAGTTTTTATTTCCATTTCCTGCATTTTACGTCGTTGAAGACCTTCTATTGACTGAATTATTATTTCAGGATTATTTAGTAAATATTCTTTTACAATTTTTTCAGTTTTCTCTATGTTTTCTTTTTTATCTAATGAGTACTGATCTGCAGCATTAATCGAAACCGTAGCAGAGACAGCATTAGGAGTCTTCATAGTTTTATAAGCAAATAATGCTATTAGGATAACGACGATAATCAATAATATTTTACTAATAACATTATGCATAATTCTTTTCTATTAAATATAGGTTCCTTACCTCATTCCAGCATTCTAGTTGCTTTTCCATAATTTTCAAGCATTTTAGTTATTTGCCGATAATTTACTTTACCTATTGGTAGAATCGGTATTTCTTTAACATGGATAATCTCTGGCAAATATTTTGTTAATTCAGTATTTTGTCTCGAATATAGCGAATTTTTAGCCATCATTTCTATAAAATTTTCCCTATTAATAATCTGACTGGTGGTAAAGAGAAAAATTTGTCTGTTTTTATTACCATCATCATGACAAATAGCTACATGTCTACTATTAACATCGATTATATTAGCTAAATCCTCTATTAATACCAGTGATATTACTTCTTCTATTGTAGTAAATTGTTGAACACGACCTAATAAGGTAAGATAACCATCTTTATCAATTTTTACAACATCCCCAGTATCATACCAGCCCAGACCCAAATTTTCTGATGATGTTGGATGAATAACTCCAGGATTATTAGAGTGCATATAGCCAAGCATGATATTTGGTCCCTTAATAAATAGTTGCCCCCCCTCTTCTATTCCGTTAATTGGTTTAATATAATATTCTATTTTAGGCATCAAACGACCTACACTTCCACCACGATAATGCATGGGAGTATTACACGCTATTATCGGAGCTGTTTCAGATGCCCCATATCCTTCAAAAATTCTTATACCAAATTTGTCGAGCCATAATTGCGTTGTTTCTTTCCTAAGTTTCTCACTACTGGCAAACACGTATCTTATAGAATAAAAATCATAAGGATGAGCACAGGTGGCATAATTATATAAAAATACATCTGTACCAAATATGATTGTTGCTCCAATATCATATATTACCTCAGGAACACTCCGATAATGCAAAGGAGAAGGATAAAGAAAGGCTGGTATACCGTTAAGCGTCATCATTATTGTACCAGATAAACCAAAACAGTGAAATAATGGCAAAGCCATAAAGGCAAAATCATCTAGACTAAAATGTAACTTAGCTAGAACCTGGCATCTATTAGCTTGCAGGTTTCTATGCGACAATACTACAGCCTTAGGAGGAGCTGAAGTTCCTGAAGTAAATACTACAACTGACGGATCATTGTCGTCATAACTAGTACACATATTGCTATAATAACTCTGTGGAAAAAAGCTAGCAATCATAGCCTTAATTCTTAAATATAAACTAATTCTTGTTGTTAAATCTTCAAGATAAATGACTTTTATATTAACTTCTAAGATCTTTGCCAACATTTCTTGCAACCCAGCTTTTTCAACAAATTGTCTTGAAGTATAGACGGTTTTTACTGACGTTGTTTTGCACGAGGTCACTACATTGCTAACATCACTCATATAATCAATCATGACCGGTCGACGGGAACAGGCTTGCATAGCATAAAAAGTAACAATCGTTTCAACCATGTTAGGTAGCATAATACCTATATACTCAGCTACTTCTGTATCCTGTTTTATTAAATTTGCTAAAGTAAAAGATTGTAATATTAATTGACGATAGGTAACAGATTTATCATCAATATCTTGTATTATTTTTTTGTTAAAACCATAAGCTTTTGCTGTTTCAAGGAGAGACTGAAATATAGTATTCTGGTAATCAGAGCTTTCAAATATCATATCAGTCATAATATCATAAAGAGCCTGACCTATATATTTACGCTTTTCCCTATTATCCATATTCTGATTAGCAGGAGACTTTACTGGTGGTAAAATAGTGATAGTAACCTTAGGAAATATCCGTGTTTTTAGTATATTTTTAAGTTTAGAAAAATTAGTAAACTGTGTACCATCTATTCTTACAGGTAAAATTGTTGCATCAGCTTTTTCAGCGATCATGCCAGGTCCTTCATATATCTTCATTAAGGAACCAGTAATACTTATTCTTCCTTCGGGAAAGATAGCAACTTTTTTATCTTTTTGCACTTCCCTAATTAAACTCTTTATAGCCATTGCATTAGCGGGATCAACTGGTAGAGTTTTTGCCATCGTTAAAAATGGTTTTACCCACCACACTTTAGCCATATTTGTATTAATGGCAAAAGTCATTTCTTCAGGTAAATAAGTTGCCAGTAATGCAGGATCAAGATATGAAATATGATTGGCGATAACTACTGATCTTTTGCCAGCTTTATAAAAATTTTCAATACCTTTTACTTCCACTCTGTACATGCAATCAAAAATAAATTTTAAAATAGCTCGGTTAACAGCAAAAGGTACTATTTTTACTTCAGGGATTAATTGATAAATATAATAAGCTACCACTATGTTAAGTATGCTAATAAATAATATAACCGATGGTATCGAATATTCCCAATAGAATAACAACGAAAGTATTGCAGTAGACCCAGCCATAAATACAGCATTAGCAAAATTATTTATAGCAATTATTCTACTACGATGAGCTGAGGAGCTAAGATATTGTAATACTGCAAAAAGCGGAACAATATATAACCCCGCAATAGCAGCTATAAAAAATAAATCTATAATAATCCGCCAATTATGCTTTTTAGATAAAAAGACAAATATACTCTTTAACTGTTCCGGTTCATAATGAACCACACTAATTCGACTGGCAAAAAATAAATCAATACCAAATATACTGACACCAATCGCTGAAACAAAAACATATTTCGTGGTAATTTCATTCCCCAAAATCTTACTACACCAAAAAGAACCAACCCCTACTCCAATTGAAAATGTCGCAAGAAACAAATTAGCAACATTTTCATCTGCTCCAAAAGTATTTTTAGCAAGAGCTGGAATTTGGGCAAGTATTGCCGCACTGATAAACCAAAACCAAGATATGCCAAGAATTGCTAAATATACCTGCTTTTTAGATTTGGCATATTTAATCATTTCTATATTTTCGCGAAATAAATTTAATTTTATTTTAATTTCACAATTAGAATTATTTGATTTTGGCATAAAATAACTAGCAATAACGCCAATTACAGCAATCATTATCAGAATAGTGATTATTAAATTGCCACTTATAGTGTAGTATCCTCCAATAATAGTACCAACTAAAATGGAAATAAATGTTCCCGCCTCAACGAATCCATTAGCTCCCAATAACTCATCTCGGTATAAATGGTCTGGCAAAACACTATATTTGATTGGTCCAAAAAATGTCGAGTGTATACCCATAAACAATATAGATAAAAACAGTATTAATAAACTATTATCAAAAAATCCATAAGTAGCAAAAAGCACTATGGTTAGTTCAAATAATTTAATGATTTTAACTAAAGTTGATCGCTCATATCTATCAGCTACTTGCCCTGCAATACTTGCAAATATTACAAAAGGTAATACAAAGATAGTATTAGCAGCGAGTACAAGTAATTGGGCTGATTCCACCAATTGACTAGATAGTTTATAGGTAATTAATATAATTAACGCATTCTTTAGTATATTATCATTCATACAACCACAAAATTGTACTATGAAGATAGGCAAAAAACGCGTATCTCGAAATAAATATAACCGATTTGATGACATGCTTTCTCCAAAGACATTATAATGGCGGTATAGTATGCAATTCCTTGCTTTATGTCAAATAATCTAATTCAAACCACCTATTAGAGTATAGGATGCCTTTTCCCTATGGTAACTAAAGGATGAATAGAGGCAAGATGGTTAAATATTTTTTCCTTAGTAACTGCCTCATCATATCTTGCCTGTATCCTAATCCAAAAACTATCTGATAAACTGAAATACTTTGCCAATAACAGAGCAGTTTCAGTACTAATATTTCTTTGTTTGTTTACAATCTCTATTATTCTATTAATTGGTACTTCAATATCTTTAGCTAATCTATAAGCCGAAATACCAAAAGGTTCCAGGAATTCAGTCTTAAGTATTTCGCCAGGGTGTACCGGATTAATTTTATACATATAAGTTACCTTTTATTTATGATAATCAATTATTTCTACTTCGTAAGCATCACCATTGTTCCAAACAAAGCATATTCTCCATTTATCATTAATTCTAATACTATATTTATTAGCCCTATCACCTTGCAATTTCTCTAATCTATTTGCAGGGGGTATCATTAAATCATCTAAGATATTTGCTGCATCAATCATTGCAAGCTTAATAAGAGCCTTTTTTGATATTTCAAAGAATTGCTTATCACAAATATGTTCCTCAAATAATATATTTGTCTTTTTACACTTAAAGTTTCTTATCATAGAAGATCATATTTACAGTTATCATTATACAATATATTAATACTTACGTCAAACATAAGTATTAATTAGCAGGCTATTTAAACTAAGTTAGCTCTAAAGCGGCTTCTTCTAGCGTATTAATTTGATCTCGTATTTTTGCTGCCTGTTCAAATTCCAAATTACTAGCTTTTGAGTACATTTCTTTTTTTAATTTATTGATATGAGCTTTTAATTTTACTGGATTATCCAATAATATATGAGCTTGTTTTTTATTACCTAACTTACTATCCAGTTTTTCTAATTTAATTAGTGCATTGATATGATTATTAATTGTTTGGGGTATTATAGAATGCTGTCTATTATATTCTTCTTGAATTTTTCTTCTCCTATATGTCTCACTTACTGCCTTGTCAATAGAGTTGGTAATACGATCTGCATAGAGTATTACCCTTCCTTGACTATTCCTTGCAGCTCTGCCAATAGTTTGAATTAACGAAACTTCCGAGCGTAAAAAGCCTTCTTTATCAGCATCGAGTATGGCAACAAGTCCACATTCCGGAATATCTAAACCTTCTCGCAATAGATTAACACCAACAATAATATCTATAGTACCTTGGCGTAAATCTTTGATGATTTCAATACGCTCAAGAGTATGAATATTAGAGTGCAAATATGATACTTTATACCCTAATTCTTGCAGATAATTTGTTAAATCTTCTGACATTTTTTTAGTTAATGTTATCGCTAAAATACGAAATCCTTTATTTATTGTCGATTGAATTTCGCTTAGCAAATCTTCAACTTGGTTAGTTGCTGGTTTTATAATACATTCTGGGTCAAGTAACCCTGTGGGTCTAATGATTTGCTCAACCATAACCCCTGCTGTCTCTTCCAATTCAAAAGGTCCCGGTGTAGCCGAAACAAAAACCGTTTGAGGTCTAAAATCTTGCCATTCCTCAAATTTTAATGGTCTATTATCTAAGGCTGACGGAAGACGAAACCCATGTTCCACTAATACGGTTTTTCTAGCCCTGTCACCATTATACATTGCTCTAATTTGTGGAACAGATACGTGACTTTCATCAACAAATAATAAAGCATCTTTAGGTAAATATTCAAATAGGGTTGGTGGTGGCTGTCCATTTGCTTTACCAGTTAGAAACCGAGAATAATTTTCAATACCTTTACAACTGCCAGTCTCCATCATCATTTCCATATCATATTGGGTACGTTGATTTAACCTTTGAGCTTCTACTAACTTACCATGTGTATTAAAAAATTCTAAACGTTGTTGTAACTCCTCTTCAATTTGTGATATGGCGTTTTGTACTACTTCTTTAGGTGTTACAAAGTGCGATTTAGCATAAATCACAGCTTGCTCCAATTTAGCTAATTTTTCACCTGTAAGCGGATCAAATTCGCTGATATATTCTAGTTTATTATCAAAAAATGACAATCGCCAAGCTTTATCGTTATAATGTACTGGGAATATATCAATATTATCACCTTTTACCCTAAACGTACCACGCTCAAATCCCACATCATTACGCTTATATTGTAAGCTTACTAGGTCACTGAGCAATTTATCTCTAGCATAAATTTCCCCAGACTTAAGGCTTATAGTCATCTGATAATAAAGACCTGGTGAACCAAGACCATAAATACAAGAAACAGAAGATACAACAATTACATCCCTACGTTCTAAAAGAGACCTAGTAGCAGAGTGTCTTAATAAATCTATCTGTTCATTTATCGAAGAATCTTTTTCTATATAAGTATCGGTTTTTGCAATATATGCTTCGGGTTGGAAATAATCATAATATGATACAAAATATTCAACGGCATTATTTGGAAAAATTGCCTTCATTTCTGAATAGATTTGGGCAGCTAACGTTTTATTATGAGCCATAATAAGTGACGGTCTACCGGTTCTCTCAATAATATTTGCCATAGTAAAGGTTTTACCGGAACCAGTAATGCCAAAAAGTATTTGTGAAGGCAATCCCGATTCAAGCCCCTTAATGACTTCATTAATTGCTTTTGGCTGATCGCCAGCTGGACTGTATTTAGATACTATCGAAAAATTATTTATCATTAATTTGTAACTTGCTAGTTTGTTATTATAAGTAGATAATAGTTTTATAACCAATTAAATAGGATAACTTTTATGAAAAGCATATTTGTCACGGTCATTATTTATACATTAACACATTGCCCCTATTGCACTAAGGCCAAAAAGCTACTTAATCAAAAAAATATATCTTACAAAGAAATAAACGTAGATAATTATAATGATATGCAAAGAGCAGATCTACAGCATAAAGCTAGTGGACAACGTACATTACCACAAATATTCATTAATGATAAGCATATTGGTGGGTGCGACGCTCTTTATGAACTTGAAAAAGAAGGTAAACTAGATAAATTAGTGGAATAATACCAGCAAATAAATTTTTTGATGATAATAAAATGTATCATGTTGATTTGCAGTTAGAGTTAGATGAGATCAAGGAAATTTATGAACAAGAAAAGACTGAGATAGAAGGGATTACTGTTTAGTGATAATTATACGAAACAGTTGAGATTTAATCCTACATATTTCAAGAAAATTATATTTATTAGTAGCAAACTATCTAGAATTAGGTTACTTTAGAAACCTTGACATAATCTAAACCATTGTAAATAATACTTAATAGAAGGTATAAAATGCTAGAAAATAATTCAGAACAAGAAGATGTATGGCGTAATGAATTGGGAGAAACATATGAAGAACAGGAGAGTCGTTTAGATCGTGAAGAATCTGTTAGAAAACGCAATGCCATTATATTTGTTTTTATTCCTATGCTAATTGGATTTCTAACATTTACTTATTTTTTCCTTAATTCAATAGAAGAAAAG
>JAJIYQ010000074.1 GCA_020881075.1 Rickettsia endosymbiont of Labidopullus appendiculatus
AAGAAATGATATCACTCAGGCTGAAAATCTTACTAAAGATATTCAGAATAAGACGGTGATAGCCGATAAAGGATATGATAGTAGTGCGTTTGTAGAAAGAAAATAAGGGGTGTGAGGTTGTTATACCACCAAAATCTAATCGTAAAGTACAACGTCAATATGATAAACATATTTATAAAGAACGCCATTTAATTGAATGTTTCTTTGGGAAAATCAAACATTTCAGGCGTATATTTTCTAGGTTTGATAAAGCCCCAACCACCTTTTTAGCCTTTCTAAATTTCGTTGGAGCTTTAATATGGTTACGTTAAAAATTTTGTCAACAGAACCTAGGACAAAGAAGGTAGTAAATAAAGCAAGTATGGCATTTAGGATAGCGGCACTTAACCTAGGTAGAGGAAAATCAGCACTAGCAGGATTTTACAGAAGACTCATCAAAAATTAATAACAGAAGATTTATACAAACAGGCTATAGCTCAACTTACAAGTACGAACAAAGAGAATAGGACCACTATCAGCAATTATCTTTAATAATTAATTATTTAGTTTTTTATACCCCACCTTCCAATATAGATATAGAACTGTGATATTCATAGTCTTGTAAGTTTTAGTCTACATATTGAAATATACCTGGCATAAACACAATATAAATTTTATCAGTAAGTAATTTTTTCTTAGCCAGAAGACTTGACTTAGTTGGATTAATAAAGTTATATTGTATAAGTGGATTTAAGAATATAAATTAATTTATGAGTGTTGTATGAAAAGTGGCAATGAAAATGATACAAGTTTAACTGTTGCCAATGAAGCGGTGAATAAGGTAGCTGAGGCTGTAATTGCAGTGAGTGCTAATTTGCCAGCATCTTCTGCCGAGAAAAAAGATTTAGACGATATGGCTAAGATTCTAGTTGGTGCGATGAATGTCTTGGAAAAAAGTAACTCACTTCAAAATGTAACAGCTAAAGATATAAAAGAGTTGGAAGAAAAAGCTGAGAACATTAAGAGTCGTTCGTCAATTGGTACTCAAATAAAGGCATGGTTTAAATCATGGTTCATCCCTCTCATTAATTTTTTAAAATCTCCGTTTAGTAAACAACATCAAGAAAAATTACAACAAGCAACAGAAGATTTTGTTAAAGGAACTGAGGATATACAGAAACAGACTATACAGGAACAAGTTGTGCAGGAACAAATAGCTAACTATTCCAGTAAAAGAAACCCCAGTGCAACCGTCTTTGGTGGGAACTCCTAAACCTCAAGTGATATCTACACCAGTACCGTTAGTAGTGCTAGAAGATGTTGTTCCAGGTATTCCACCGCCCCCTCCACCACCACCGCCCCCGGCGTTTACTACCCCACTTGATCCTTTGGTAGCTCGAGGTAAGGAAAAGAAGCCAGTAAATCAAGCAGTTGTAGAACCAGTAGAGGATATGGTGAGTGAATTGAAAAGAAAGCTTGAGGCACGGGTGGTAAAAGCTGGTGAAGTTGAATTTAAGCCAGACTCTCCTAAACATCTTAAAGAGTTTGCTAAATTTGACAAGCTAAGAAAAGATGAGATAGCACGCCAAGTTAGACAAGAAGAAATAGACGATCGAAAAATAGCAGGGGCACTTAAAGCAGAAACAGAAAAGCAAGCAGCAAGTGCAAAAGTTCCTCCTAAGGTTGAACTTAATAAGGAAGGAGGAGTACCAATACCACCACCTCCTCCACCTATGCCTGCTACAGCTGGTGTTCAATTATCTAAACCAGTAGTAAACAAACCCCCGGCAGCAGGAGCGAAGGTACAGGTGAAACCTGTTCAATTTGCTGTCGATAAGGATGCTCTCATGGAAGCGGTAAAAGGGTTGAGGAAACTTAGTGCAGATTCTACCCCTATAAAACCAACAGAAAAGCCTGTGGCAAATGTTAAATCACATCTTAAACCAAGAGGGAGTAATAGTAGATAACTGCTTAGTCCAAAAGTTGTAGTAAGCGTTCACAGAAAAAAGTTAAAGTACAACACGTCTATTAGCGAAAAGGCTTAAGCCAAGAAGCAGTCCATTCCTGGTCATTTTTTGGATTGCTGCGTCGCCACAAAGCGGCTCCTCACTATAGCCAATTCAGGAGAATTTGGGGCTAGGAACGATGGAGCGACGCCTATAAGTAATAGGCGAGCGACAAGTGACGACATCCCCAACTTCTCATCAATTGACTATAATAGACGTTTGATGAGCAGATTCTTTATTCATCATAAGAAAATAGCAAAAAAAACCGTGAACGTTCACTGAACCTAGCTTTATGATTGAAAGCTTTTTACCTTAAAACTTTTTCTATGGTAAGACGAAAAACCATGAAGTCTTATAGCGTTTAGATGCTCTTTCGTCCCATAGCCGAAGTTTTTGTGCCACATATATTCTGGAAATTCTTTAGCATATTCAAGTAATAAACGATCTCTAGTAACTTTTGCAATAATAGATGCTGCTCCAATAGAAATCGATAAATTATCGCCATTTACTATACTAATAAATCTTGGATCGTTAAATTTCATGTTACCATCTATTAATACTGTATCCGGTTTAACAGAAAGATTTGCCACTGATATAGTACAAGCCTTTTTAGTTGCTTCAAGGATATTAATTATATCTATCTCATCGTGATACACTATACCAACAGACCAAATATAATTTTGAGTTATTTGTTCATATAACAAATTCCTCCTTTCTCTAGTAAGTTTTTTAGAATCTTTGATACCATTTATGATTTTTGTTTGATCAATAATAACAGATGCGGCCACTACAGGACCAACTAGCGGTCCTCTGCCAGCTTCATCTACTCCAGCTACTAATCCAATATATTTTTGTTCTAATTCAAACATAATACCTCTTATTTGTACAACTAACCTGATTAGTTTGTACAGTATTTTACATTAGTGGGAGTTGCCCCAATATCTAATGATAGTGGTAAGTATAGTGGGTATAGGTATACAGCTCATGGGCAAATTTTGTAAGACCTATGTTGTTTGTAGCTGCTATGGCTACTATAAACTCTAACTCTGAACTGAAAGTATTTTATGAGAATCTGATCAACATAGGTAAAAAGAAAATAGTTGCACTGGTAACTTTAATGCGGAAGATCATTGTGATTGCAAACGCTAAGTTACGTGATTTAACTAGCTCCGCAGAAGCAATAAAAATTTAAACCAAATTTATTTAAATTTTTATTGCTAACATAATTGATCCATTCCTGGTCATTTTTTGGATTGCTACGTCAACCTTACTGTCTCCTCGCAATGACGCTTTTATACTGTTTAATACTTATAGAATAAAAATGTAGGTTACGATACACATTTTTCTGAAGCAGCGGCTGTACCAGCTACCATATTTATAATTTCAGGAGCTTTAAACAATATTATAACCCCAGCCACAATAACCAGTGCAACTTCCCATTTTAATTGTCCTCTGAGAGTTTGAATTCCTAAAACAACTATACCAATAACTGCTATACCACGAGCCGTATTTCCACGAAATACTTTAATCATACTGCACAACGCACTACCTACTGGATCATCACTAGCAGCAGCAAAAACATCTGATGCTGCAATAATCAGAGCAACACTGCAAAGAACAAACAGCAAACGCAAGACAAAGTTATTATCAGACTGTTCAGAATAGGGTCTATAAATATTCATATTTTACCTCATTAACGAATTATTAGACATGCAGCTGATTCTATATGGTAGTTTTTTACAATTCAAGGATTAATATAAGAATAGTTGCAATCTAGTTGAATAATTGCCGGAGAATACAGGCTTACGTGGTGTTTTAGTCACAATTTTTACAAGTTAGTTAATTCTAAAGTTTATTTACCAAAAACATATACAAAAGTGAACAAAAACAACCATACTACATCAACAAAATGCCAGTACCAAGCGGCAAATTCAAAACCTAGATGACCATTGCCTTGAACAAAATCACCTCGCCGTACTCTATAATAACAAACGCTTAAAAATATAGTACCAATTATTACGTGAACTCCATGGAAGCCTGTTGCTAAATAAAAATTAGAAGAATAGATACCATCTTTAAATTTAAAAGTTGCATGATGATATTCGTACGCTTGCATTAAACTAAAAAACACACCAAGTATTATGGTAAAGCCAAGAGCAGTCATACAATCTTTCTGATTATTTTCCTCAAGAGCATAATGTGCCCATGTTACTGTTGTACCAGATAATAAAAGAATCAATGTATTAATAAAGGGAATGTCAAAAGGATCAAATGTTTGAATAGATGCAGGAGACCATATACCAGGCTTTACTACCCATACACCATCTAGCAACCCTACAGGAAAAAGACTTGCGTTAAAAAAGGATCCAAAAAATGCCGCAAAAAACATTATCTCTGACAAGATAAATAATGCCATACCTATCCTTAAGCCAATTCTTACTGGCTCAGTATGATGTTTTCCAATTAACCCCTCTTTAATTACATCCCTCCACCAGGAAGATAAACAAAAAATCACCGAAAGAATACCAGCCCCAAAAACATATGCACCAAATCGATATTCATGCATAAACATTATGCCACCGCTAGCTAAAAGCAATAAGGCAAATGAAGTAAGAATTGGCCAAGGGCTGGGATCGACAAGATGGAACAGATGTTGTTTTCCTCCTAAAGAAACAACATTGTTATTTTTAATAGACCCATGTAACATAATAAACTCATAAGCAATTTATTGCTTGATTATTCTATGCTATCTTTTGTAAATATCAAGATATAGTCTTCAAAATAATCTTATTTTGCTTGTTATAACTAACCCGATTAGCATTTATCTATAGTAAACTAACATCTATTATTCTGGCGTCATTGCGAGCAAACATACGTGAGCGGGCAATCCATGAAGCTTGAATTGCCACGTCCGCCGTAAAGCGACCCTCGTAATGACACTTAGCGAACAGCTTTATAGACAACCCCAATTAATACACCATATCAACATAATGTGCTACCTCTGACCCCCTTCCATCACAAGCTACTTCTTCATTATGGTATTCTTGAGCACAGCTAATGCTAATAGCATCATTAATAATATTATCTTCACGCACAAACATTGTACTAAAAAATTCAAGAAATTTATTCTGAAAATGGCTAAGTTCAGGTATCTTGACATTTTTAAAATTGCCATCAGCAATTGAAGGAAGGTTAGCAGACAAAGCTTCAAGTTGCGTGTCATTTAATCCTTTTAAGAATACTTGCAGAACATCATATTCTTTGGGTGATAATTTCATCAAGCCTTCTTTTAAAGACTCAACTTGCTTCTCACTTAAGTTTATCGCTAATTTTGCTTCAAATTCTTTTGATATTACATGAGTATCCCTATCTTGTGCTTTTTTGTCAATATTATCGTTCTCTTTATCCTCGCTAAGAATATTAGACTCCTCAACACTTTGTGCCTCATGAAGTTTTAAGCTTTCCTCTCTAGCCTTAGCATTCTCAACCAATGTTGCACATAGCTTTGCAAGCAATTCTTTATTATCTTCTACATATTTTTCAGCAGCCTTTTTTAATTTAGCCATATTCTCTGGTTTAGAATTATCTAATTTCGTAGACCCTTTTGGTACAGGAAGTAAAAATTCTGTAAACTGTTTACCTAGGTCTCGTTCAACTTCTTCTGTAGCAGAGTCTTGAGCCATTTTCATTATGTCCCCCACTAGCCCATTAGCCATATGAGGTACTAGACCATCAAGGTGAGGTGGTAGAGGTGCTTTTTTTGCATGAGGTGATTTAAAGTTAAGGGCAACAAGCGTCATGTTATCTAACAGTTCTCCTTGTTGCTCTCGATTTAACCCACTTTTAAAATATTTTAGAGCTTCTGCCCCTGGACGATTCCAACCTACTCCCCCATCAACAAGAGTATGCTCTATACCGTTCTGATCGATAAACTTCACACCTTTAAAATAGCTAGGGGCTGCTGTAGTACCGAGGACTACAACTTTTGCTTTAACACCAGGAGCATTATGACTATCAAACATCATCATAGACTTTTCTTCATTTAAGTCACAAGTCGTTATAAGAACACGACATAGAAGATCCTCAAGATTAATATCACCTAAATATTTGTCTAATAGTTCCTTAAAAAATTTTTGGCTATATTTATGACTAAATATTTGCCCCATTTTTCCTCGATGATACCAATGTTGAGGGAAAATATCAGCGACAGCACTTTTAAATAATTCTAAAGCTTCTTTTGCTGAAAAAAGCGGTTCTGTTGATCCAGGTTCTTTAGGAATTGTTAATAAGACTGCAATTAATCCCCCAACACTAGTACCAGTAATAGTCGGAAACAGTTTAGATATAGGCATACCAGTTTGGCTTTCCATTTCTGCAAGCATCTCCAATTGCATAATTCCCTTGACCCCACCACCTGAGAGAGCAAGCACCGAGCCTACATTCGTAGAGGAAGGCAAATGACTCCCTGCCTCTTTGGTTATGCCAGTTGATGAGAAATTGGTGACATCCTCACTCGCCGCCCGCCTATTACTTATATTACTTGTAAGCTTCGCTCCATCGCTCTTAGTCTCAAATTTTTCTGAATTGGCTATAGAAATTTGTGTAGCCATAAAATAACTCCATATATTATTATAGATTACTACATTTCGCTTAATTTATAGTAATGATTTTACAAAAAAATATCAAGCAATAGACGAAATAAGTTGCTAATTATTAGATAAAAATTAATTATATAGTAACAATTATGTTACTGTAAAACTAAGGGTTGACAAAACTACAACGATATGGTAAATAAGGTTATGATATAATTGGTGTTATTGATTTTTTAAAAAGATACTTATCAAAAGAAAATAAAATATATTTTACGCTTTATAAGTTGGTTAAGTTGTCTATAATCCGATTTAATTAAATTTATTGATAAGATATAGATGAGTAAACCTAAGTCCGTTTTTTTATCAGCAATTTCAGGAAATATACTAGAATATTACGATTTCACAGTATACTCAGTATTCTCACTAACGATTGGTCGTACGTTTTTTCCTGGAAATTCAGAATTTATACAAATAATGTTAAGTCTCTGTGTATTCGCAGTAGGATTTG
>JAJIYQ010000075.1 GCA_020881075.1 Rickettsia endosymbiont of Labidopullus appendiculatus
AAATTACTGATGCGGATGATTATGACAAAAGAGCTCTGTATTATTGGGCAAAGTTATATACTGAGCAATTAAAGAATGCAGAGGATTATGCTACTTTATCGAAAGCTATTGGTATTCATATATTAAATTTTACCTCTATTTTACATGAAAATAAATATCATAATGTGTTTCATATAGTAGAAAAAGATAGTGGTTTGTTATACTTCAAAGATTTAGAATTGCATACTATTGAGCTAAATAAGTTTACTAATAATCCGAAGGAACAGCTGACAGACATAGTAAAAAAGGTAAAAACCTCTCTTGATAGATGGAGTACTTTTTTAACGAGACATGATTTGCTGAACAAAGATAATTTACCTAAAGAGTTAAATGATGCTAGCCTAAAAAAAGCCCTAACAGTTCTGGATGTGATGAATTTCACTAAAGAAGAACGTGATTCATATGAAGAACACCTGAAATGGCTACGTATTGAAGCTAACACTCTCAAGAAAGCACGGAGGGAAGGCAAAGAAGAAGGTAGAGTAGAAGGTAAAGCCGAATTAATAAAAATGATGATAGAAAATGGTAATTCTATTGAGGAAATAGCGAAAATGACGGGTCTATCTGTTACCAGAATTAATGAATTATTGGAAAATAAAAATGACCCTGGATATCTTTTGTAATTAAATAAATTAACAGACTAATAAGAAAATAAATTGTAAAACATACTTAGTGCTACAAATTTTTGGTGTATAATGAAATGAAAATAATTAATTACCTGAAGTCTTTTTTGTTATTTGAAATACTATCGGGGCTTAGTCTAACTTTGAGGTATTTCTTTAAACCTAAAGTAACGATAAATTATCCCTATGAGAAGGGGCGGATAAGCCCAAGATTTAAGGGTGAACATGCATTAAGGCGTTACGCTAATGGTGAAGAACGTTGTATTGCCTGTAAGCTTTGCGAAGCAATCTGTCCAGCTCAGGCTATTATTATTGAGGCAAAAGAAAGAGCAGATGGTAGTAGGCGTACTACTAGATATGATATTGATATGACTAAGTGTATTTATTGTGGTCTATGCCAAGAAGCATGCCCAGTTGATGCGATAGTGGAAGGTCCTAATTTTGAATTTGCTACTATTAGTCATCAAGAATTGCTTTATGATAAAGAAAATTTATTGAAGAATGGTGATATGTGGGAGCAAGAATTAGCAATTAAGCTACATAATGATTATAAATATAAATAATTACGGGTAGATAATTATGGAAATGTTTTTTTATTTATTTGCCGGGCTAATGGTTATAAGTAGTGTTTTGGTGGTCATGAGTAAAAATCCTGTTTATTCTGTGTTATGGCTGATCTTTACTTTCTGTAATGCTTCAGGGCTAATGATTCTATTAGGAGCAGAATTTTTAGCAATGATGTTGGTTGTAATATATGTTGGAGCGGTAGCAGTATTGTTTTTGTTTGTTATAATGATGTTGAATATTCGTTTTATGGATATTATTGTACAATTCAAAAAAAACTTATTGATCAGTATGACTGTAGCACTCATTATGTTTGCTGATCTTGCTTTGATAATTTGCTTAGGTGTAAAAGGTATAGTGTTAGATAATATGGACTCTTCAGAGATAGCTAACCATACTATAGTCAATTCAGGAGAATTTGGGGCTAGGAGCGATGGAGCGACGCCTATAAGTAATAGGCGAGCGACGAGGGACAACGTCTCCAACTTCTCATCAATTGACTCTAATACTCATGCTATTGGGCTGGTACTATATACTGAATATATTTTACCTTTCCAAATTTCAGGTATTATTCTATTTATGGCAATGATATCTTGTATTACTCTAACTATTAGGCATCGTAGTGGAGTTAGGAGGCAGGATATTGCCAAGCAACATGCTAAAAACAAGGATAATTGTATATTAATGGTTAAACCACGTTTAAGTGAAGGAGTGGAAGAAATTCAATATGATTAGTACTATTACTTTGGAACATTATTTAATTTTGTCGGCATTGATTTTTAGTATAGGAATGGTCGGTTTGTTTATGCATCGTAAGAATGTCATAACAATTCTGATGTCGATTGAATTGATGCTGCTAGCTGTCAACATCAATTTTGTTGCATTCTCTGCTTATGCCCATGAGATATCGGGTCAAATTTTTAGTATAATAATCTTAACAATAGCAGCTGCCGAAACTTCTATAGGTCTTGCAATATTATTAGTTTATTTTAGAAATAAAGGTTCGATAGAACTGAATGATATGAATCAGATGAAAGGGTAATTTTAGGAAGTGATTTTAGGAATTGGTATGGTAAATGCATTAGCAATATTCACGGTAATGTTACCATTAATATCTGGTATGATTAATGGTTTGTTTTGTCAGTGTTTTAGCAAGAAGCAAGCATCTTGCATTGCCACTATTGCAATAAGTTTAGCGGCAATATTCGCTAGCTTTATATTTTATAATGTGGCAATAAACAAAACCATTATTCATCTAATTTTAGCAAAATGGCTAGTAATTGGTGAGATGAAGATAGATTGGGCAATTTATGTCGATCAGCTGACCGCTATTATGTTTATAGTGGTTACTTGGATTTCAGCGGTGGTACATATTTATTCTCTTGGCTATATGGCAGATGATGAGGGGTTACCTAAATTTTTATCATTTTTATCATTATTTACCTTCTTTATGCTAGCTTTGGTATCAGCCGATAATTTTGTCCAATTATTTTTTGGTTGGGAAGGTGTTGGTTTATGTTCGTACTTATTAATTGGTTTTTGGTATCAAAAAGAAACGGCAAATAAAGCAGCAATTAAAGCCTTTATCGTCAATAGGATAGGGGATTTTGCCTTTATAGTGGGGATTATTACCATTATTGTTTATTTTGGGGTAGTTGATTTTGCTAGCGTATTTGATAAAGCCCAATTATTGTCTAATATACAATTGAGTATATGGGGTTTTACAGTATCGATAATTGACATAGTCTGTTTG
Source organism: Rickettsia endosymbiont of Labidopullus appendiculatus (assembly GCA_020881075.1). Lineage (GTDB taxonomy): Bacteria > Pseudomonadota > Alphaproteobacteria > Rickettsiales > Rickettsiaceae > Tisiphia. The sequence goes on from JAJIYQ010000075.1 coordinate 2,980, forward strand.
CTATTATTCCTTGGATGTATGGGCAAGTCAGCTCAAATTGGCTTGCATATATGGCTACCAGATGCCATGGAAGGTCCAACGCCAGTCTCAGCACTTATTCATGCTGCAACTATGGTAACAGCTGGAGTATTTTTAGTAGCTAGGTGTTCTTATTTATTTGAATATAGTGTAGGGGTATTGAGCTTTATTGCTATTATTGGCGGTATTACCTGTATATTTGCGGCAACTATTGCCATAGTTCAGAATGATATAAAAAAAATTATTGCCTATTCCACTTGTAGCCAGCTTGGCTATATGTTTCTTGCTTGCGGTGTATCAGCTTATAATGCTGGTATTTTTCATTTAGTTACTCATGCATTTTTTAAAGCTTTATTATTTTTATCAGCTGGTAGTGTTATTCACGCTTGTCATCAGCAAGATATTTTTAAGATGGGTGGTTTGAAAGATAAAATGCCAGTTACTTACTGTAATTTCTTAATCGGCTCACTGGCACTGATCGGTATTTATCCTTTAGCTGGATTCTATTCAAAAGATGCTATTTTAGAGCTAGCATATAGTAGCGGTGGGGTCATAGGTACTACAGTGTTTATTCTTGGAATTGTGGCAGCAATTTTGACTGCCATTTATTCTATGAAAATTATCTTATTAGTATTTCATGGAAAAACTAGATTAACTATAGAGCAATTTAATCACGCTTACGAATCACCCAATATTATGAATCTGCCACTTAATCTTTTAGTGGTAGGTAGTTTTGTTGCGGGGATGATAGGTCATTATATTCTTGCTCTTGACAAACCAAATGGTTATTTCCTTGATAGTATATTCAATATTCATATTTATCAAAGATTAGCCAATCATCCACCTATTTATATAAAATTATTACCAATGGTTGTGGGATTAATGGGTATTGTTGTGGGTATTTATTTTTATAAGAATATTATTGATAAAGTGAAAATAACATTTATGAGGAAAACATTTGTGAGGAAGCTGTTGATAAATAAATATTATTTTGATGAACTGTATGACTTGCTGATAGTAAGATTAGTTGCCAACTTAAGTAAGCTATTGAATTTGATTGACCAAAGAGTCATTGATAGATTTGGTCCAAGTAATTTTGCCAAAACAATAAATTACTTTGGGATTTTGGTAAGTAGATCGCAAACAGGCTACATATTTAATTACACCATGTATATAGTTTTATTTGTAGTTGCCTATATTACTTTTTTTATAGTTTTACAGCAAATTCATTAAAATATAGTTTGCATCGAAAATTAATTATGTTATAAAGCGTGTGTTTTAAAAAGAAACATGTTATAACCCCGCCTATTTCTGCATTAATTAAAGAAAATTCAAATATAGTTTTTGGTTATTCGATGCATACATGTAGGAGAAACAATATATGATAAATAATGTTAAATTTCATAAAATTCATAATTTCACTAAGACTCATTACCCCACTATTATTAATTGGTAGTATATTTAATATGCAAACTTACGCAGACACTGTAAAAACAAATGAAAATAATCATTATCTCATTACACGTGATTATTACAATAGTTTAATCACCTCTAATGCTCTTCCTATAGCAGAGCTTGGTATGTTGGTAAATATATTGCCCAAGGGTGGTGATATTCATCATCATTTTATCGGTGCTATTTATGCTGAAACTTTATTAGATTATGTTAAGAAGGAAGGATTTTGTATTGATCCTAACAGTTATGAAATTCTTAAAAAACCTACGAAAAAATGTATGACTGTAGATGAGATACGTGCTGATATACACAAATATAATCAGCTCGTGTCACTTTGGTCAATAGAAAATTTTAACAATCATTATCACAAACAATTATCACCAGATGCCAGATTTTTTGATTGTTTTAATTATTTTGGTTTGTTAGAAGACTATATTATTAAATATGCTTTGATAGGTTTGAAGAATAGGGCAGAAGCAGAAAATGTGCAATATATAGAAACTATATTTCCTTTTGCTCCTATTAGTACAAACGTTGCTTTAGATGAGATTAATAAGTTAACAAGTAATACAGATGATCTTGCTATTAATCAAGTTTTAGCAAAAGCTACGTCATTATTAGATCAGGATAAAGTTATACAGCAAGCTATTACTCACTATTCAACAATAGTAACAGATGCATCGAAAGATATTGACAATGATCACTTTACTCTGCGGTTTCAACCATATGTATTCCGTGAAAGTAAGCCATCTATGGTATTTTCTGGTTTGTATTCAGCCTTTTCTTTAGCACAAGATAATCCTAAAATAGTTGGGGTGAATATAGTCGGTACAGAAAACTCAGTTGTTGCAATCAAAGATTATACATTACATATGAAAATGTTTCATTTTCTTAAACAAAAATTTCCTAATGTTAAATTATCTTTGCATGCTGGTGAATTAGCATTAGGGTTAGTTCCTCCAGAAGGGCTACGTCATCATATTTGGGATGCCATATTGATAGCCGGGGCAAATCGTATTGGTCACGGAGTAGATATTATGCATGAATCTAATCCTTACCAACTAATAAGAACATTAGTGGAAAAGAATATACCTGTTGAAATTAATTTAAGTAGTAATGAATTTATTTTAGGAGTCGTAGGTGATGACCATCCTATCAAGCTATATATGCGTTATGGGGTGCCAATCGCAATCTGCACTGATGATGCAGGAGTATTACGCAATAATTTAACTCAAGAATATTTGTTATTTATTAGTCGTTATAAGCCATCTTATGATCAATTAAAACAAGTCGTCTATAATAGTATTAAATATTCTTTCTTAACGGAAGAGGAAAAGAAAAAACAACTTAATTTGCTTGATAAAAAGTTTCTTCTTTTTGAAGAAGATATAGCTCTTCATAGCAGTTTTTTGACAGGGAGACTTCAGAACTCATTTGGAGAATTGGAACGTAAAATAATGGGTGAGTGAACGGAGCGTACCACTAGGTGAACAAAAAATTTAAATTTATGTAAGAAAATTGTAGTCTTCGGTTATTCAAGGCAGAAGGACTACCGGAATGAAGTATTACATAGATTCGAATGCATGGGAACAAATTTTAGATTTTTTGTGACAAATAAAAGATATACATACTGAAGATGAGATAACTTTAAGACAGTTTGTAGAGGGTATATGGTTTATGGTAAGAAGTGGATGTCAATGGCGTCTTTTACCATCTTCTTATGGCTGTTGGTGTTCAGTTCATCGACGTTTCAAACGTTGGGTTGATCGAGGAATATGGGAACAATTAATGCAATATGTACAGTTGATAAAGATTTAGAAGCTACCATGCTTGATGCCAATACTGATGACTCTAGCTTCTGAAACGTATAAAACTTTTCGGGGTTCTGAAATGCCCCAAAAATGCAAAATGATAAAATTCGTATTTCGGAAACCAAACAGGCACTAAATTACTTATTATCCAAGTCATGATGCTCTATTGTTAAAGCTTCGTTACATCATATTGCAACTCCATATTTTTTTCACAAAATGCCATGGAAATTTTTAATATTTGTTTTACATGTTGGTATTCTTTTATTTTACTATCATATTTCCTATTAATAATTTGTTGTAGACCAGATTTAGCTATAGATCCTAAGTCTTCTGAAGATTTAGCGATTTTATACTCGATAATCATCGCTTTATCCCCTTTACCCACTTTCGGGATCATTACAATATCTGGACGACCATCGCCTGATTCTCGCTCACTGTCTATGACATAATCTGTGGTTAAAGTATTAACCAAACCTAGGTTCTGTTGACAAAATTTTTAACGTAACAATATTAAAGCTCCAACGAAATTTAGAAAGGCTAAAAAGGTGGTTGTGGCTTTATCAAACCTAGAAAATATAAGCCTAAAATGTTTGATTTTACCAAAGAAACATTCAATTAAGTACCGTTCTTTATAAATATGTCTATCATATTCACGTTGTATTTTATGATTAGATTTTGGTGGTATAACAACCTCACACCCCTTATTTTCTTTCTACAAACGCACTACTATCATATCCTTTATCGGCTATCACCGTCTTATTCTGAATATCTTTAGTAAGATTTTCAGCCTGAGTGATATCATTTCTT
>JAJIYQ010000076.1 GCA_020881075.1 Rickettsia endosymbiont of Labidopullus appendiculatus
AGGCAACATTACATTGGATAAAAAAGAAATAGAAGATGCTCAATGGTTTAATGTAGATACACTTCCTACATTACCAGAGAGAGCAAGTATTTCAAGAAAATTAATTGATTTTGTTTTAAATGAAATGTCAATGAGATAATTACTCTTTAACGGATATTGTGCTAAGACAAAATAAATTTTATATAGGGAGATCATTATGGAAACTATTGAAGAACTTTTATCGAAATAATAATTTTTAAAATAATCTTGTATAATTCCTGATGTTTCGTGTATAAATTAAGTTTAAAAAACTTATCAAGTTCTATGATGAAATTAGCAAAATTATTATTTTATACAATCACTACCTGCTTAATCCTATCCGGTTGTAAAACTAAGAAGACGGGTGAAGACTTAATAGTTCCAGCTTCAGAATTATACAATGATGGTCTTATTTTACTGGAAAAGCAACAATATTTGAAAGCTGCTGAAGAATTTTCGAGGATTTTTTATCAAGATCCTGGTAATAAAATGACTCCTCAAGCTGAGTTAATGCAGTCATATTCTTTATTCCTTGCAGCTCAGTATGAAGAAGTAGTAGATGTACTGGACATCTTTATTAAGCTTCATCCAATGCATCAATATATTGCATATGCCTATTACCTAAAGGCATTATCCTATTATATGCAAATCTCGAATGTACAACTTGATCAATCAAGAACCTTTTTAGCTAAAAAGAGTTTTGAAGAGGTGATAAGACTCTTCCCAAAAACAAAATATTCAATTGATGCAGCTTTAAAAATCGATTTAGTAAATGATCATTTAGCTGGCAAGGAGATGGATGTAGGTCGTTATTATCTCAAACAAAATAACCCTATAGCTGCTATTAATAGATTCCAGCTTATTGTTGATAATTACCAAACTACATCACATATACCAGAAGCACTTTATCGCTTAGTGGAAAGTTATTTAATGCTAGGGCTTAGCAATGAAGCAAAGAAATATGCCGCGGTACTCGGTCATAACTATCCTGACAGTACTTGGTATAAATATTGCTACTCACTAATTAATAACTCTTTAAAAGAATGAAATATAATGTTACAAAGTCTTTCGGTTAAGAATTTTATTCTGATAGACGAATTGGAGATAGAGTTTGAAAAAGGACTATGTGTAATTACCGGAGAAACCGGAGCTGGTAAGTCTATTTTGCTAGATGCAATTTTGTTCTCTTTAGGTAACAAATTCTCTGATAATGTAATAAAACATGGGAGTGATTACTGTTCGGTTGCTACGACCTTCACTCTCAATGATGATTTAAAAAAGCTTTTGGAGCAATTTAATATTGAGTATGACCAGGAATTACTAATAAAACGTATTCAAAAGCCTAACAACCGTAAGAAATTTCTTATTAATGATCAAGTAGTAACGATAAGTACCTTGCAACAAGTAGCAGATTATTTATTTGAACTTCATGGTCAAAATAGTCATACTTCCCTTCTTAGCCCTTCCTTCCATATTAACATTTTGGACGATTATGGAGGGCTTGTAAATTTAAGATATGAATTATCAAAACATTTTGATATTTTACAGACAACTACCAAAGAAATTAATAAAGTTACCAGAGATAAAGATGCTATAGAACAAGAAATAGATTATTTAACCTTTGTTACCAAAGAATTAGAAGCTCTTGGTTACCAAACAGGAGAAGAAGAAAAGCTTGTTACTATAAGGCGTAGTTTACAAAATCGTGATAAAGAAATACAAGTGACCCAAGATATATTATCATATCTTGAAGCCCCTGAAATTAATAAGTCAATTAATAATGCTCAACGTTTGATAAACCGTAACTTACAGCAAAACGAAGAATTTGCCTCTATTTCATTAAATTTAGATGATTGCTATAATAGCTTAGAAGAAGCACGTATAAAATTACAGAATATTATTAATAACATTGATAGAAATGAATTTAACTTAGACGAAGTGGAAGAAAGGCTATTTAAAATTCGTGATATAGCACGAAAGTATAATATTTCTTGCGATAAAATACCTGAATTTTTTGATAATTCTAATCAACAATTAAATGCCCTGAAAAATAAAATCAATAATGTTAAAATCCTAGATATTAATAAGCTAGCAGAACATAAAAAATATTTTGAACTAGCTGAAACTTTATCATACAAGCGTTCTATTAGTGCAAAAAATCTAGAATTAGCTGTGCAAAAAGAGCTTGAACAGCTTAAAATGGAAAAGGCGATTTTTAAAGTAGAAATAGCACCTAAAAATAATCCTTCTAACCAAACCAATAATAAAAATTTTGTAGAATTAAACATAAGCGAGGAGTTTTTAGAAGAAATTAAGCAAAATACGGAAGATAGAACTAGTAAGATACTGTTATGCAAGATGTCTGATGGTATTGATAATGTGCGTTTCGTTGCTTCAACCAACCCTGGTATAAAACTTGCACCTATTGATAAAATTGCTTCTGGTGGTGAATTATCAAGGTTTATGTTAGCACTAAAAACTTGTCTTTTTGATAAATCACTGAAAGACATTATTATTTTTGATGAGATAGATACCGGAATTGGTGGTATCGTGGCCGATAAAGTTGGAGAAAAACTTAAAAAGCTTAGCTCTATTGCCCAAGTAATTGTTATTACTCACCAACCTCAAGTAGCAGGTAAAGCAGATCAGCATATTATTGTCAACAAACTACAATTGGATGAAACTACTAAAATTACGGTAAAAAGCCTGAATCTTCAGGAAAGACAAGCTGAGCTTGCTCGCATGATTTCAGGAAAATCCATTACCGATGCGAGCTTAAAAGCAGCTAAAGAGTTGCTTAAGCCTTAAGAGGCGTCAAAAATAAATAAGATATCCTTTAAGCAACAACTTTTTTCTTATTTATTTTTTTAGTGTTTACTTGAAGTTTTTCTTTAATTCTAGCTGCTTTACCACTTAGGTTTCTTAGGTAATAGAGTTTAGCACGACGTACTACACCATATTTTACAACTTCAATCGAATGTACCATCGGTGAGAAAATCATAAATCTTCTTTCTACACCTTCACCATGACTGACCTTACGAACTACGCAAGAAGAGGCAACTCCACTATTTCTTCTAGCAATTACCACACCTTCATATGCTTGCAGTCTCTCTAACAATTTTTCCTTACCATCTTTCTCAACTGTTCGGTCAATTATCTTTACAGTAACCTTTACAGTATCTCCCGCCTTAAAATCAGGAATTTTTTTATTTTCGGTTAGTTTTGCAATTTGCTGTTGTTCAAATTGCTCAATAATATTCATCGCTTTAAACTCCTATAAAATTTAATAAATCTGGTCTACGTTTTTTAGTAATCTCCATAGACTGATTACTTTTCCAATCTCTAATTAGCTGATGATTACCAGACAACAAAACACTTGGAACTTCTCTATTTTTCCATTTTACTGGTCTCGTATATAAGGGGCATTCAAGCAATCCAGCAAACTCACCATTTTTCTCAAAAGACTCTGATTGCAATGTATCTTGATTTACTAATACATTCGGAAGTAATCTAATCAAGCAATCAAGAATAGCCAAAGCTGCTACCTCGCCACCAGATAAAATATAATCCCCTATACTAATTTCTCTAACATTATACTCTTCAATTATACGTTCGTCAATCCCTTCAAATCGCCCACATAAAATTATTATTTGTTTTTCTTGTATAATTTGATGAGCAATATTTTGGTTAAATAATTTTCCTCTTGGTGATGGGTAATATATGGGGGTATTAGGGCTTGAAGACAAAATATTATCTAAACAGCTACCAAGCACATCCGGACGCATTATCAGCCCGCTACCACCGCCATAAGCCTCATCGTCAACGTTTTTATGCCTAGTTAACCCAAAATCTTTTATATTAACCACATTATAAGACCAAATACCTTTTTTTAAGGCTTGCCCTGCAAGGGAATATTGTAAAGACCCAGGAAACATCTCTGGAAATATGGTTAATATTGAGGCATGTAATGAAGACATTTTATAAATATGATGATTTTTAAAACAAAAAAATTGATTTGAGTTATATTATAGTCTATATAATTAAACAATATCAATCTAACTAATACTTAAGTACTAGTACTCATTTTTTATTCGGGGCATAGCGCAGTCTGGTAGCGCATCTGCTTTGGGAGCAGAGGGTCGGGAGTTCAAATCTCTCTGCCCCGACCATCACTTATCACCTTTCCAGGGTTTTCTAACTTCTACTAAAAATCTCATATGTGTATCATATGTGCTAATCTTAAAATTTGACCTACAAAAAAATCTATTTTTAACCCTGTTACAAGGGAGAAAAATATGACAGAATCATTAATTTTTCCGACGGTTTAGCTGAAAATTCCGATACTATCTTTATAATATAGTCGGTAATTTTGTCCCGCCTAAATGGCGAAACCTTACCAATAATTGTGGTAAACAATTAAGTAAAACTTCTCGTCAACCTCTGTCTTTGGTAGTTTCTTGCATAAAAACTGATAACTACAACAATACACAAGAATTACAAGAAGGCTATCATCTTTTCGAGAAAGAGCTAGGTTCTGTTGACAAAATGTTATGTTAAGTTATTAGAGGAGAATAAAGAAGTTGCAATAGTAAGAAGAAATGGTAGTTTCTAGTGAACGAAACCAAGGAACTACCAATATGAAGTAT
>JAJIYQ010000077.1 GCA_020881075.1 Rickettsia endosymbiont of Labidopullus appendiculatus
GCCTACGATAACTAATTAATTATATTTTGAGCTATTTTTCGGCGAGAATATATATGATTTTTGCAGGAATAGTGTACATATTTCAAGAAAATCATGTTTATTCGCAGCCAAAAAGAGCCAAATATAGAATTACTTTTGTTATCGCAGGCAGACTCCTAGTTAAGACTAGTTGATAAATAGTCAAGATACACTATGCGGGTGTGACGGAATTGGCAGACGTACTAGATTTAGGTTCTAGTGCCGCAAGGCGTGGGGGTTCAAGTCCCTCCATCCGCACCACTAAATTAATAACGCAAAAATTGGAGTGATTTTGCAGCCCTTCAAGTTTTTGCATGATATTTTAATATTGCTAATGAGTTTTTTAGTATGCAAGTCACAGAACTTAAAAATGAAGATCTAAATTTTGAAGTGAAAGTAGTTCTTCCTTCTTCTAAAATTGCCAATCAAGTGCAAAAAGAATTAGATAATTTATCAAAAAAAGTTAAACTCAATGGATTCCGTGCTGGGAAAGTGCCAATCAACATTGTTAATCAAAAATATAAGCAATCTGTTAGGTCTGATGTGGTAAGCCATGAAATTAATCACGCAGTACAGCATATTATAAAAGATCATAAACTAAAAACAGTAGGTAATCCTCAATTAGAAGATTTATGTGATAAAGATAATGAAGATCTAGAATTTACTCTAAAATTTGAGCTACTACCTAACATTGAATTACCAGATTTCAAAAAAATAAAAATCACTTATCCAAAATTAGTAATTGAGGAAGAGGATATTAATAAGCAAATAGATAAACTTGCGTCTATGTCAAAAAATTATACTAAAGAAAATAAAGGGAAAGTAGAAAAATGGCAGGAAGTTACTATTGATGCGATTGGTTATGTCAATAATGAGCCTTTTGAAGGTGGTAAAGTTACAGATTACAAATTAGTAATTGGTAGTGGAGCTTTTATTGATGGGTTTGAAGATCAGCTTATTGGTAGTAAAGCTGGAGATGAGGTAGAGGTTAATGTTACATTCCCAAAAGAATATCATATGGAACAAATCGCAGGTCAGCCTGCTAAATTTATTGTTCAGGTAAAGGCGGTACATTCTGCTGATGAAATAGTCGTTGATGATGAGTTTGCTAAGAAATTTAATTGTAAGACAGTTGAAGAATTGCGTACTAATATTTCTAAAAGTATAGCAGATGAATATAGGGAGAATATACATACTTTAATGAAGATGAGATTATTTGATCAATTAGAAGAGATATTAACGTTTAATGTTCCCAAATCTTTAATAGCCCAGGAAGTAAATACTTTAAAATCTCAAACGGAGAAAAGTAACGACTCAGATTCAATATTTAAAGATAAATCAGAAGCAGAAATTAGTGAGTACTATAATAAGCTAGCCTTACGTCGTGTTAGAGTAGGTTTGATGTTATCCGAATATATGCAAGTTAAGAATTTACGTATTGAACAGGATGATATTAAAAATGCTATTATAGCTCAAGCAAGGAAATTTCCAGGTCAAGAAAAAGCAATATTAAAGTTCTATCAAGAAAATCCTCGATCTATTGAACACTTAAAAGGTCCATTATTAGAAGAAAAAACAGTACAACATATTTTTGACAATGAAGTAATCTTAGAAGAAAAAGATTACACAAGAGAAAAGCTAGAGGAATTTTTAACACAAGAAGAAGATCGGGTGGTATAGCTCATAGCACCCTACAATTTTTATTTTATAAGTATTAAACAGCATAAAAACGTCATTGCGAGAAGGCGTGAGCCAAGAAGCAATCCATTCCTGCTCATTTTTTGGATTGCTTCGTCGACCTTACGATCTCCTAGCAATGACGCTTGGTGACAAGATTTTTTATTCATCATAAGAAAATAGTAAAAAATGTAGGATACTATCCACGACTCCTAACATACATTAGGTTACCCTGTGGTTAAAGGTGAAGCGTCACCTTCAAATGGCTTGCAAAATCATCAATTATGTATAAAATCTCAGTGAGGTAAGACATAGATACATTCTCCAATTTTACTGTTATCATTTAGAGAATATTACGTTCTTCACAGTTTCTTTTCAAATACTTTCTTATCGTCTTTATGTCAAACTGCGGTTATATTATTTAGTATTTTTCTTTACTCTCCTTGCTTCTCGTAATTCTTAGTTTCATTAATCGTATTTCTATTAATGATATGATTTTAATCTATAATTATGATTTTTTACAACATACAACAGCCTAATTTCCTAAGAATAAAACTATAAATGCACTTTTTGCTTTATTTAGCTATGACAATTATATTAATATTAGTTAATTTTTAACAAATAAATTAACTAATAGGTAATAGAATGGTTGTATTTAGTATGCCACAAAATAGTTTTGTGAATAGACATTTAGTAAAAAAGTATCTAGTTTTTGTTTTTTTATTTTTCTTATTGCAAAAATTTGACGCATCTGATGTTTTGGCGGTAGGATTTAATGAAGAAATAGGACAATTCTCCTACCCACGTCCATTTACTCATAGACATCACCTTGAAAATGAAATAGATACAACATGGGATGCTATTATTGAAGCCAATGGTAAATTGAAAGAATTAGAACGAGAACAGTCACGGACAATAGAACCATTTGGGAATCTAGGTGAATTGCAAGAAAAACTTAATTCACTAAAAGAAGAGCATTTAAAATTACCTGCTCTCCAAAGAAAGTATAATTTAGAAAAACAGGAGAGCGAAGAAATGCTCTTAACTTTACCGCAACCAGAGATCAAAGATTTTTCCCTATATATTAAAGAAATAGAACAAAATTCTTTTGATGAATTTATGAAGAGTATGGAAACAATATGGTCTATTATTAATGATGCTCATGATAAATTGATAGCACTAGACACAACAAATCTAACAATAATAAAACCATCTGAGGATGGAAATAAGTTGACGAAAATACTTAATTTTCTAGAAAGTTCTTTTGAAGAGTTACTTTATCTTAAGCAAAGATGTACTAGTGAAGAAATAGCACAAGAACTCTCCGATACACTTAAAGAAAAAAAAGAGAATCTTTCTGTTCAACTTCAAGAAATGCAAGAGGAGTTTTTTGATAGAGTTGCAGAAGCAGAAGAAAGTTTTTCTGATAAACTTCAAAAAGCAAACGAACCGTTGACATACTTAGGACAAAATATACGTGATATAGAAGATCAAAAACCACTACTCGAAGAACAAATCAATACATACGACCAACTGTTAGGTTCTATCCATAAGAAAAAAACTGAGATTTCTGAATTAACAAAAACAAGACTTGCCCTTGAATCTAAGTTAGATGCTCTAGAGGATAATGTTAAATTACTAACCAATACAACTATAGTTCAGCCCAAAAGGAATATATCCGATGAATCTCAACCATCAGTAGAGAATTATGGACAAGATAACTATAAGCAAATCGTTGATAGTATAAAACGTGCCAGAGAACAACGCCTACGGCAGGAAGATGAAGGATATGTTTCTTTGGATAATTTAGCAATAAGAGATACTCCATCACCTACAATCACAGAATCTAATCAAACTACTCCACAACAAATATCTAGAAAAAGAAAAAGGGTAGATTCTGAATATGAGTCATCAGATGATATACCTTTATCATTGAGAGATGAGTTAGAGGCAGCTAAAAATGGTATTACTGGGCATGCAGCTATTGATCTAAGAACAGAAACATCTCCAGTAATGGAAATTGCTACAACAACAGATATGCCTCCAGCAACAAAGACAGCTACGGCTACAGTAACAGTAAACTCTCCAGTAATGGAGAGAGCTACAGCAATGGCAACTCCAGTAATATATATGGCTCCAATAACAGAAACATCTGCAGTAATGGAAATTGCTACAATAACAGATATGCCTCCAGTAACAAAGACGGCTACAGTAACAGTAACCTCCCCAGTAGCACAAAAGGCTACAGTAATGGCAGCTCCAGTAATATATATGGCTCCAATAACAGAAACATCTCCAGTAATGGAAATTGCTACAATAACAGATATGCCTCCAGTAACAAAGACGGCTACGGCTACAGTAACAGTAACCTCTCCAGTAACACAAAAGGCTACAGTAACGGCAACTCCAATAATATATATGGCTCCAATAATCGAGGAAGTTCCAGTAATGGAAATTGATACAACAACAGATATGTCTCCAGTAACAAAGACGGCTACGGCTACAGTAACAGTAACCTCTCCAGTAATGGAGAGAGCTACAGCAATGGCAACTCCAGTAATATATATGGCTCCAATAACTGAGGAAGTTCCAGTAACGGAGATTGCTACAACAACAGATATGCCTCCAGTAACAAAGACAGTTACAGTAGATGCCCATCCTACCCTAGTATCTGAACACACAAATACCGCAGATACACAAGCCTCAGATACACAAACAGTAGCTACACAAACAGATATAGTAGATGAACAACAAACCTCAATAGCTATACAAACAGATGTAGCAGCTGAGAAACCTGTGCATGAAGTAATTCAACAAGCTGCAGTATTTATGCACGATAATCCAGATGTTGATCCATATGAAATATTTGGAGACAATTTGGGGTTAGAAACATTGTTTGCAGAAGAGGAGCCAATAGCAGCTGAACCTACGGCTCCAGTAGATGACCCTCCGCCTTTAGTAGTTAAACAACCAGACCAAGCAGAAGAACAACCAACTTTAGTAGCTAAACAAACCAATTCAGAAACCGAGCAAACCAATTCAGAAACCGAGCAAACCAATTTAGAATCCGAACAACCAGATTCAAGCACTGAGCAAACCAATTTAGAATCTGAACAACCAGATTCAAGCACTGAACCAACCAATTTAGAATCCGAACAACCAGATTCAAGCACTGAGCAAACTAACTTAGAATCTGAGCAACCAGATTCAAGCACTGAGCAAACCAATTTAAAATCTGAACAACCAGATTCAGTAGCAATTCCATCTTCTCAAACATTAGCTGAAGAAAATAGTTATATTTCACCTATTAACCCTGATATTGAGCAAGATATATCGAAATATAATACATATATAGAATTTGATTATTTGGATATGATTTCTAATGCTTTAACTAACCATACATTAACAGATAATTCTACGGTAAATGTGGTAGCGTCAGGAGATAATGATTATATTAAAAAAGGAGGATGGATTCAATTTATCAGCTCTATTACCAAACAACAGCAACAAGGAAATATTTTAGCCTTTAAAAATAATCAGCAAGGTTTTATTTTAGGTTTTGATACACGACCCCTGGATAGTTTTATTATAGGAATCGCATATGCTCTTGCAAATTCGTATACTAGATTGCAAACCATCTTTAATGATAAGCAAAATACTATTTTACATGTAGCAGCAATTTATACCCAACATACATTATCACAAAATATATATCTGAATTCTTATCTCAAATATGGTAAAGCCTTTATTAAAAACAAAGGAGAACGGAATAATATTGCAATTAATAGTAAGACTAACGGTTATGTAACACGTGCGAAACTTGAAACTTACTATAAAATGGATTTAGATAAATTTCTTTTCAAACCAATAGTAGGAATAACATTTGATCATTTTTTAATAAACAATTTTACAGAATATAGGAAAGAGTTTAACATTAATGTACCAACTAAGAAAGGCAAAAGAATATTACTTGAAACTGGAATAAGTTTAAGTAAAAATATTTTGGTAAAAAATATTTCAATTATTCCAGAAATTCACGTTAAATTAGACAATACTCTTTTACTGAATAATCCAACAGGCATAATTACTTTTACTAACACATCACATCAAGCCCCAACAGTAGTTCCCATCATAAAACCTGTAGGATCATCTGCAAAGAATGTGAAATATACTTTAGGAGGTTATGTAAACGTACAATCTGTCTTACCATTTAAACTAGGTGCTGGTTATGATTATAGTTTTAAAAAAGACCTTATTACCCACTCTTTCTATTTTAATGGACTAATTAAATTTTAATTAATATCTAGATATTAAATTATGGATTTGCAAAGAAAATTAAGGTCACTTTAATGTAAAAATTAGTAAAATATAGAACCATTAAAATAAAAAGTATAATTTTTACTATTTAATACTATTTTTGTATTAGTGTGAGTATATATTTAGGGTATTATACTATCGGAAATAAATATAAGAAAAAGTTTTTTATGACCAATGATGCTAAAGTAGAACATATAGATTTTGGTAATGCATTATCAGAGCGTTATCTCTCTTATGCTCTATCAACAATTATGTCAAGATCATTGCCTGACGTTCGTGATGGGTTGAAACCAGTCCATCGTAGATTATTATATGCTATGCTGCAATTAAGGTTAGAACCAGCCTCAGGCTATAAGAAGTGTGCAAGAGTTGTCGGTGATGTAATCGGTAAATATCATCCGCATGGTGATGGTGCAGTCTATGATACATTGGTACGTCTTGCCCAAAGTTTTTCTCTCAGATATCCATTAATTGATGGGCAGGGAAATTTTGGTTCTATTGATGGCGATAATGCAGCAGCTATGCGTTATACGGAATCAAGAATGACAGAAATCTGTACTTTATTAATGTCAGATATAGATCAAGATACTGTCGATTTTCGTGCTACCTATGATGATTCAGATACTGAGCCAGTAATTATGCCTGCTATGTTTCCTAATTTATTGGCTAATGGCTCAGAAGGTATAGCAGTTGGTATGGCAACCAGTATCCCCCCTCATAATTTACATGAATTATGTGATGCACTAATATATTTAATTGACCATCCTGAATCAAAGGTCAACGATATTTTGCAATTTGTCAAAGGTCCTGACTTTCCAACAGGTGGTATAATTGTGGATAGAATTGATTCAATCCACCAAGCCTATAGTATAGGACGTGGTAGTTTTAGAGTAAGGGCAAGATGGGTCAAAGAAGATTTAAGTTATGGTTTATATCAGATAGTAATTACTGAAATACCTTATCAAGTACAAAAATCTAAACTTATCGAACAAGTAGCTGGCTTGTTAAAAGATAAAAAAATTCCTTTGATCGGTAATATCAGGGACGAATCGACAGAAGATATAAGGTTAATTATTGAACCTAGAGATCGTAATTGTGACCCTAATGTAATTATGGAGTCATTATTCAAATTAACTGTTCTAGAAAATAGAGTCCAGCTTAATATGAATGTTATAGGTTCAAATAATATTCCTAAAGTAGCTAATATACTGGAAATATTGCAAGAATTTTTATTACACCGACAAAATATTATTACTCGTAGGTCCAAATTTCTTATTGGCAAAATTGAACATAGATTGGAAATTCTTAAAGGTTTAAGAATAGCTTACCTAAACTTGGATGAAATAATAAAAATTATTCGTGAAGAAGATGAGCCTAAACAAATAATGATCGCTAAATTTAGTTTAACCGATCTGCAAGTTGAAGCAATTCTCAATACAAGGTTGAGATCTTTAAGAAAATTGGAAGAACAAGAAATTATTGACGAACATACTTCGCTAGAAAAAGAACATGCAAATCTGCAGAAAATTTTACAGGATCCGAATGAATTAAAGAAAATAGTTAAGAAAGAAGTAAAAATGGTGCAAACAAAGTTTGGTTTTACTACTAAATTAGGCATGCGTCGAACTAGTTTTGAAGAAGCTAATATTGTCGCTCAGATTGTTGATATTTCAGCTTTCATAACCAAAGAACCTATCACCATAATATGTTCCAAAATGGGGTGGATTCGTTCTTTGAAAGGTCATAATAATGATTTGTCAACTGTAAAATACAAAGAAGGCGATGCAGAAAACTTTATTCTTGAGGCTTATACTACTGACAAAATCCTTATATTTAGTGCATCGGGGCGTTTTTTCACTATTCTAGGCGATAATATATTTAGAGGGAAAGGCAATGGAGAATCGATAAAGCTGATTATAGATATTGGTAATGAAGAAATAGTGAGTATGTTTGTTTATCAGCCCGCTCAAAAACTTTTACTAGCCAGTAGTATTGGCAAAGGATTTATTATTGATTCAGATGAAGTAGTAGCCCAAACTAAACTAGGCAAGCAAATTATGCAAGTTCCTGAAAATCATTATTGTATTACTTGCTTACCAGTAGATGGCGATTGTCTTGCTTGTATAGGTGAAAACCGGAAATTATTAGTATTTAATCTCAATGAAGTACCAATAATGAAACGAGGACAAGGCGTAACTCTACAAAAATTTAAAGATGCCAAACTGATGGATGTTAAGATATTTGATAGTAGTTTAGGATTAAGCTGGAAAATAGGAGAAAAGACTAGGGTAGAGAAAGATCTTTTACCATTTCGTGGACGACGAGGCTCTGTTGGCAAAATCCCTCCTAGTGGATTTCCTAGAAATAATAAATTTTCTTGAGATAAAGATATATGAATAATTCCTCTAATTATATTAGACCTCTTGCAAAACTAGAGATGAATACTAGTCAAAAAAGGTCTAATAGCTCGGTTATGGACTATATTATGCTAATGAAACCTAGAGTGATGGCACTTGTGGTATTTACCAGCTTTTCTGGTCTATGGCTTGCTTCAGGCGTAATTCATCCATTTATAGCGTGCATTGCTATGCTTTGTATTACGCTTGGAGCTGGTAGTAGTGCAGCTATTAATATGTGGTATGATAGAGATATTGATGCCATAATGAAACGTACGCAAAATAGACCTCTAGTTACCGGGGGTATAGAACCACAGGACGCTTTAGCTTTTGGTGTAGTTGTTGCCTTCTTCTCAGTTTTTCTTATGGGTCTTTGTGTTAATCTGTTATCGGCTTTATTGTTATTAATAACCATATTATATTATGTCTTCATTTATACTATGTGGCTAAAACGTTCAACCATGCAAAATATAGTTATTGGTGGGGTGGCAGGTGCATTACCGCCTATGATTGGTTGGGCAACGGTGACTAATGAGATTTCTCTTGGTTCTTTTTCTTTATTTATGATTATTTTAACCTGGACACCACCGCATTCTTGGGCATTGGCAATTTTTCGCTCAGAAGACTACAAAAATTGTGGTGTTCCGATGATGCCGGTAGTAAAGGGAGATTATTATACTAAGAAGCAAATTCTTGCCTATAGTATAATTATGTTTATTACTACATTTATGCCATTTTGCTTAGGAATAAGTAATCATTTATATTTGCTTACGGCATTTATATTAGGTCTAATTTTTCTATATTATGCTTTTTCTTTGTTTCGTGATAAAGATAATAAACAGGCTAAGAAATTATTTGCCTATTCAATATTTTATCTTTTCAGTATTTTTTTAACATTGGATTTCTTTCGAAATTATAGCTAATCTGACACTATTTGCGAGGAGGCTTAAGCTAAGAAGTAATCTATTTCTAATGAATAATGGAATAATGACTCTGCCACCATCTCCTAATTTTGTACGTATAACTTCCATAATACCCATGCTAGCGATTTGTGCATAATATAACATTTTATGCCACATATGTTGATTGTATCTTGATCATTTATGAATGTCAAATATTAGTATTCTTGCTGTCGATAACAAGGTATACTCTTCTGCTTTGAAGAATTGGCTTCGTAAAACGGCGGGGAATTCGCGTACTCACGTAGGTTTACTACGCTCCGCTCGCTCACCCCTTGTTTTACGCTCCAATTCTCCAAATCATTTGAGTATATAAGCCTCTCTTCATTATTTTTACAAAATTTATTATTTTTTACATTCTAATACTTAGTGTTTTACAATTTATCTGCTATAGTGTAGCTAGTAAAAAAATTGATATAATTTGTTAAAAAATGATCTAGGTGGGATTAGTGATCAAGTATTTATTTGTTATACTATTAGTAGTTGCTAACTTTAATAGCTATGCAATAGAAACTATAGTTATAGAGCGTGGACATGTTGATCCAATGCCAATAGCCATTAATAAATTTGATGCAGATAATAGTGGAAATAATGTAATTGGTGCTGATATAATTAGCGTAGTATCTAATGACCTAAAAAGTTCTGGTATGTTTCGTCCTATTTCTACTGCTTCTTTTATAGAACAGACTCTAGGGATAAAACATAAGCCTCTTTTTGCTGCTTGGCGACAAATTAATGCTAATTTGTTAATTAATGGTGAAGTTATCAAACTATCTTCTGGTAAGCTAAAGGTTAGTTTTATATTATGGGATGTAAGTTTAGAAAAAGATCTTATAGGTGAGGTTTTTGAAGTACCAGCAAATTTATGGCGTAGGGTGGCACATAAAATAGCTGATAAAATTTACGAAAAAATTACTGGCGATTCAGGTTACTTTGATACGAGAATAGTGTATGTGTCAGAGAGTGGACCTTATCTAAAGCGAGTAAAGAAAATAGCTATGATGGATCATGATGGTGCTAATCACAAATATCTGTCAGATGGTAAAAATCTAGTTCTTACTCCAAGATTTTCGCCGCAAGCAGATAAAATTATGTATTTATCGTATGTACGAAAGCAAAAACCACATGTTTACATTCGTGATCTTAAAACGGGTAAAGAAAAATTGGTTGGTAATTTCCCTGGTATGTCCTTTGCTCCAAGATTTTCACCCCAGGGGGACAAGGCTATAATGTCAATAGCAAGAAATGGAGCTACCCATATTTTTGAAACTGATTTGAATAGTATGGTGACTAAACAATTGACCAAGGGTATTGGTATTAATACTTCTCCTAGCTATTCACCGGATGGCAGTAAAATAGTTTTTAACTCTGATCGAAGTGGATCAAGGCAATTATATATTATGAATTCTGATGGTTCAAATGTTGAACGTATCAGTTTTGGTGGAGGAGTTTATGCGGCACCAAGTTGGTCACCTAGAGGAGATTATATAGCTTTTACTAAATTTTCTAGAGAGGGCTTTACTATTGGGGTGATGAAAGCTCTTGCTAATGGTGAAGAAAATAGTGAAAGAATTATAACTAGCGGGTATCTGGTTGAAAGTCCTTGCTGGTCAACCAATGGTAGGATAATTATGTTTGCTAAAGGTTGGCCTCCTAGAAATAAAGTAGCTGGGAGAAATCGTATATATTCGATTGATTTAACCGGTTATAATGAAAGAGAAATTATCACCCCTCAAGATGCTTCTGACCCAGAATGGTCAAAAATGTTAAACTAACGCAAGTCTATAAACATCTCGCCGGTATAGCTCAGTTGGCAGAGCGACGCATTCGTAACGCGTAGGTCGGAGGTTCGATTCCCTCTATCGGCACCATAAATATTTAATTTATTATAAATAATTTTATTTGTTTGTTGAGAACTTTTTATATGCCACAATTTCATGATTTTATGTTTAACTATCCTAAACTAGGTATTTTCTACCTTGGTGGTAAGATTGAAGGATGCAATATAGAAATACATGATGTGGTTTTTGTAATTGGGAAATCAAATATAGATATGTCTCAACAGATTAAAAGCAAATGGATTGGTACACCCGGATCCTTGCATATTGATTCTTGGTTTATAGCGGATAATATTGATGGTTTTAATATTCATATTCACGAAACAAAACCTACGGCTAGTGAGAATTATCTGTTTTTTGTAAATCTTGGTTCATATAAAAATAATTCCTTTGGAGAGTACCATTTTATGACCTTGGTAGTTGCCCAATCAAGAAGTGAAGCAATTGAAAGAGCAAGAGAGAAGGCACCGAAGAACGAAGAAATGCAACACAGCGATAATATCCATGATATAGATGAATGTATAAGAATTTCTGAAGTTAGCAATTATTATATTGCTCTTGAATATACTGGTGTAAAAAAAGAAAGTAGCATAGTTAATGGTTATCAGAAACTAAAAAACCATTAATCCTATCTCTAGGAGTCTGCCTGCGATAACGAAAGTAATTCTATATTTGGCTCTTTTTGGCTGCGAATAAACATGATTTTCTTGAAATAGGTACACTATTCCTGCAAAAATCATATATATTCTCGCCGAAAAATAGCTCAAAATATAA
>JAJIYQ010000078.1 GCA_020881075.1 Rickettsia endosymbiont of Labidopullus appendiculatus
GAAAAATTCTTTTTGCAATATCTATACCAATTGTGGTAACTTCCATATGGGCCTCCTTATTGTTGTTTAGGATTCATTTCCTATCCTAGAAGATTAGCATTTGCTTCTCATTCTGTATATAGGGTAGGTCCATACCATTAATTCAGGGGAATTTGGGGCTAGGAACGATGGAGCGACGCCTATAAGTAATAGGCAAGCGACGAGTGACGACGTTATAAACTTCTCATCAATTGACTATAATCAAAAAGTTGTCCTTGCTTTGAAGATAGGGTCAATATTTTCTATTGCATACTCTAAATCCATAAGATTTTTGCTTATATTTTGACATTATCTTATGGATTTTCCTATCATTTTTTGTCCTAAAAATCTGTTATATTAATTTAAACCCATTTTGCGTAAGCTAAAGTACCAATTCCTCCAGATTCACCACTACCAGCACCAGTAACATAAAAAGTTCCAGTACCAGCAAACCACGTATCAGCAGCATTAACATGATAAAGATTAACATGGGCGGCACCAACTATACCAGCAAAAAAACCACATTCAAACCGAATAGCATTATGTTGATTCAGTAAAGATGTAATATCAATATTAGAGCTTAACCAAGCTTGACCACCAGCGGTACCAAGACTGAGTCCGCCTCCTGCTCCCGTATAATTCAAATAGTCACCAGCAGTGTTCTGATAATCATAAAAAGATAAACTAATAGAATTGTATCCAACCCCACCCAAGATAAAATGAACGTGATAACAAAAACTAGAATCCCCTTTAACTAACTTTAAATCATCATCATAACCAGGATATTTTGGATAATCCAACTGAGCTAAGCTCTTTTTGTCACTATTAGCAGGATTGGAATAAAGAATTTTAGCATTTCTGTAGGCATTAAGCCGTGCAATAGCTTGCATTTGGGCTGTTGTCCAATTTGTATCTTCTGACATAATTGCTCCTAATAAAAAGTGTTAAGTAAAATTCTAAGATGTATCTATTTAAAAGTCAATCATTCTTAAAAAAAAGTTAATAATTGTTATTAAATCAGCAATTGTTGCTTTGCGATGGGTAAGGTTATGCAAGAGGTTTATTTCCCTAATCAGTTCGATTAATCTCAGCTTGCTTCAATAATTTATCAACTTTATCGGCATTATCAAATCCGTGATCATAATGAAAACGAATTTCCGGTGAATATTTTAAATTAATTTTAGCAGTTATAAAATTTCTTATAGCATATTTCGAATTATTTAAAGATTCAGTAAGTTGTATTTTATTAAAAACCGTATTAAATGGTAAACAAGTAACAATCTGCTACTTTTAGATCAGCCGTAACTAAGACTTTGGTAATAGTTACTGGACAATTAATCAATCGTTCATCTAACATTTTACCACGTCTTAGTACTTCCACTAATGCTGCATTTATTAATGTTGCAACTTTTTTTTGTCTTGAAGATTTTTCTCTATCAGAAACTTTTTGCATTTACAATAATTGTTTTTTTTCTTCAATAATTTCAAAAACTTCTACAATATCAAATTGTTCGATATTCTCATAATTTTCAAAAGCGATACCACATTCAAAGCCTTCATGAACTTCTTTGACATCATCTTTAAAACGCTTAAGAGTTTTAATTTTTCCCTCATGAATAACGATATTGTCTCGTAATAAGCGAGCCCTAGCACCTCTTTTAATAGTACCTTTAGTAACATAACTCCCAGCAATTTTTCCAACCTTCGAGACAGTGAATATTTGTCTGATCTCGACTGTACCAATATATTGCTCACGAATAATTGGTGAAAGCATACCGCTGACTATTGATTTAACATCGTCTAGTAAATTATAAATAAGAGAGTAATATCTAATATCCACTTTTTCTTTTTCTGCCATAGCAAAAGCATTATTATTAGTTCTAACGTTAAAGCCAATAATAATAGCATTGGATGCTTTAGCTAAGGTAACATCTGACTCCAATATTCCACCCACTGCATGGTGTAAAATTCTTACACGAACTTCATCATTTGGTAGCTTTAATAGGCTAGTAACAATTGCTTCAATCGAACCTTGTACATCACCTTTAATAATTATAGGTAACTCTTTTATCATACCAGTGTTGCCAGAGGCTTTTAGGAATAACTCTTCTAGGCTTGATCTTTTGGTAACAGAAATTTTCTTTTCTTTTGCCAGGCGTTCACGATATTCTACAATATCCCTAGCTTGTTTTTCATTCTGCACCACATTAAACTGATCGCCTGCCCGCGGAGCTTCATTTAAACCATAAATCTCTACTGGTAAACTTGGTTCTGCCTCGGTAATATCCACTCCCTTATCATTATTCATTCTCTTAATTTTACCATATTTCGTTCCGGCAACTACTATATCTCCGTTTCTTAGAGTACCACGTTGTACCAATATAGTAGCCACAGCTCCTTTACCTTTATCAACTTTTGCTTCTATGACCACACCAGCAGTGAGTCCGCTAAAGTTAGCCTTAAGATCCTGCATTTCTGCCACCAATAATATAGCATCTTCTAACTTATCTAAATTAGTTTTCTTCAAAGCGGAAACTGGTACAATTATAGTATCACCACCTAATTCTTCACTAACTAAATCATGCATTAACAGATCATTTTTAATTCGGTCAAGATTAATATCCGGCTTATCGATCTTATTTATTGCAACAATTATTGGGACATTTGCTGCCTTAGCATGATTAGTTGCTTCAATCGTTTGCGGCTTGATTCCATCATCTGCTGCAACTACTATAACTACTATATCAGTTACCTTAGCACCTCTAGTCCTCATCTCTGAAAACGCTTCATGTCCTGGAGTATCAATGAAAGTAATAGCCCTACCATCAGGCAATGTTACCCGATAAGCACCAATATGTTGGGTGATACCACCTGCCTCTTGACTTACCAAATCAGTTGATTTTAAAGCATCAAGTAACGAAGTTTTACCGTGATCGACATGTCCCATAATCGTTACAACAGGAGCTCTATGCTTTAAATCTTCTTCTTTATCAGCTTCACTAATCAATATATTCTCAACGTCGGATTCTTGCACCCTTTTTACTGTATGACCTAAGGTCGTAGCAATAAGTTCAGCTGTATCTGTATCGATTGTTTGGCTGGTCGTAGCCATGATGCCAAGCTTCATCAATTCTTTTATAACATCGGTTGCCCGCTCAGACATTCTATTGGCTAGATCTCCAACAGAAATGGCTTCAGGAATAATAACTTCTCTATACACTTTGTCGGGTGTTTGTTGATAAGCTTTACGTTTTTCTTTTTCCCTTGCTCTTCTTATTGAGGCAAGGCTTCTAGTCTTACCGGCATTATCACTTCCGTCTGCATCAAGCATATTGAAAATATCTGCCTTTTTTAATTTTTTAGGTTCCTCAATTTTAACCTTTGGCACTACTATTTTATTGTCACCAACCTTATCTGTTGAAGAAATATCTTCAAGTGCAACACCAAAATGGCTCTGAGAACCAATCACTGGTGATCTAACAAAGGGCTTTGATTGATTTCTATCTTGCGAAGATGGAGTTGTAGGAGGTACCTCAAAATCATTTTCAATATCTTGTGAATCATCCTGGATATTTTCTGGGATACCTTCTAAACAGTCTTGTGACACAGATTGATTGATAGTTGCAAGTTTACTAAGAGTACTAATCTTATTATCAATACCCTTAGATTTTGCATCTTCTGCTGCTTTTTTTAAAATAGTTAGGCGTCTATTAAATTCTTCTCCAGCAGCAGATTCCCCACTCTGAGCAGTAGAACCACTAGACCAAAGTTTGTTAAAAGACAAAGTACCAGTTGGAGTACTACTCTTCCTAACTTCTACAATAGTTTTTGCAGAACTAACAAAACCTCTAGTAACATTAGTAGGTTTAGAGGGTTTGTTAAGCGAGAGTTTTGAGCCACCAAGTGTTAATTTCTTTGGTTTAGGTTCCTGGTCGTCATACGTCATAAATATTAAACCTTTAAATAGCAATTATATATGCTAAAGTTTTGTAAATAATTCTGCTACCTAATTCAACGATTAGCAGATAGTATACTCTTCTGATTTGAAGAATTATTTTGTGAGCGTTCACGGAAAAAAGTTAAAGTACAAGACGTCTATTAGCCACAAAGCATAAGCCTAGAAGAAATCCATTCCTGACCATTTTTTTGATTGCTTCGTCACCACAAAAACGGCTCCTCAATAATAGACAACAGTTGGCGAGCAGATTTTTATTCATCATAAGAAAATAGCAAAAAAACCGTGAACGCTCACAATCTTTGTTGGTAATGTTGTACTAGGAGGCAACCTCCTAGTACTAATTTCAATTATATCAATAAAATTCTGAGTACTAATACTTAATATTAAATTATTTGAAAAAATTTTTAACTTTCTAGGATTTGAAACATCCATAACCAAATATTTCTCCCCAACTCAAACAGCTTACTTATCATCACCAGTACGAGCTGTGCGAATTAGTAATTCGATATCATTATCTACCATGCTAGAATTAGGCACTAAAGATTTAAACTCATTAACTGTTAGCTCTCCCAAATCTTCTATAGTCTTTATACCGTATTCAGCTAATTTTAATATGAATTCCGGTTGTAAATCCAATACATCAATTAATTCTTGTTCAACACCTAAATCCTCAAGCTTAATAATAATTTTTTCATTCTTAGCATTTACATAATTTATTGATCGTTCAATTATTTCAGTTGCTAATTCTTCTTCAAACCCTTCAATATTCATTAAAGTTTCAATCTTACTAGAAGCCAACTGTTCTAAAGAAGTAAAACCTTCAGCAGATAATAGTTGTGCTATCACTTCTTCAACATCCAATGATTCCATAAATAACTCGGTAGCAGAACGAAACTCATCACTTCTTCGTTTAGATTCTTGATCTTCGGTCATTATATTAATATTCCAGCCAGTAAGCCTAGATGCTAAACGAACATTTTGACCTCTTCTACCGATTGCCAGACTCAAATTATCTTGAGATACGACTACATCAACTATATTTTTATCTTCATCGATGACAATTTTTGCAATTTCTGCAGGAGCCAATGCATTCATAATAAACTGGGCAATATTCTTACTCCATAATATTATATCTATCTTTTCACCATTAAGTTCATTAGTAATAGCTCTAATTCTATTACCTTTAATTCCTACGCATGAACCTATAGGATCAATGCTAGAATCAGAAGCAAATACTGCAACTTTTGCCTTTGATCCAGGATCACGGGCTATAGCTCGCAATTCAATTATATTATCATAAATCTCTGGAATCTCTAATTCAAGTAATTTTATTAGCATTTGGTCATCGCTTCTAGATAGAAAAATTTGTGGACCTTTAGACACCAATCTTACATCTTGTACATACGCTTTAATACGGTCATTAACTTTAAAGTTTTCTCCTCTAATTAGCTGTTCCTTTTTAATTATTGCCTCAGCACGACCAAGATCAACTATGATATTATTAAACTCTATTCTCTTAACAATACCGTTTAAAATCTCACCTTTCTTATCTTTAAAATCTTCATATTGTTTTTCTCTTTCCGTTTCACCAACGCGTTGTATTATTATTTGCTTAGCTGTTTGAGCTGCAACACGCCCAAGATCAATGGGTGGTAAGAGTTCATAAATTTTATCGCCAATTTTAGCGTCGGCTTTCTTCTCAGTAGCATTACTTAAAGAAATTTGAGTAAAATAATCATCTACATCATCTACTACATCAAGGACTCTAAAAAGACTAATATTACCATTTTTTCTGTTAATCTCAGCTTTTATATTATGTTCATTGCCATATTTCTTACGTCCTGCAGCCTGTACAGCCTGTTCCATTGCCGAAAGTAAGGATTCTTTAGGAAGGTTCTTTTCTCTAGCTACAGATTCTATGATCTGTAAAATTTCTATGTTACCAATATTGACCATAATGTCACTGCCTTTTAAGATTTTTTATTCATTAAATTTTTGAACATTTCATCTGTTAATACCAAAGAAGCCTTTTTTATCATATCAAATGAAAATACTATATCTTTACCATTACTATTCAGATAAACTTTGTTATTTTCAGCTTTAATTATCTTTCCCTGATATCGAGTTTGACCATTTAGTAATTCTTTTAATTTTATGGTAGCTTCTCTACCGATAAATCTAGTATAATCTTCAAATTTTATTAATGGACGTTCGATACCTGCTGAACAAATTTCTAAAAAATATTTATCACTAATTATATCTTCAACATCTAAGATTGCCGAGATATTTCTACTAACATTACGACAATCTATTATATTAACCTTTTTGCCATCCAATCTATCTATTAACACTTCAAGTACTTTATGGCTTGAACCCTTTAAAGTTACTTTTACTAAATCAAACCCAAGGTCTTTTAGGTTATCCTGGATAGCATTAATAATTTGTTGCTCTATAGTTTTCATTACTATATAAATATTTTAAATATTCAATATACTTCCTGCATAAGTCAAAAAAGCCCTCGGGATTTCTAGGAGAAACGAAGCCTACTACCTTCGCGTACATAAACGATTGTTACGGAGCGGAGGCAATTTTCGACGACAAAATCACCAACTAGATTGACTTATGCCAAAAATCTAATAAAAAAGGTGGGTTAAACCCACCTTTGTTCTTCACAACAATTTTAACCCACTAAATTAAAATACAATATTTCTATGATATTAGCAACAATTAAAAAATATTACTATAGTTGTAAATTTACTATTACAACTAGCCTATTTATATAGTGAACACAGCTATTTATGAGTTATTTAGTTACATTATGATTTATCTTATGCTAATAGTTTTAAATAAGAAATTGGTCTGTGTTTAAGTATGGATGAATGAAGATAAGTGAATTGAAATTTAGGTATTACAATGAAAAAATTAATGATGTTACTATGTTTTTCTTGTTTTTCAAGCATAGCATTCGCTAGTGGTAGTACTACTCCAGCTGATGCTGCTTCAGATACAGAAATAAAATTAGAAGGATGTTTTGATTTCCAATCTGGTTATAGAAATCAGAAAGGATTGTCAGGGACGAGTAAAAATATTACTGATAATAGGAGAAATCTTGGATTTTATACGGAAGCTGCTTTTATGGCTACTGTCACACAAGAATTGAATGATATAACAGCTGGAGCTAAAATAGTTGTACTACCAACAACTAAACCAAAACTTTCTGCAGCTTATAATGGTTCTCATATTTTCTTAGCAACAGACTATGGTAAAGTAGAGTTAGGATCTCCTAATGACGCTGCTTCTAACATGAGTGTTGGCACTGGTTCAACTGCTGTACCACTTGCTGGTTGTGGTTGGAGTAAGTTTGCAGCACTAGATGATGACAATATGAAATATAAGGGTCTAAAGCCAGATTTTGATACATCCGGCAGCAGTACTTTTCACATGGGTTCGTTCGGCAATAGCTTTGATGACATCAGTAGTAAAACAGAGGCATCTAGAAAAGTTTCTTACTATACACCTGAAATGCAAGGTTTTCAGTTTGGTATTTCTTATATTCCTGATTCAGCAAATACTGGTGGTAATCGTAGTCTAAAAAATTTAGACGATAATGGATTGAGTAAATTAGGGGTTGGTGTAACTAAAGTAAAAGTACCAGATATAAATGGTGGTAAAGATAATCAGGTGATTATAAATCAGAATGTCAAAGATGCGGTTTCTGCAGGGATCTCCTATAAATATGAAATTATAGATGATGTATCAGTAAAAGTGGGTATTACAGGAGAATATGGTAAACCAGCTAGTAAGATTATAGTATTAGATCCCGATGACAAGGTGTTATCTAGACATAAGCTATCAAATCTAGCTGCTTACAATTTAGGAGCAATCTTTACTTATGGTAATATTTCCTGTGCAGCTTCTTATGGTAATTTAGGTAAAAGTTTAACTTCAAAAGCTTACCATAAAGTTGGTCGTAACACGCAATATTATAAGGGGGCAATTGCCTATGGGCAGGGACCTATGAAAACAAGTGTTTCCTATTTTAGATCGCTAAGGTATAAAAATACTGTTGATACAATAAGTCTTGGTACTCAGTATTTAGTAACACCAGGGTTGTTGCCTTATGCTGAAATATCTTATTTCCAAGCTAAAGGTAAACCAGTTTATTTTGTTGAAGCTCCTAAAACAAAAACTAGAGGTACTGTTGCTCTTATTGGGGCAAGGCTTAAATTCTAACTTGTGAGCATTCACAGTTTTTTTGCCGTTTTCTTATGATGAATAAAAAATCTGCTCGCCAAGCGTTTATTAGAGAGGAGACTATAAGGTCGACGAAGCAATCCCAAAAATGACCAGGAATGAATTGCTTCGTCGGATACGCCTTCTCGCAATAACGTTTTTATGCTGTTGTAATACTTATAGAATAAAAATTGTAGGGTATTATGATCACGCCTTCTCCCTAATAGACGTCTTATACTTTAACTTTTTTTCTGTGGACGCTCCAATATCCTTCAACATTTACAAGAATGTTATTAAATATGTCACAAGGATTTAAAATGGCATTTTTAACCCAGGCGGTAAACCAATATTACCAAAAGCATTATGCATAGAATTTTGTGAATCCTCATCAACTTTGCTTTTTGCATCACTGAAAGCTGCAACAATTAAATCTTCCAGCAACTCTTTCTCGGTTTCTTTAAGCAAAGAGGCATCAATAGAGACCTTACGAACCTCTCCTCGACCACTAACGGTAATATTTACTAACCCGCCGCCGGCTTTTCCAAAATATTCAGTACTTGCCATTTGCTCTTGCATTTCCTGCATTTTTTTCTGCATTGACTGAGCTTGTTTTAAAAACTGATTAAAATTTACCATATTACATCTCTTTAGTTCTTTAATAGGATATCCGAAATCGTGACATTTGGAAAGTGTTTTGTTAAAATTTCCCAATCTTTACTTGATTTTACTTTATTCATCAATTGTTCTTTAAGAGTGATTATTTGGGATTGCTTGATAATGATAACATTCCAGTTTTTACCTGACCAAGCAAATAACAAGCTAGCAATTTGCTCTCTTATTTTATTATTCAGATCATTTCCAGCAATTTCCATAGTCTGAAGTGCAAAAGATTTTAATTCCACCTGGTTTAACAATCTGTAATAAATTTCCATTTCATTATGCAAATATAAAAACTCCAAAAAATCAGTCACAAGAGAAGCGGTAATTGGATGATTTTGAGTTGATTGTTGTAATACTGACGACTCTAATTGCCCACCCTCATTATGTATATCCACTAATTCCTCTAGTGATGGCAACATTTGTGAGTAGATGGATTTTATCACCAACATTTCAGCTTCTATTAACTGATTATGGGAAGTTTTCATTTCTATAATCCCTTTACTATATATTTGCCAGATAATAGACAATTGAGAAAGGGTAACTTTTGTTAAAATAGCTGTAACCTGATCATTAAAAGGTAAATACATAGGGTTTTGATAATCAGGTAATATCTTTGCCTTATTAAGATAGGCACTAAAATCAGCAACTAAGCCTACAAAAATTTCTAAATTTGCTGAAGAGATATAAAGTTGGTTTACTAAATCAATTGACTTAGCCGCATCTTTTTGAATAATATACTCAAAGAATTTGATGATACTAGCTGTATCAACTAAACCAAGTATTTGATAAACGATTTCAGGAGTAATAACCTCCCCTGCCCCCAAACTTGTTGCTTGATCTAGTACTGAGACTGCATCTCTAGCCGACCCATCAGATCTAGATGCAATTATTTTAACAGCCTCTATTTCAATTTTTAATTGTTCTTTTTTAGCAATTTCTTGAATTAATTGGAAAATATCATCAAATGTTAATCTTTTTAAATCATAGCGTTGGCATCTAGAAATTACGGTTAATGGAATTTTTTGTGGTTCGGTAGTAGCAAATATAAATATTACATGGGCTGGTGGTTCTTCAAGAATTTTAAGTAACGCATTAAATGCCCCTTTAGACAGCATATGAACTTCATCAATTATAAAGATACTATACCTACCAATTAGCGGCTTGTAATCACTACTTTCTATTATTTTACGAATATCATCAACACTTGTCTTACTGGCAGCATCCATTTCAATTATATCAGGATGATTATTTTTGTTAAAACTATTACAATTCTGACAATTCTTACAAGGCTTAATATACTCACCTTTAACTATTGGACTGGTACAATTAATAGTTTTAGCGACAATACGTGCTGCCGTAGTTTTACCAACCCCTCTAATACCAGTAAGAAGATAACCTTGAGATATACGATCTTTTTGAATAGTATAATTTAGAATCTTTGTTAAAACTTCTTGCCCGTATAGCTCAGAGAAATTAGTAGGACGATATTTTCTAGCGAAAGTAATATACTGATCTGTTGTTTTGGTCACGGTACCCCAAGTTTGTTTCTTACTAATTTTCTTATCCTATTGAGTTTTATAGTCAATTGATGAGAAATTGGCAACGTTGTAGCTCAATGCTCGCCTATTACTTATAGGCGTCACTCCATCGTTCATACTACCTACTTCTCCTGAATTGGCTATAACATTAGTGCTGCTAAAACGAGCTAGTTTCTAAGGGTAGCAAGCTTAGCGGGCTGTAGATTTAGGGGGAACTTCTAACGAAGTTCTCCACAATTCCACAGCCACAACTACAGCAATCTAAATTTTAAAATATTTGGAATGCACGATTATTGCATTTTCAGCAATTCATTAATTTTATTAATAGACATACCTGTCATCTTAGCAATTGACCCCACAGAATTGCCATTCTTTAACAGTAGCTTTACCAATTCAGCTTTACCCTCAGCTTTACCTATATTGATACCTCTAGCTTCACCTCTAGCTTCGCCTCTAGCTTCGCCTAGCTGGATACCTCTAGCTTCACCTTTAGCTTCACCTTCTTCGATATATTTTTGTGCAATAGTTCTCATAATAACACCTTGTTCTTCTTCTGATAAATATTTGGTTAGCACTTCCTCCAATTTTGATTGCTTTGCCTCAGGAAGCTTAGCGTCAGTGTACCATAAAAATGATTTTATGTAAATATAGCCTTTTTCCTTATCTACTAATATCTCTAATTTAAATCTCTGCAAAAATTCTTCCCAAAGCTTTATCATATCTCGTTGATGAATATGCTTGAGCATATATTCTAACATCCCAACATGCTTCTTCTTCATTATTTCATCATCAGACATGCTTTGTAAATCGACCAATTGATAATCTTCTGTCATCATTTTCTTGGCTATAACTGCATCGGTAAACAAGCTCCATAAATTCCTAGGGGCAGTATAAACTTCTTTACCATTATAAATTACTAAATTATATACTAATGGTAATTTCTTTCTTCCTTTTTTATGCCTTTCGCATAATAGCAATGTATATTTCCATAGCCGCAGAGCTGTCCAATAATCAACGCCCGACTGAGCCTCAATCAACACATAAACAAAAGCCTTCTCCTGATTCTTGGTCACAACTCCATACACTATATCACTATATTTTTTGTTTAAAGATTCTTCTATGTAGCTTTCTTTTTCTACTGTTATCTTTGATAAATCTACTAAACTTTTAAAATCAGTTGGCAAATAATATTCCAAAAATTCTTGGGCTGCTACAGGATCAGCCATTATTGTTTTAACTAATGAATCATGCTTTAACTTTTTTGTCATCTGACTAACTTAACTGATTAACTTGTCATTTAGCCAAGCTTGTGCCGTTCTTCCTTTAATATTTTGTATACAGCAGCTAGGAGCGATGGAGTGATGCCTATAAGTAATCATACCCTACAATTTTTATTTTATAGTCAATTATTGATGTGTTATATCTATAAATGTAGCAGATTTTTTTGCTCCACTAATAGCTATTTTCATTATTTATAGAGTAGACGTAAGCGTCACCACTTACGCCCCTCGTTAGAACCGCATCGTGCCCTATTAAGGCAATGGGCTCAAGATAAATTCATTCACCTAATTGCTTAGGCTATCCAACACAGTTTAGTTACCGTTA
>JAJIYQ010000079.1 GCA_020881075.1 Rickettsia endosymbiont of Labidopullus appendiculatus
TTAAATTTTTCTTCCTGCTGAGTTGAAATTTTTTGATGGCTAGATTGAATATTTGTATAATTAGAGTGAGAAGAATTATCATTAGCTTTACGAAAACTTATAAATTTCTTAAGGAGTTTAATACATAAAATATTGCGGCATTTTAGATTATGTTTGATCGTGGTAATTAAAGTGTGATCAATGAACCCACTTGTTTGTAATTCTCTTAGACATTGTACAACCCGTTTTTGGCAAACTCCTAGTTCTTTCTCGAAGAAGTGATAGCCTTCTTGTAATTCTTCTACTTGCTTATCCTTATTATAAGACTGTAGACGAGAAACTATCAACGACAGGAGCTGACGAGAAGTCTTACTTAATTGCTTACCAAAATTATTGGTAAGGTTTCGCCATTCAGGCGGGACGAAATTACCGACTATATTATAAAAGATAGTATCGGAATTTTCAGCTAAACCGTCGGAAAAATTAACGATTCTGTCATACTCCCCCGTGAAAAACGGTTGAAAACAGACTGTTTTGTAGGTTAAATTTGGGGACTTTTGGCGAGAAACCAAAATAAAAATGTTTGAGTGAAGTTGTAGAACCTCGAGAAGGTGGGGCGAAAGACGGGACTTGAACCCGCGACCCTCAGATCCACAATCTGATGCTCTAACCAACTGAGCTACATCCGCCATATAACCTGCATTAAAGTAAATTATTATTACCTGTAAGTCAAGTATATTTGTAGCTCACCTTAAGCATGGCATTTAAAAGTAATAGAAAAAATAGCATAGCGTCATTGCGAGGAAGCGTAGTCGACGAAGCAATCCAATCTAGAAAAGCGATTAGAAATGGATTGCTTCGTTGGTCTAGCGACCTCCTCGCAATGACGGGTTTGTATGGTAATTACCCTGAGTTTATATTTACACACAACCTTTAGTTATAATTTAGCTCTCTTTTCAACTTTTAACAGTTATGGTCACCAACCTCCCATGAATTTACTATATCTGTTTCTTATTAATTGCAATATAAAACACTAACATCATGCTAATTGCAATGCTCAGTATAAATAATGGTAATTGTATCAATGTTCCGTCATGCATATATCCCATTAGCATTGTGAAACCTGCGATAATTACATAATACATAAAACCAAAAAGTGAGGCAGCAGTGCCAGCAAATTGACCATAATTTTCCAAAGCTTGACTGATGCAATTGGGAATTACCATCATAGCACCAGTGTTAATCATGCCCATCCATAATAAAGTTTGGAATACAGAGCAGGTTACATCATCTTTATTAATTAGATTAAAATAGTTAGATAAAAAGAATAGCAGAGATCCTAAACACATAAGCTTAACACCTGCAAAAATAATATTGTCAGATGTTATTTGCAATTTGTACATCTTTTGAGATATCAGCCCACCTAAAATTGAGGGAATACACATAAAGAATGCTATCATACCAAATGATGAAGCTGCCATATTTAGCCCTGAAATAAAATAAAAAGGTGCTTCAGCAAAATAGCCAAATGTAATACCATTAACTGCTCCAATTAAAAATACGAAACCGAACAATCTTATATCTCTGATCATTTTATTAAAACATTCTTGATACAATATAATAATCGAGCGTTTAACCTCTAGATTTTGGTTAGTTTCTGGAAGTTTAGCTGATATTAACACCATAATAAATATTGCCATTACGATTAATACAAAAAATACAGCTGACCAATGATAAAATTTTATTACCAAACTACCGATAATTGGTCCTATAGCAGGAGCAAAAGCCATAACAATACTTATAGTTAAGAATATCCTGCCACGATCTTGCGGTTTTATTGCATCTCTAGCTATGGCTTGTCCTAATACTGAACCAACACTAGCCCCAAAAGCTTGCATAAATCTTGCAGCTAGTAACATATTTATATTATCTGCTAGATAACAAATGAAGCATGATAAGGTGTAAACCAAAAATCCTGTAAGTAGACAAGGCTTACGTCCATAAGAATCAGATAAGTTACCCCATAGTAAAACCCCAACAGCAAAACCAAAA
The DNA here is from genome assembly GCA_020881075.1 of Rickettsia endosymbiont of Labidopullus appendiculatus. Classification (GTDB taxonomy): domain Bacteria; phylum Pseudomonadota; class Alphaproteobacteria; order Rickettsiales; family Rickettsiaceae; genus Tisiphia. The sequence goes on from JAJIYQ010000079.1 coordinate 2,032, forward strand.
AAATAAATAGTAAGGGTATATTCAGCTAAATTAGCACTAATTGCTAAATCTTTGGCTAAGCTAGGAAGTGAGGGAGTATAAATAGTCTCGCTTAATACCGGTATTGCAATAATTAATATAATAATGTATAATGGTACAATGAGGGTATTTTTAATTTTATCTGATTTCATAACAACTAGCTATTGGTTTGTAATTATATATATTAGACCTCTTGTATAACCTAAAGATAATTGAGGAATTTTTAGGAAAAACGAAGTCTAGTACCGCAGCGTACTAAGATGTACGTGAGGAACGGAGACGAGTTTTGACAATAAAATTACCAATTAGATTAGGTTATGCAAGAGGTCTATTAAAGTATTCAGAACATTACACCAAATTTTTAAAATTGCAAGTTGTATATCTTTTACAAGAATTATATGAGAAATTTCTGATAATTTCTTACTTTAATCCTGAATATCTGGTAAATCAAGGCAATACCCTGTGGAGCGAACAGTTTTTATAAATACTTCAGAGTCTTTGTTATTTAGAGATGCTCTTATTCTATTTATATGTACATCAATAGTACGTAGATCAATAACCGCACCCTTCCCCCACACTTTGTTTACAATATCTTGACGAGAAAATATTACTTTAGGGGATTTTATGAAAAGTTGTAAAATCTTAAATTCTGTTGGTCCTAAACGAATTATCCTGCCGTTATTAGTTACTTTATAAGTGGTAAGATCCATACTTACTTCTTTATACTTTATAACTTTATCTTGTAGAATTAAATTAGAGCGTCTTAATAAAGATCTTATTAAGAGCATTAGTTGATCTGACGTGAATGGTTTTATGAGAGAAGCAACAAAGTTGTTATCTTCTAAAGTATAGTTAGACGGAAACTCTCCAGGGTGTAACAAAAAAATTATTGGTACTTTCGCTAAGCCGTCAATTTCTCTTATTGTAATTGCTATATCTATAGCAACTTTATCTTGTACTATCGAATCAATAATAATGACATCAGGGTGATTTGTAGTAGAAAAAGATATAGCTTTTTCTACTGTATTAGCCCTAATAAGATTAAACCACGCTCTCTCTATAACATTAGATAAAGAAGCGTTAATGCTTTTAGTTGATTCTATAATAAGAATTCTAGGTGGTAATTTATCAAACATTTTAAATACTAATTAAATGAAGATTTTAGGCATAACTAAATTCTTCTCTTGTATATCCAAATGATTTAAAAAATTGGAGCATAAACAAAAGGTGGAGTTAAGACAACGTATACAGCTATTAAGCATAAGTACATCAATATCCAAAGTTTTGCGAAACCAATTCTAAAGCAAAAGAGTATAATTTAGTTATGCAAGGGTCTAATATTACATTATTGTAAATTATTGTAATGATATTAAACTTAACTTTTTAAAGTGCAATATTATCGAATTAATTAATAAATTTCTACTAAATTTATTAATATAAGTCTACTAATTTAATTATTTGTTTACAGTTCGTGCAAAACGGTTGCAATTATGCAATCAAAAGATTATTAGTAGATTCATTAATTATGCCTTATAGTAAAGATAACACTTGAATTAAATATTTTTTATTGTTATAAATAACTTTATTTTGTAGCTGGAGATTCTTATATATGGCTTTTTACGAATCAGTTTTTATCATACGGCAAGATATTTCGTCTGCTGATGTAGATAAAATTACCGATGATTTTACTAAAATTGTTGAAGATAGTAATGGTGAGGTTATTAAAACTGAATATTGGGGTTTAAGAAGTTTAGCCTATAAAATTGGTAATAACAAAAAAGGACATTATATTTTTATGGGACTTAAAACTGACTTTTCAGTGATAACTGAAATGGAAAGGAAAATGAAGTTAAGTGAAAATATTATTAGGTTTATTAACATAAATGTTGATTCAATAAGTATTGAACCTTCGCCGATTTTAAGAAGTAAAAGTTTAGACCATGAAGAAATAGTGGATGTGACAATTAATAAAGACTCAATATAATAAAATTGGAAAAGATTAAAATGTTTGAAAATGATGCTACTGACTCCAAGTCAATGACTAGAATGGCTGATAGAACCAATAAAAGGGTGTTTTTTAGAAAACGTAAAGGTTGCCCTCTCTCTATTGCAAATGCTCCAATAATTGATTACAAGAATCCTGACTTGTTAATAAAATTTGTATCGGAGGGTGGTAGAATGCTACCTAGCAGGATCACCAATGTATGTGCCAAAAAACAAAGAAAACTGAAAAATGCTATAAAAATTGCTAGAATTCTAGCATTGTTACCTTTTGTGTTTCAAGTTTGAGCAGAGGAATAAAATGGAAGTTATTTTGATTAAACCCGTAAGAAAGCTCGGAAAAATTGCAGAAATTCTTAAGGTAAAAAAAGGATTTGCTCGTAATTATCTTATCCCTAGGAAATTAGCAATTAGGGCAACAGAGATTAATAAACAGTTCATAGAAACTCAAAAACATGATCTTGAGGAAAAAGACCTAAAAATAAGATCTGAGGCAGAAGCTATTAATAATATCATAAGTAGTAAAGAACTAGTCTTTATTAGACAGTCTTCTGATGATGGTCGGTTGTTTGGTTCAGTGAATAATAAAGAAATTGCTGAAAGTTTATCTAAGGCTTCTTCACAGTTAATATCACATTTAAATATAATTCTTAACAAGCCAATAAAATCAACAGGTGTATTTGTGGTAGAGGTCAGGTTGCACGCTGAGCTTAGCACAAACATAACAGTAATTGTGGCACGATCAGAATCTGAAGCACAAGATTATGCAAGGATCAACAAGCAAGATGCTATTAGTCCTCTTGAGAGTTTTGATCAACAGGAAAATTTTACTCCTAATGATGGAGCAATATAAGATTAGAGACTAGTTTTGAAAAGAGGCTTCTTGTATAAGTCGATCTAGTTGGTGATTATTTTTCGTTGAAATTTGCTCCCACTCTTCATAGCTTGTCCAAAAGCTAAGTAATAGAAGTAAGTATCCTACCAAGAAGTAATCAACTCATAACCAAAAAAATCACGTTTTCATTCCAATTAATTTTAGTTTGCGGACAAACTCTATATACCATAAGGAAAAATTAACTATAATTTTTCCTGCAGAGAATTTTGTTCTAAACGACTCTTAAGCCCTATGAAATCGACTATTTTTGCATCTTGCTCCTGGCAGGCACAAGTAAAAATATATCTATTTTTGTCTGTAATTTTTTGAATACATTGCCCACAAATGCCTTTCATCATGCACTGCATAGGAGAATTAATGCTTACTATTAATTGGGGTTTTTTACCAAAAAAATCATCTTTTATATCTCTTATAGCTTGCATCATTTCTGAAACACCAGCGGCTATTATCCTATCTATAGCCAAATTCTCCCAGAGAGAACAATACCCCATTATAGCATACAGCAAATTACCCTTAACACTAATATCTTTCGACCGATTTTTTGATAAAATCCCCTCTTCACAACACCAAACTACTATATCAGCTGATTCTTCAATTTTTTCTTGATAAAATCTATCTTGTAAATTTTTATAACCAGCAAAATATATAATTTTACAATTATTATTTTTAAGAGCCTTGGCTATTGAGCATAAAACAGCATTTCCAACCCCTCCTCCAATAAGAACTATATTGCTATCTTTCAATATCTCAGTTGGCTTACCATTAGGCCCCATTAGTACTACCTGCTCATTTTTCGATAAATATCTACATAAATTACTTGATTTACCACTTTGCCAAACTATCAAATGAATTAACCCATTTTTTGAATCAACATAAGCTCCAGCAATAGCCAAAGGTTCAATAATTTTTGCAATATCACTAGAATAATTTTGCAAACGGAAAAATTGCCCTGGTTGAAAATTCTTAGCAGCAAGAGGAGAATGTATTACAAGCTCTACTATCTTATCAGATAGAATATTAACCTCTTCAATACGACTCATTAATAGATAATCTAGTTTAGCAAAGAAATCTATATAACTACCAGGAAAAATTGGGCTATTTTTGGTAAGTTTTTCTCCGATATTTTTATATCCCTCTTTACTACTTGCTATGGCTTTAACCACACTTCCAGAGTATAAAGGATCACAATCACCAAAATATGTTATATTATCTTCTAAATGATTATTTACTACCTCTTTATCGATACCTATTGCCATCAGTACAGTTCGTGCCTTAAATTTTTTTCTTACACCTAAATTATCAAATTCTATCGATTGGGTATAGTTGTACTGATCAACATCAATACCTAAAGGTATCATATCCTCAACAAATTTTACACCATCCCCCATAGCATACATCACTTCCTCAGGGTTTAACTTATAGGCAGGAGAATCTTTTAATTTACCCCTATAACAAATTGTTACTCCGCCTAATTCGTCTAGGATTTGCTTGATAGATTGTCTAGTTTGTGCTTGCTTAAATAATTTTGCATGCAAAATAAATTCTTCAGCTATTAATCTATCCTCATTTGTCCAATGTTGCTCTGTGTGCTTTTTACCATTCTTTACAACTGATAACTGATAGTTCTTTAGAAACTTTTCTACTTGTAATTTATAATAATTTAAGCTTTCAGTTGCTGCATCAATAGCGGTCAATCCACCACCAATAATGATAATAGGCATCCTGATAAGTAAATTAGTGATAGATTGCTCTAAAAAAGCTCCTCCTGATTGCAAGGTCATTAGAAAGTCGGAAGCTGTTCTAACACCTTTTGCAAGAAAATTTCTCATCTCAACGATTTTGGGCTTACCAGCCCCGGTACACAAGGCAACATGATCAAATCCCAAATGGTATACCTGCTCCATAGTTATATTGCTATCCAGGCTTACACTACCAAAAATCTTAAACCGACTATTTCTTTGTAACATCAGACGTAATATCATCAAATTATTTTTATCCCATCTTGGAGTAATACCATATTCAGCCACTCCACCAAAACCTCCTGGTATTCTCTCTGATAAGTTTTTTTTATAATCAGACCAATATTTAATAGGTTGGTTAACATCAAAAGGCAATGGGGTGATTTTTAAACCATCTATGGCTACTACATCATGCCCATCCCGTAATAAATAATGACTTAAACTAAAGCCGGCTGGTCCTTGACCAACTACTAAAACCTTATAGTTAGTTGGAAGATTTGGGAAAGGAGCAAAAATGTTAAGCGGGTTCCAATTGGTAAGTAATAAATATATTTCTACCCCATAAGGCAGAAGCAGAGTAGTCTCTAAGATATTAGATTCAACAAGAGGAATATCCACAGCTTGTTGCTTTTGATAGATGCAAGCATTGGAACAATCATTACAAATTCTGTGACCAGTAGCAGCGACCATTGGATTATCAATGATAATAATAGCAAGGGCAGCTAAATTAAATCCCTTTGATTTTACATAATTCATCTCAGAGATTTTTTGCTTCAACGGACATCCTAATTTTTGTGGTACAGCTGAGAATAACCCTTTAGAACATGAGTCTTTTTCCTGTTTATGACAATAGATACAATAATGAGTATTATTTAAAACCACATCTAGATTGGATGTAGAATCTAAATAATCAAATCCTATTCTTGCATTGTTTTTATACTTAGCAACCTTGTCATGGTCTATTAGATTATCTTTATCTATTTTTTGGGGTAGGGAAAATAATTGGCTTTCAACGCTATTATAAACCATAAAAGCCGCATATTTTGCTGCTATATCTAACTCAAAAGCATATTTTTCAGCATCTAATTGCCATTCCATTACTTGACGAGCAAACTTATTCGTAAAATCACTTTTGTCGTTCTCACATAGGTGGAAATCTAGTTCCCATACCAAAGCAGGATGATACATACCACAAGGGTGACATCCTACTTTCAAAAGTTTTTTTAGAGAATTTGATACACTAGCAAAATCAATCTCCTGTAATTTTTCATAAGGATATTTTTTTACCGCGATACGCTGAACAAATTTTCTCTTACATTCGTAAATTATATCAAACTCTTGATGGCTAAGTCTTATATTTGCTATTTCTTGCTCTATAGCAAATAATTCAGCCAAAAAATCATCTAAAATAGGTGAAATTTCTAATAAAAAATCTGAGTAATATTTCTGATCGACTTGCCCAGGATTGGCTCTTAATGATAAAATAATTTGATAGAGAGAATGATTATGACTACGCAGGAAATTTAAAAAAATGTTATCTAATTTTTTTAGACTTTGTAAATTGTTTAAATCAACAAAGTCTAAACCGGAATTTAAACCAAGGACAAGTGTCATACCGTAATTCTAATTATGGTTTTGTAGGCTCACAAGCTAACCCGAATAGCATTACGTCGTCATTGCAACAATAGCTTTGCTGAAATGAAGTAAACCCACTCGTTTTCTTAAATTGCTTCGTCACTACTAAAGTAACGCTTTGCTAAACTGAAAAGATAAGTGTTTACGAAATGCTATACACATAGCTTCTTCTTCAGAAGTTAATACTGTAGAAGATGGTTCTTTGGAACCCATAACTATCAAGTCTGTTATTAATACACCATTATTGTTTTTTACTATCATCTTTACTGTCGTCAAGAGCTGCTCCAAGTATGTCTCCTAGACTAGCACCACTATCAGCAGAACCATATTCTTTGATAGCTTTTTCTCTCCTTTCTATTTCAAGGGCTTTTACTGATAAAGTAACTTTACGAGATGCTTTATCAATGGTGATGATTTTTGCATCAATTCTGTCATTAGGGGCAAATCTTTCAGTTTTTTGTTCGGTTTTTTCACTAGAAAGATCAGCCTTCTTGATAAAGCCTGATACTTTATCGTCTAAAGCCACTTCTATTCTATCATCTTGAACTGCAGTGACTAAACAAGTAACGATCATATTTTTTTTGTACAGCTCAAATTCATCTTGCTGCATCTCTTCACTTAATTGTTTAATACCTAAACTTATACGTTCTTTTTCAATATCAATTGATAAAACCTTACATTCTATTTGATCATTCTTTTTATATGTTTTTAACAATTCAGTACCATTACCTTCCCAGCTTATATCCGTTTCATGAATCATGCCATCAATGTTATCATCAAGTGCTACAAACATACCAAAGTCAGTAATATTCCGTATTGGAGCTTTAATTATACTACCTATTGGACTACGCTTAGCAAACTCAATAAGGGGGTTATCTTGACATTGTTTAATACTTAAAGATATTCTATGTTTATCAGTATCAACTTCTAAAATTGTAAATTGTACTTCTTGACCGATAGTAAGCATTTTTTTAGGATGCTGATTTAATTTTACCCAACTAATTTCACTTGAATGTACAAGACCCTCAATACCATCTTTTAGCTCAATAAATACTCCATAATCAGCAATATTTGTTACTTTGCCGGTCATTATCGTACCAACCGGGAATTCTTCTTTTATACTTTGCCATGGGTTATGGTCAAGTTGCTTCATACCAAGCGAAATTCTCTTAGTTTCTTCATTAAATTTTATAACTATAACCTTAACTTTTTGATCTAGCGACAAAACTTCTGAAGGGTGATTTATTCTGCTCCATGAAATATCAGTAACGTGCAATAGACCGTCTACATTACCTGAACTACCTAAAGCAATAAATGCACCGTAATCAGTGATATTTTTTACTGTACCATCTAATATTATCCCTTCCTTAATTTTTGATAACATTTCATCCCTAGCCTCAGATCTTGATTCCTCAAGTATGGCTCTTCTAGAAACCACAATATTACCAAGTTTCTTATCCATTTTTAAAATTTGGAATGGCTGCTTGATACCCATTAACGAAGAAATATCTTTTATTGGTCTAACATCTACCTGACTTCCAGGCAAGAAAGCAACAACCCCTGATACATCAACGGTAAATCCACCTTTAACACGCCCAAATATTACCCCATCCACAAACTGCTTTTGAGCACATGCAATTTCTAAATGTCCCCATGATTCTTCTCTAATAGCTTTTTCACGGCTTAATATAGTTCTACCATTGCGACCTTCAATTTTCTCAATATATACATCAACTATATCACCAACTTCTGGTAAAGGTTGATTACTAGCCAAGGCAAATTCTTCTACCGGAACTCTACCTTCATTCTTTAAGCCAACGTCAACTATGATAATTCCTTTGGCAATACCTACTACTTGACCTTTGACAACAGTACCTTCTTTTATATGGCTAGTACTTATGCTTTCAAGCATTTGTGCAAAATCTTCATGAGATTGAAGGCTAATTTCTGCAAGTTGGGAAACAAATTTTTTCTTAATTTTTTGCATATTATTCTCTAATACTAGTTGTGCCACCTAGTATAATAAATATAGTTAATTGATTTGAATTTACTCGAGCGAGTTGCTTAGATGTTGACCTAAATTTAGGTTTCACTTCTATCACACTGATCAGCAAATCCAACTAAATTAACTATGAATGGTTAATAAATGTAGATAAAACAACCTATTGCACATAAAATATGTTGATATTACCTGACTAAAATAAACTCCATAATCTTATCAATCACTTTTTCTGGTGATAGATAAGAAGTATCAATTTCTAAAGTTCCTGGAGAGACAGTTAACGGAGCGATATCACGCTCTATATCTCTTTTATCTCTTGTTTCCAATTGCTTTAGAACTACATCAAAAAGACATTCTCCATCTTTCTTTTGCAGTTCTTTATACCTTCTTTTTGCTCTAATAACAATATCTGCTTTAATAAAAATCTTTAAATCAGCATTCGGTGCCACTACTGTTCCTATATCTCTACCTTCCATTACAATTCTAGGAATTGTTTTTATTAATTTTACCAAATATATTCCCAGATTATTTCTTACTTCCGGTATAACGGCAAGCTGTGAGGCTATATTACCTACAACCTCACTATCAAGTTCTGAATTTTTTATATATTCCGTGGATTTAGATAATTCAATTATTCTATTTATATCAGTAAGATCAATTTTTTGCTTTATACAAGAAAGAGCAAGGCTTCTGTATACAATACCCGATTGAAAATAGGTGAGCTCAAGTTTTTGTGCTAACATTCGTCCAATTGTACTTTTACCTGATGCCGCTGGACCATCCAGTGCCACTACAAAATTATTGCAGATATCCAAAGCTTGAGATTTTAAGGTCATTTATTCATAATTTTATGCTAGAAGGCTGTCTATAATAACTAACTAATTAATTATATTTTGAGCTATTTTTCGGCAAGAATAGATATGATTTTTACAGGATAGTGTATCTATTTCAAAAAATCATGTTTATTCGCAGCCAAAAAGAACCCAATATAAAATTACTTTCATTATCGCAGACACTCTCGTAGATTTTAGCTGAATATTTAAAATAATGCAAATAAAACTTGAAATTAGGGCTATTATAGATTAGACATGTTACTTGAATATTTTGTTGCTTTAAGTATAAAATTAAAGCAGGAGAAAATAAGGGCGGTTAGCTCAGTTGGTTAGAGCATTACGTTGACATCGTAAAGGTCGGTGGTTCGAGTCCACTACCGCCCACCAGTACCTATCAGGCTTTCAGGGTTTTTTACAATAGACCTCTTACATAACCATTTCATATGTTACTTCTCAGACAAAAATCCTGAAATTTGACCTACAAAAAAATCTATTTTTAACCCTGTTACAAAGTATCATACATAATATATGACATTTTTAGCAAAAAACCTATAACTAATATAACTAAAGAAGGTAACAATAACAGCTACAATAACAGACTTGATAATCATGAATGCATCTGGCAACACTCCTTCTATTACCAGGAATTGAACTGGTCTTATAACCAGAAAAACAGGATTAATTTCAAAGAGTATCCTTTTTGATTCTGGTACCATAGAATATGGATACACTATTGGTATACTCCAATATACAACACTAAAAATTAGATTTAAAATTTGAGGAACATCTCGTATATATGGGGTTAAAAATGCAAAGGCAATGGAACTACTGCACACTGAAATAACCAACGGTAAGACAAGAATTGGTACAAATAATATATTTATACTAAATCTTTCAGGATATAAAATGATAAAAGCTATATACATAGCTACAAACGAATAAATTAGGTTATAAACTTGTACCAAACTGTCTGATATAGGAAAGATAGTCCTAGAAATTATGATCTTTTTTATAATTCCACTACGACTAGTTAATGAATTTGATGATATATTTAGACTAGTAACAATAAACGTCCATAATGGTATAGCTCCAACTAAATTCATAATCATTGTTTCTCTTGGTTGTTTAAGTAAAAATCCAACAAAAAATGAAATAGTTATTATATGAACAAAAGGCTGAACTAAACCCCATAACGAACCCAAGAAAGAATCTTTATTTTGACGAGATATAGAAGCTTGGGTTAATAATATTACTGACAACCAGTATTTTTTGGAAAAAAAATACTTTAACATTAGTAATTCCCACTATTATAAATTTCTAATATTTCACTTGGATTGCCATCTGCGATAATACTACCTTCTTTTAATAAGATACATCTATTACAATTATCCCTAATAATATTTTCCTGATGACTTACTAATATTAGAATTGGTATATTTTGTAACTTATTCTTCATAAAATTAGTAGATTTTTCAACAAAATAACTATCACCAGTAGCAAAAATTTCATCTAGCAACAGAATATCTGCATCTTGAAAAACCGATACAGAGAAAGCTAATCTTGATAACATACCAGAACTATAATTTTTTACTGGTAAATCTATCTTACTACCTAGCTCAGAAAAAATTATAATCTCTTGTTCTAATTCTTTACTGTATCTACTTAACATATTATTATAAAGCATCAGCATTTTAATGTTTTCTCTGCCAGTTTGCTCTAACTCAAATCCTACGCCAGTCTCAATGATAGCGGCAAAATCACCATGAACTTTAACTGTTCCAAATTTTAATGGATAAATTCCAGCAATTACCTTAAGCAAAGAACTTTTGCCTGAACCATTACTACCAATAAATGCAATTTTTTCACCTGTTTTACAGGAAAAATTTATATTATTTAAGATAGGAATTGACGAAGGAAAAATATTACCCCCTTTAATAAGAAAACGCCTTAAGCTTTCTACTCTTTGTTGATTATTGATTCCTTCAACAAAACCATCAACTATTTCTATAGATACTAGTTTAGACGTCATATGCTAAAAACATGATTTACATTTTTATTGAAGAATCAATCCATTCTTCAATAGAATTTTTAGGAAATAATCCAGTCTTAGTAGCTAATTGTTTGCCATCTTTGAATAGAATCATCGTAGGTATAGCACGGATACCTAAACTTGAAGGTATATTAGGATTTTGCTCTATATCCATTTTAACAATTTTTACCTTTCCTACCAATTCCTTATTCAATTCTTCAAGAATAGGAGTCAACATTTTGCATGGTCCACACCATTCAGCCCAAAAATCAACTAATACGGGATCAGTAGATTGTAAAACTTCTTTATCAAAAGAATCATCTGTTATATTACTTGTCATAGTCCATTAATTATTTAGTTATTAAACACACTATATATCATGTATTTTAAGATACAATAGTTCCTACATATTAGCAATAACTTGTTGCATAAGCCAAGATTATAGTTATACTTTTTTAAGTATAGCTATCCGATTAGCATTACTCCATCTATTATTAGGGGGGCATAATTTTATGAAGCAAACCATTTCTGATTATTTTTCTGTGTTACTTCATCGTTATTAATTACTAGCTTCTGACTAATAGACATCTAAATTTGGTGTAATGTTATTTGGTTAGCCATATATTTAATACTTTCAAGAAAATTAAAATTATCATGAGGAGGATCAAATGAGTAAGCAAAATAATGGTATTAGTAATACTAATCATTGTAAATTTTCTGCACCTAGAGAAGGAGTAAAACCAAGTTGTGTTGTGCTAACCTATTCAGTTAGCCCAACATTAGAACAAGCATCAATTGCTTTGCAAGGAAGAGGAGCAAGTGTACATTACATAATAGATAAAGATGGTAAACAATATCAATATCATAATGACTTAGAGTCAAAAACATTTTTTGCCGGCAACAGTAGTTGGAAAGGACAAGAAAAGGTTAATGATTTTGGCATATCTATCATGCTTGTTAATGATTCAGAAAGTAATTTTACATCTTCTCAAATAGACACATTAAAAGGATGTCTTACAGATATTAAAAAAAGATATCCTGATTTAAATATTAAGGATGATCTTGTCGGTCTTGGTGAAGTAGCTGAAAGACATGTGGCACCTGGAAAACTCTTTCCTTGGAAAATTCTTGCAGAAGATGATTTTGGTAATTTTATAGACACTACAAAAGAACAACAAGAAAAAATACTAATATGTAAGGGTGATCAAGGAAAAGATGTTTCTAAGGTTCAATCTCTGTTAAAAAAGCATGGTTACAATATTTCAGTTGATGAAAAATGTGGTGACAAAACTGTACAATGGTTTGAGAAATTTAATGCACGATATGTTCCAGAACAAGAATTATCAAATGTTTGGTCTGAAGCAGATCAATATGTTTTAGATAATCTTCATCCTGATGTTGATTTAGTAGGTGATTCTTCAAGCATATAACAATATGTAATTCGAGCGTCATTGCGAGGAAAATGGATTGCCACAACCACTATGTGGTCTCACAATGACGTCTTGTACTTTTAAACACTAACTATTTAGCATAATTTGTTAAAACAGACTTATTACGATCATAATAAAGTTTCATAATCACAGAAGCAGTTTCTTCTACAGATCTTCTTGAAACATCAATTACCGACCATCCTTGTTGTTCACAAATTTGTTTTACTTGCATACATTCTTCCTGGACTACTTTAAAATTAGTATAGCTAGTATTATCACTTATCTGTAAAGAATGCATTCTAGTTTCTCTTATTTCAATCAATCTAGCTGGATCAATAACTAAACCAATTATAAGTTGTTTTGTTACATTTCCTAAAATATCTAAAAATGGATAACCATGTATATAAGGTATATTTGCCGTTTTAAATCCATTATATGCTAAATATACAGAAGTCGGTGTTTTTGACGTTCTAGAAGGACCAACCAGAATAATATCAGCTTCGTCTAATTCACTAGTCATCTGACCATCATCATGTCTAAATGTATAATCAATAGCATGAATTTTATCAAAATAACTTTCATCAAATTCATAATCATAAACTAAACTTCCTTCTGTTTCTACACCTAAAAAAGCTGAAATTTCTTTTACAATTCTACCTACGACAGAAATACAAGGAATTTTCAAATCATAACAAAATTTAGTTAAATTTCTTCTTAGTTCATAATCTAAAATAGTGTATAATACCAAGCCTGGCTTCATTTTAATTTTTCTCAAAACCTCATTCAATAATTCTACATTTCTTAACATTGGCCAATGATATAATTTTGACTCAATTTTACTAAATTGTGACAAAGCAGTATGAGCTGCATGCTTAACTGCTTGTACTGAAGAGTCTGAAACCAAGTGAATAACTAGCTTATTCATAACTTATTAGTATTTGTGGATAATTTTTTATTCATACTTTAATATCTATATTAAAATTAACCAGTAATTAGGTATATGTATCATGTATCAAGAGGTTAATAACCTATAAAATACAAAGAATAACTTTGTGGATAATTTTGTGTGTAAAATGCTAGATATCCAATATCCATCACGTTTCCTAACTTTAAACACATAAATTACTATAATTATCCACTAAAAAAATAATTATATAAATAATGTGAGTAATAATTACAATCAATATATTATACTAAGTAATTTAACAATAAAAAATGTGTATAATTACGTGTATATATAATATATCTACATATAAACAATCTCTACAACAACTAAAAAAATACTATATAACTATATAGATTAATATGAACCATATTTATGAACCAGATATTACAAACTTTTAAGAAAAATAATAATTCTACACCAATTTGGCTAATGCGTCAGGCTGGTAGATATTTACCTGAATACCAAAAAATAAGAAAAACTGTTAGTGGTTTCCTAGATTTATGTTATGATGTTAATAAGGCTGTAGAAGTTACCTTACAACCAATAAGAAGATATAATTTTGATGCGGCTATAGTTTTTTCTGATATTCTTATTTTACCTGATGCACTAGGCTGGGATGTTAAATTTGAAGAAAATATAGGACCAATATTACGTAAATTTCAATCAAAAGAAGATTTTAAATATCTTAAAGAAAATTCTACTGAAAAATTAAATGTAGTTTATGAGATAATAAATAAAATTAAAGCAAATTTGCCAACTGATACTGTACTAATAGGCTTTGCCGGTAGTCCATGGACGGTAATGACTTATATGCTTGAAGGAAGAGGTAAACAAAGTTTTGAGACAAGTAAAAGATTTATTTATGAAAATAATAATTTAGCACAAGAACTTCTAGACTTTATCACTGAGAAGACTATTATCCACTTAATAGGACAAGTAAGAGCTGGAGCGGACTTAGTACAATTATTCGATTCATGGGCAGGGATATTAGAAGAAACAGAATATGACCAGTTTGTTATACAACCAACAAAAAAAATAGTAATAGCTTTAAAAGAGCAATTTCCTTACTTACCGATTATAGGTTTTCCAAGAGGTTCTGGGCTTTTATATGAAAAATATATTAATAATACTGGCGTAGATGTTATTGGAGTGGATCAATTTGTACCGGTTAGTTCTATGAAATTATGGAGCGAAAAAATTATTGTACAAGGTAATCTAGATCCTTTTATATTACTTACTAATCAAGAGATTATTGAGGAAAAAGTTAGTAAAATAATTTTAAATTTAAAAAAAAATAACTTTATATTTAATCTTGGACATGGTATATTACCAAATACACCAGTTGAAAATGTTGAGTTTTTAGTTAATTATGTCAGAAAATTTAGATATTAAAATCTCTAAAAAAAAGATAGCCATTATACTTTTTAATCTTGGTGGACCAGATAGTTTAAGCTCAGTTAAGCAGTTCTTATTTAATTTATTTTATGACAGAGCGATTATTAATCTACCAAATCCTCTAAGATTTATTATTGCTAAAATAATATCAATTACCAGAAATAAAAAATCTCAAGAAATATACTCTATAATAGGTAATAAGTCACCTATTTTACAGGAAACAGAATCTCAGAAAAATGCCATTATAGAAAAGTTAAAAAATACTATAAATGATGATTTTAGAGTTTTTATAGCAATGCGTCACTTTTTCCCTAATTCTGAAGAAGCTGTAAGAAGAATAAATGAATATAATCCTTCAGAAATAATATTATTACCATTATATCCACATTTTTCTAGTACTACTACTGGGTCTTCTATTAAAGATTTTGTATCTTCTTTCCAAAAAAATATACATTCAAATTTAGATATACCAATTAAAACTATTTGTTGTTATCCCATTGATGATCAATTTATTAAATCTCACTTACTGTTAATAAAAAAATCATTAAAAAAGTTGAAAAACAAAGATATTTTTCGTATATTATTTTCAGCTCATGGATTGCCTACAAAAATAATAAAAGCAGGTGATCCTTATCAATGGCAAATTGAAAAAACTGTAGAAAATATAGTATCTAATCTTAACATAGATAATTTAGATTATAAAATAACTTATCAAAGTCGTGTTGGTCCGGTGGAATGGTTAAAACCTAACACAGAGGATGAAATTGAAATAGCTGGTAAAGAAAATAAACCTCTTATAATAGTTCCAATAGCATTTGTATCAGAGCATGTTGAAACATTAGTAGAATTAGATATTGAATATAGAAAAATAGCTGACGAATATGGGATAGAATATATTAGAACTCCCACTATGGGGGTAAATGAATTATTTATTAGCAGTCTAACTAAGATGATATCAAATTTAATTGATTGTGGAGAAGAAACGAAAAGCTTGATATGTAGTTCAATTAACAAGAAAATATGTCCTGGTAATTTTACTATGTGTCCTTGTATAGTTAATTCAGGATAATTTTGGGATAGGAGTGACGAGTGACAACTCCCCCAACTTCTCATCAATTGACTATAATTTAAAAATTTAAGTAACAGGAGATAATATTAATGGCTAGTTATTATTTATGGTTTAAAGCATTCCATCTTATATCGGCAATTTCTTGGATGGTGGGTTTATTATACTTGCCAAGATTATATGTATATCATTCTAGAGTGGCGGTAGGGAGTGAATCTGATAAAACATTTCAGTTAATGGAAAGTAAGTTGCTCAGAATAATTATGAATCCTGCTATGATAAGTACCTATAGTTTAGGTATAATCAATAGTTATATATATGGGTTAGTAGCTTTAGGAACATGGTTTTATATAAAAATGACAGCAGTTTTAGGCATAACTATTTTTCACGGTTTATTATCTAGATGGCGAAAGAATTTTGTTGATGGAAAAAATAATCATTCTGAGAAATTTTATCGTATGGTCAATGAAGTACCGGCATTATTGATGATCATAGCGGTTATTATGGTTATTGTTAAACCATTTGATTAATTTTATGCGATTACCTATTAGTGCATTGAAAAAATAATGTATACTAAAGTGATTTAAAGAATTGTATCCGTAAAAAGTTTTTGGATTGCTACGTCGCCGCAAAGCGGCTACTCGCAATGACATTTATTCAAATCATTTTAGTGTATAATTAAGTATGATAAAATAGTATAAAAATGAATTTTAATGCAAATTGCTAAAATATTATTGCCATTAGCTAATCTTTTTCCATTGGATTATTCAATTCCAAATGAATTAGAATTAGCTATAGGGGATTTAGTAATAGTCCCTTTTAGAAATAAGGAATTAACTGGTATAGTTTGGCAGTTAGATATTGAAGTTTCAGAGAAATATAACAAAATCAAATCTATTAAACAGAAAGTACCACTTGAATTTAAACTTAATCAAGAGATATTATCGCTAATTAAGTGGGCTGCTAATTATTACATGGTAGAGCTTGGTTCAATTGCAAAGTTGGTTTTACCAATTGATATTGCTGAGCAACCTATAAAAGTAAAACACCAAGAATTAAATAAAGATTTTACTTTACCACCCCTCTCAATAGATCAACAAAAGGTACTTTCTCTATTAAGTCAATCAGATAAACCATCAATTATTAAGGGAGTAACCGGATCAGGTAAAACAGAAGTTTATTTTCATTTATTAGCTAAGTATTTGAGACAAGGTAAGCAAATATTGATAATGTTACCAGAAATTGCTTTAAGTCAACAAATTATAAATCGTTTTATAGAAAGATTTGGCTTTAATCCAATAATATGGAATTCGGCAGTTACTAAAGCTCAGAAAAAGATGATTTTAAGAGGTTTGCTGAACAATGAAATTAAAGTCATAATTGGTGCTAGAAGTAGTTTATTCCTACCGTATCCTAGTCTTGGATTAATTATTATTGATGAAGAGCATGATAGTTCTTATAAGCAAGATGATGGTATATTATATAATGCTCGTGACGTAGCAATATTGCGGGGAAGCCTATCTGCAACAAAAGTAGTATTATGCTCAGCTACTCCATCTATTGAAACAATTTATAATGTAAATACAGATAAATATCAATTAATCGAATTGTCAAGTCGTTACCAAGATGCAACTTTACCAGAAATTCAAATAATAGATATGAAGAAGGAGAATTTACCAAAAAATTCTTATTTATCTACAAAGTTAATAGAGTCAATTCGTGAAAAGCTGTCAAGCAAAGAGCAAGTGTTATTATTTCTAAATCGTAGAGGTTATGCTCCGTTAATGTTGTGTAAACTTTGCGGTTATCGTTTTACTTGTAATTATTGTTCTGCTTGGTTAGTGGTACATAAATCTAGTAAAAAACTTGAATGTCACCATTGTGGTTATCAGAGTAGGATTCATATTGTTTGTCCAGATTGTTTAGAAAAAGATTCTTTAACTATCTGTGGTCCTGGAATTGAGAGAATTGAAGAAGAAACTAGGAGTATTTTTCCTGATAGTAAAATTGCTGTAATTAGTAAAGATTATGCTCAAAAATCTAAAGATATACAAGAATTACTATATAAAATGGAGCATTTGGAAATTGATATTTTAATTGGTACTCAGATGATTACTAAAGGTTATCATTTTCCCAATCTTACCTTAGTGGGTGTTATTGATGCTGATCTTGGAACAGTTAATAGTGGAGATTTACGATCAAGTGAACGTAATTATCAATTACTTCATCAAGTTGGAGGTAGGGCAGGAAGAGAAGATAAAAAAGGTGTAGTATTAATGCAAAGTTATTATCCAGATAATGCTATATTTAGCTATATAAAAAATGGAGGAGATCAATTTTTGCAATATGAGCTTAAAACAAGACAAGCAGAAAATATGCCACCTTTTACCAAAATGGCATCGATAATTTTATCTGGAAAAAATGAGCATAAAGTGTTTGAAATATCCAAAAATTTAGTTGCCATTGCTCCAAAAAGTTCAGCACGAATACTTGGACCATCTAGTGCATTAATGTCTAAATTGGCAGGAAAATTTCGCTATCGTATCTTAATCATAGTAGATAGGAAATTTAATCTACAGAAATTCTTGCAAATATGGTTAAGTTTAATAAAAATTCCCTCTTTTTGTCACTTAAAAATAGACATTGATCCTAAGAGTTTTCATTAATTGACTATACCCAAAAAAATCTCTACTCCATTTATCTGACAAGCATTTATTAAATCATTGTCTTTAGTAGCAATACCTAATCCTTCGTGCATAGCCAATAATAAGTAATTTGCCTCATATGAGGTCAGTTTATTGCTACGAGCGGTATTTATAATCTCAGACATAGAAAATGACAAATCAGAAATGTATATTGCTAAAGAACCTAACAAATCTATAAACCTAGTTGAGTCAGCATTTTTTAGTCTACCGCGTTTTTCAGCCATAAGCAAAACGTTGATTACTTCAAGGCTCCAAAGTGGTGGTACCAAAGCTTTGGATTGAGTAAGAGACTTAAGAACTATTTCGGAATAACTATCAAATTCATCTTCAAAGCACCATGACATAGTAACGGAGCAATCCAATATAAAAGACTTAGTCATTATTTTCTTCCTGCTGTTATTAACTCTTTGAGAGATAAACCAGCGAGTTTTTTTCCTTGACGAAATTCACCAAGATTTTTTATTATTTCTTCAATATTGAACCTTTGTTGGGAAGGAATGGGCATAAGAATTGCAATTGGTGTATTATGTTTTAAAATAGTGAATTTCTCCCCATCTTTTACTCTTTTAATAAGATTAGAAAAATGTGTTTTTGCTTCAAATGCACTAATTTGGTTAGAAAGCTTTTCTTTCATAATATTTGCTGATTAAATTAAATATAAACTAGTATTAAACTAGTTTATATTTATATCTGATAATGTCAATATTATTTCTGGTGTAAGTTTGATAATACTAGGAGGCTGTCGGAGATAACTAATTAATCATATTTTGAGCTATAGTCAATTGATGAGAAGTTGGTGACGTCGTCGCTCCATCACTCCTAGCCCCAAATTCTCCTGAATTAACTATATCTTAATTTTAGTTTGCGGACAAGCTCTCAAGTGAAGATTTATTAATATTTGATGATATCATTCACTAAATTTTATTATTTCACTTTTAATATTATTTTTTTCTTGCTATCATTAATAACTAGTATGTTGATGGTAAAAAAAATGATAGGGTACCCTCAAGAACAAAGAAGTTTAAAAAAACAACAAAAAGAAACTATGTGGTTATTGTCAATAGGAACATTCCTTGAATATTTTGATTTGATGATATATGTTCACATGGCGATATTTCTTAATGAATTATTTTTTCCCAAAACCGACCCACACACTACTTCTTTGTATTATGCAGCTACTTTTTGCTCAACTTACTTACTTAGACCATTAGGTGCTTTAATATTTGGATGGATAGGTGATAATATAGGGCGTAAGCAAACAGTTATCATCACAACTATTACAATGGCTGTATCATGTGTTGTTATGGCTAATCTGCCTACTTATGCACAAATAGGGAGCTTAGCGGCTTGGATAGCGATCATCTGCCGAGCTGTTCAAGGTATATCTTCTATGGGTGAAATAGTAGGTGCAGAACTTTATTTAACTGAAATGCTTCATCCACCTATACAATATGCAAGTGTTGGATTGATAGGGGTTTGTGCTATTCTAGGAACGTTAGCTGCTTTAGGAGTTGCCTCACTTGTTGCTTCTCATATTTTTAACTGGCGTATGGCATTTTGGATAGGTGCAATAGTTGCCTTAATTGGTTCAGTAGCTCGTACAAAATTAAGAGAGACACCAGAATTTGCTGATGCAAAGCATCGAATAAAAAAAGTTTTAAAAAAAACTAATACAGATATAAATATTTTACAAGACTATCCTCTTTTACAAGAAAAAGTTAATAAAAAAACAGCAATGGCTTTCTTTTTATTACAATGTGCCTTACCGGTATGTGTTTATTTTATTTATATATATTGTGGTAATATTTTAAAAACTAGCTTTGGTTACACATTGTCCGAAGTTATTTATCATAATTTTATTGTTTGTCTAATGGAGGTGTTAATCACATTAATATTATGTTATTTAAGTTTAGAAGTGTATCCATTAGTAACTATGAAAATTATACTGCTAATATTTTCTATTTTTATGATATTTTGTCCTTATTTATTAAATAATATTAATTCTCCTTGTCAGTTATTTTTCATTCAATTCTTTATAGTTTTATTTGGGAAATGCCTAAGTCCTGCTATTCCCATTTGTTTAAAAAGATTTCCTATATTAAAACGTTTTACCTGTGCTAGCATTACATTTTCTGGATCTCGTGCTTTAATGTATGTTATTAGCTCTTTTGGTTTTGTCTACCTTATTGAGTATTTTGGCAATTGGGGAATATGGTTTATTATGATTCCGACAATTATCGGTTTTGTCTATGGGTTATCTCATTTTGAAAATCTGGCAAAATCAGCTGAAA
Source organism: Rickettsia endosymbiont of Labidopullus appendiculatus (assembly GCA_020881075.1). Lineage (GTDB taxonomy): Bacteria > Pseudomonadota > Alphaproteobacteria > Rickettsiales > Rickettsiaceae > Tisiphia. The sequence goes on from JAJIYQ010000079.1 coordinate 23,017, forward strand.
TCATCTACTCAAAGAAATGTGTAGTCTAGGTTCCGTGAAAAAAATTTTAATTGTCTAGATTTTGAGTGTTTTTAAGCGAAAATTGATAAGATTTTTGCAGGAATAGTGTACCTATTTCAAAAAAATATTATAACTTGCAGCTAAAAAGAGTCAAAATCTAGACAATTAAAATTTTTTTCACAGAACCTAGATCAAGTGGGTTATGGGTAATAGGTAAGTTTTGGTAACAGAGATCTGTTAATTGTTGCTCGGCTGTTGGTATTTCCAAGTAGAAACAAAGAGTTACAAAATAGGCTATAGTTTCCTTAACTATTTTCAGTGCCTTTTCCGGTGATTTAACTCCTAGTGTTTGTAGGTTATGAATACGGTCAAATAATTTAATTAATGCCACGTCAAATCTCTTTTGTTGAGATAATAAATTCAAAATCTCTTTGGAGCTAATCTTGCCGTAAGGTTTGATCCTTGTTAGAGCTTCCACTTGGCTAGCAACGTTACTCCCAAAAATTTGAGCAATCATCTCTTTGGTAAGGGCTGTATCTTCGATCGTGTCATGCAGTAAACTAGTAACGATCATGTCAGTTCTAAACAATTGGTGAATTTCTTGGGCTGTGTATTCGGCAACCATGTAAGCTACTTCTATTGGGTGAGAGTAATAAGGTTCACCCGATTGCCTCATTTGACTATCATGATATTTCTTAGCGTAATAGATAGCTTTGATAATTTCTCTGATATCTACTGGTTGAGTTGTTTCTTCATTTAGTAAAATCAATTTATTAAGTAACTTAGCAGAATATTCGCAAGGCTTAAACTTTGTCTGCCAATTTTTAAGATCTTCCATAAAATACCTCTCCATTATTTTAATTGTACATTAAATTAAAATAATATTACCAATGATTTTATGATATATTTTAAAATTCTTTTGGAATTTATGACAAAGGTTTTCAATTACCTGCTCATAAGCAATGAGATCGAGTATAATAATTAGTAGTTACCGTAGGCAACCTCCTAAACTTTTGACGGAGCGACTAAATAGTCCAATTAAGAATCCTCCGGCTGTAAGTATAATAGATAACCAAATAAGACTCATCATTGGTTTGTAATATATTTTTGCATGAATTACATCATCATCAATTTTACTTAACACTGCGTAAAGATCATAAGTTAAATAAGAATATATATTACTTTCTTGGGATAGTTGTTTTTCTATTATATAAAATCTATTTTCAGGCTTTAATATAGTGATATTATTTTGTTGGTCTTGAATCCAAAATTCAGCAATTTGCCGATAATAGTTTTGGGCTGATGATACTCTAATATCTTTTAAGGTAACTTCAAATCCACCTGCTGTCACCTTGTCTCCAACTTTGCCTATAAAATCTACTTCGCTTTGTAATAATGAATTAACAGTAATAGTTAAAACAAGTAAGCCAAAGCCTAAATGCCCTAAGATCATGGCAATATTGGCTTTTAGTTTGGTTCTAAAAAAATTGCTCTTTGTTAATACATAGTAACAATTTTGTATTATTAGGAAAAGAGAAAATGTTACAGCCCATGCTGAAATGAAGCCATACTGAATTTGGTATGAGCTGATAAACGTTATTGCAAAAGAACAAACTAAAATGAGTAGGTTTTTTTTTCTTATATGATTTCTTTGAGCGATACCAGCTAGTAGAACCGTTGGGATGATAAAAATTATAAAATTATTGATAAAAAATCTTTCACTAATGGTAACAGATTCTTGATATAATAAAGAATAAACTACGGGGTAAATGGTGGAGCATAGTAATACTGCTAGAGCCGTTAAGAAAAATATACTTCCCCAAACAATAAGCTTGTGCTTAAACTGCTGTTTGTCTAATCCTATCGAATCAGGTTGAGTTATATTTTGCCCTTTTACTAGTAGTAGAACTAAGCTTGATATGGCAATAATAGCAAATATTGCCAGCATATAGATTGCCCGCTCAGCTGATGAGGCAAAAGAGTGAATTGAGGTGATTAGCCCCGAGCGTACTAAGAACGTACCGAACACTACGAACAAAAAAGTGAGTATGGATAAGGTTATCGTCCAATTTTTCATTCGTCCAGATTTGATTGTTACCAAGATTGAGTGATGTAGAGAGATAGCCGACAACCATGGTAGTAGGGAAATATTTTCTACTGGATCAAAAAACCAAAAGCCCCCCCAGCCGAGTTCTCTATAAGCCCACCATGATCCTAGGGCTATTCCTAAGGTTAAAAAAATTATTCCCAAATTGCTAAATATTTTAATAGCTCTAAGATTAGCCGAGCCTAAGTTAGAGGTGAGCAACATAACGCAAGCCGATGTAAAAGGGGCGACATAACAGACCGAACCTAGATATAATATAGGTGGATGTATTATTAGGGCAATATCTTGAAGCATAGGGTTTAAGCCGAGACCCTGAGTGGGACGAAATGATAGGCTGTCAAATGGGTTGGAGGTAAAATAAATGAAGCTACTGAACAATATTTGTATTAGTGCTAGTACAATTATGTGGTAGACTCGAGTTGGACGGCTATTAAATAGACTTCCTGCATAACTCAATCTAGTTGGTGATTTTGTCGTCGAAACTCGCCTCCGCTCCTCACGTACGTTTATGTACGCTGCGGTACTCGGCTTCGTTTCTTCTAAAAATCCCGAGGGCTTCTTTGACTTATGCAGGAAGTCTAATAGTGCAATATAAATAACGCCTATAGTTTGCAATAAACATAGCCATAATAGGATAGACCCCTCATGACTCGCCCAACTAGCCGCGATTTTAAATCCTAGCGGTTTTAATGTACTAGAATTTAGAAAAACATTCTGTATAGAAAAATCCGATATAATAAATCCACACACTAATAACAAAAAAGATAGTAATGTTGACAGCCAGCTACAGTAAAAAAATAAAAGACTTTCTGCATAAGCCAATCTAGTTGGTGATTTTGTCGTCGAAACTCGCCTTCGTCCCTCACGTACGTCTATGTACGCTGCGGTACTCGGCTTCGTTTCTCCTAAAAATCCCTCAACTATTTTTGACTTATGCAGAAAGTCTAAAGTGCCAGCACGATATGAAGCAGTAATAACTGCTAGTACACTGAACAGCATTGCCAATATTTGTAGATAATTGCCAAGACTACTGATCACTTTCAAGTTCTTCATTTGGTAAAACAGTGACTTTTATGCTATCAAGTCTGTTGCCTATTTTTTTGTTAATAGTAATATTTAAATTAAATATCTTGACAGATTCTCCTTGATTGGGAATACGCTCAACTTCATGGATAATCAAGCCAGCTATGGTATTTGCATTATAATCAGGTAGATTCCAATTTAGTTCTCTATTTATATCTCTTATAGTTGCAGAGCCATCAATAATAAACTCCATTTCGGATTTTTTTACAATTGTGTTAATAGGATAATCATGTTCATCAATAATAGGACCAACAATCTCTTCTAAGATATCTTCTAAAGTAATAATACCTTGTAAATCACCATATTCGTCAACAACACAAGCAAAATGGGTTTTTCTCTCTCTAAAAGCATGAAGTTGATGAGTGACCAAAGCATTATCAGGTATAAACCAAGGCTGACTTACTAATTCCTCGATATTAATTTTTTTTACATCGTTATTTTTTTCATAAAGAGCTCGGAGTAGATCTCGTATGTGAAGTACACCAATTATGTTGTCCTGAGTATCTTTCCATAATGGTATTCTGGTGTGAGGGCTGGATAATAATGCTTTCCTTACTATCTCCTCCTTAGGCAAATCTATATTAATGGCTATTACGTTGCTTCTGTGTATCATAATTTCAGATACTGTCATTTTCCTAATATCTAATATACCGCCTAACATATCACGGTCAGATTTATAAACATTACCTTCTTGATGATAATGCTCAATAACTCCCCTAACTTCTTCTGTTCCTGAGATATTTTGTTGCAGATTAATACGAAAAATAAAACAAAACCCTTTAACTATCAATTCAAAGATATAGTTAATTGGTCTCAAAATGTTTAAAAGATATATAATGGCTGGAGAAGTGAATAACGCTAATTGTTCTGCTTTTGCTACAGCAATAGCTTTTGGTATGATTTCACCAAAAACAATTATCAAGAAAGCCATAACTGCTGAAGCTGCGACAGTACCATTATCACCTAGCCAATCGATAAATATACTGGTAGCAATCGTAGTACAGACAGTATTAAATAAGGTATTGCCAATTAGTAATGTACCAATTACCTTTTCTTTTTTCTTTAGAACCTGTAATACAATCGTGGCACGTTTAATACCTTCTGCCTTAAATTTTTGTATTTTCCCAGGAGAAGAGGCGGTTATAGCCGTTTCAGTAGCTGAGAGTAGTGCGGAACATCCTATCATTAGAACAATAATGATTATCAAGAAAATAGTCATTGATCCTTGTATAAATTATTTAGTATAAAGATGATTATATTGCTAACTGAACAATTCCCCTAATACTTTTTTGCTGAAAAAACGGCGAAGGCAATATCTTTCCTGAGTAGGCAAAAATTTATAAAAGTTTAAGCCTTATAATAAACTAATACCTTACTTCTGCACAAAGATCAATACTTTAAACAATAGTCCCATTTTATTGGGAGCAATTAGTCTATCAACTTGCTTGGCTATGATATTTGCCTCTATAATAGGTAATTTACTTTGTAATAGTTGACTTCGTAATAATATACCATTGCTAATTAAGAAATCACGTTGAGTTATTGATCCATACACATTTATTCCTATATTTCTGCTTACTGTCTTTAAGGCATAAAAGTCAACATGTGCTGATAAATCGGCTTCTCCTAAAGTTTCAAGTAGTGGATAATATTTATGGTTTTTTATCGCTTGTAAAGTAGGGTTATATTGGTTACGCGTCCTCTTTATTGGATCTATATCATAACCGTAATCGATAATTAAGCTAGCCCCACCGAATTGCATTATATGTTTACTGATAAATTTTACGATTTCTAACGATTTAGGTGATTCTTCTATTACTGCTCCATCATGTGCGTTTGAGTGTTCTTGCAGTAAATAACGCTGTAACTCCTTACTAACCTCTATCTTATCGAATTTAATTTTACCATCAGCTGGGTCAATAATAAGTGTTAGTTCATACCAAAGCTTTTTGCTTTTAATATATTGCTTAATTGGCATAGCATCAAAAAATTCATTAGCTATTATAATAGAAGGAATTTTAGATATATATTGTATGGTTGTATAGTGTTTGATAGGTAGACCCGTCAACTTTAGGTTTGTTTTTTGTTTTTTGATAAAATGAGGATTAATATCAATTAATTCTATAGAGAGAGATTGGTAAAATTCTGGAACTAATTTAGCAACATTTAGCAAATCTCGCATTAACACTCCCTGCCCAGGACCCAATTCAACTAAATTAGTTTTCTGTGGGCAACCCATTTTATACCATTGGTCAATAGTCCATAAAGCTATCATTTCACCAAAAAGCTGAGAAATTTCTGGAGCTGTGGTAAAATCTCCTAAGCAACCTAGCTTATCTTGTTTTTGGTAATAGGAAGAAGGGGCTACAGATGTTACTTGGAGCATCATTTCATCAAGCTTAATACTACCATTTTGCTCAATAAGTTTTCTTATTTTGGAGTCGACTGGCATTTAATTCGTATTATTAAATAAATTCCTAGTATTAGCATAGGTAATGACAAAATTTGCCCCATAGTTAAATTATTAAAAATAAAACCTATGTGAAAGTCTGGCTCACGAAACATTTCTATAATAATTCGAAATACCGAATAGAATATTAAAAATAGAGCAAGATTTAAACCATGGATATTTATAGTTTTGTATTTAAAAGTGGCATAAGCTAGAATTAAGAATAATACAGCTCCTTCAAAAAATGCCTCATAGAGTTGGCTAGGATGTCTTAGTTGTAGATCACTATTTGGAAAAATCATACCCCAAGGCATTGTAGTCACTCTGCCATATAATTCCCCATTAATAAAATTGGCAATTCTACCTAACAATAAACCAATAGACCCAACCGTAGCTAATATATCACACATAAGTAAGAAGTTAACTTTATGCTTATAGCAGAAAAAATAACTAGAGATGATTAAACCAATCGTACCACCATGAAATGACATACCTCCTTCATAAGTCTTTAAAATGAGAATAGGATCAGAAAAATATTGAATCGGATTATATAGTAACACATAGCCTAATCTTCCACCTATTACGATACCAAGAATAGCCCAAGTAACAAAATTTTCTAAGTGTACTGCAGTAACACCAACTTCGAATTTTTTTATAATTTTATAAGCATAGAACCACCCAGCTATTATACCCAAAACGTAAGCCATAGAGTACCAATAAACAGTAAATGATCCGATAGAAAAAATAACAGGATTAATATTTGGAAAGAGCATAAGTTTATTATATACATAGACTTTATCGATTGCAAGCAGTATAGTCAATTGATGAGAAGTTGGTGACGTCGTCACTCGTCGCTCGCCTATTACTTATAGGCGTCGCTCCATCGTTCCTGCTACCCAATTCCCCTGAATTGACTATAGTAGGAAAAAATGTTAGGTGTTATTAGACCCATAGCAATCCTACAATTTTTATTATATAATTATTACAACAGCATAAAAACGTCATGGGGAAAAGTGAGTAAATATTTTTTATAAAATATTCACAATAATACTTAGTGTACATTATAATTGGTGTATATTATACAAATTGGGTAGGTAAAAACAATAGACCTCTTGCATAACCTAATCTAATTGGTAATTTTGTTGTCAAAACTCGTCTCCGTTCCTCACGTACATCTCAGTACGCTGCGGTACTCGACTTCGTTTTTCCTAAAAATTCCTCTATTATCTTTAGGTTATGCAAGAGGTCTAATTATTCTTTTCCCGAATTAATGTTAATCGTTAACGTAATAGCCATCAGAAAGGTTAGTTTATATGGCAGTACAATATTTATTGGATCTTTATCATAAAGGTAATCAAGAAATTTTAATGTTAATAATTATGATAGTTTCAATCATTCCATTGATTATTTTTATTAAGACAATAATATTTTCAATGCTTAAAAACTATATTAATCAATGGCATCCTGATTATGGAAAAATATTTAAAAAATATTCTATATACACATATTTATTACATACATTACTAGCTTTATACCTTATATTTTGGGATAATATCTTACAGACATTTCCTACTTTATCTTGGATAATTAGCATCAAGAATGTTGCGATAATACTCTATACAGGTAGTTTCGTTACAATGCTAATCCTATCTCTTATCGATGCTTTTGCGGATATTTATCGAAGCAGACTGACAATTTCCATCCAATCATATTTAAGTTTATATACTCAAATATTAAAGATACTTATTATCTCGGTTGCTACCATTATCATTATTTCCAGCATTTTGAATATTTCTCTTAGTGCATTTTTTACTAGCTTGGGAGCAGCAGCAGCATTGTTAACCTTTCTATTTAAGGATACGGTTGTGGCTTTGCTAGCAAGCTTACAACTAATTTCGCAAGATATAATACGAATTGGTGATTTTGTTAGTATTAGCCAGTATAATGTTGAAGGTACCGTAGAGAAAATTACTATTACATTAGTTAAAATTAGGAATAATGATCAGACTATTTCAACAATACCGACATCTAGTCTTTTAACGACTAATGTAGTGAACTCACGTGGTATAACTGACTCAATGGCAAAAAAGATTCAGGGAGCAATCTGTATTGACATAAACAGTATTTTATCGGTTTCGACTATAGCATTTATACAAGAGTTAAAAAAATCACCATATTTGCTAAAGGAAGTAATGGATAAAGTGGATTTGCAACAGCTAGATGATTATGTAACAAATATCAAGATATTTAGGCTATATATAAAAGAATATTTGAAAAATCACCCGATGATCTATCAACAAAATTTCACCTTTCTGGTACGTCAGTTGACTCCAACCCCTAATGGTCTGCCAATAGAGTTATGTGTCTTTACCCATGAGACGAGGAAGGGGCTATTTGAAGATATCCAATCAGATATTTTTGATCATTTGATGGCGGTGCTACCTGATCTCAAATTAAAAATATTTCAAAATAGTAATAATTAAAACTGGATATAACAATGACTTTAGAAACCAAATTTAATTTAGCTTCTGCCTACCAAATTCTTGCAATTTTGGGCTTAGATGATCATACATATACCCATCTATCTGCAAGACCTAAAGGGGCTGACTATTACTATATTTATCCTTTTGGTTTACGGTTTGAGGAAGTAACTAGCGATAATTTACTGCAAGTTAGTTTAGATGGAACAATTATAAAGGGCAATGAATATAGTTACAATCAAACCGGCTACTTTACTCATGGTAATATATACAAAGAAAGGTCTGATATTTTATCTATCTTTCATCTGCATACTCCAGCAATTGTTGCTGTATCATCTATGCGAGTAGGATTGTTGCCAATAAGTCAGTGGGCACTACATTTTTATGAAAAACTATCTTATCATGAGTATAACTCTCTTATACTGACCTCCAATCAAACTAGTAAAATACTAGACGATCTTGGGCAGAATTATGTTATGTTTCTACGTAATCACGGAATATTAGCCTGTGGCAGGACAATACATGAAGCGATGTTTTATACTTATCATTTAGAGCAAGCATGTAAAACCCAATGTTTAGCATGTTCAACAAATCAGGAGTTAATCATACCGTCTCCAGAAATTTGTAAGAAATCAGTGCAAGATTTATTGTCATTTGAGGAAGATTTAGGCAAACGTGACTGGATAGCTTGGCTTAATTTGCTCAAGACGGCTAGGAAAAATTTTTAACAGGTTTATGGTATAGTACCGACATTTTTTATTCATCATAAGAAAATAGCAAAAAAACCGTGAACTACAATATTTACTGTTTTGATATGAGGTAGCCCTGTGTTAAAATTAGCCTTTACATCTCATTATGATTGATGTAATATAAAATTGCTATTTTTGTAGCTATAGTAATAAACGTAATTTAGAATAGAGGTTGCGGACCCGGGGGCGGTACCCGGCGCTTCCACCAAATAAGTTGTAGTATATTTTGTAAGCGAAACTTTATGGGGGCGAAATAGGATCGACGTGCTTAATAAAAAAATTATCTTTACTCGGTATAATTCCGCCGGACCTTGTGTCTTTGGGTTAAAAAAAAGAAACGCAAATGATAATGAACGTTTCGTAGGAAATGCACTAGCTGCATAATCCTACGCGGTTGGGGGCTTAACCGGGCAACAGAAAAAGCCCCACTATAGTAATTATATTAGACCTCTTCGGAAACTCGCTTATGCTGAGGAATTTGAAGGAGACGCGGAACGCAGAACCGCAGCGTACTATAGTGTACGTGAGGATTCGAGTACCGCATCATTGTCCAAATTACCAGCAGAAGTAGAGTTTCCGAAGAGGTCTATTGGATTGACCGTTAGTTTATAAGCACAGAACAGAAGATTATAGAATTAATTAGTTATTGTAGGTAGCCCCAAAGTGTTATTTTCTTTATTTATTTTATAACTATGAGCAACTCATATCAACAATTTCTTAATGAATGTATGTTGGAATTTGTAAAAAAGATTCTTACAAGAGTTCGTGCGGATAAGTTGCAGATGGATCAAATCTTGTATATTTCTTATAGAACTGACAATCCTGCCGTGGTCTTATCTTCTAGGATAAAAGCACGCTATCCAAAAGAAATAACTATAGTAATGCAATATCAATTTGAAGATTTAACCGTAGGAATCAATGGCTTTTCCATAACAGTTAGTTTTGATGGTATCAAAGAAACGATTAATGTACCATTTGATTCTCTGATCAGTTTTGTTGATCCTAATAGTGGTTATAGCCTAAAATTTAAGCCAGAAGCAATCAAATCTAATCAATTATCGGATGTAAAACAAGGAGAAGCAATCAAGGGGAGTGTTGATTCTAACAGTAAATCTAATTCAGCAGATAATATAATAGTTTTGGATAAATTTCGGAAACCCCGTAAACCAGTATAGATATACTCAAATAATCCTACGAATTGGAGCTTAAAATAAGAGGTGATCACATGAGTACCACGTCGTTTTATGGAGCAGATTCACAGAATCATTTGAGTTTACCTAAAGTTATCATATATACTGATGGAGCTTGCTCAGGTAATCCTGGACCAGGCGGCTGGGGGGCGTTGTTACAATTTAATGGAGTTTGTAAGGAGATATTTGGTCATGAGCTACACACCACTAATAATCGCATGGAAATGACAGCAGCAATTGAAGCGTTAAAAGTTCTTAAAAAATCATGCTGTGTAGAGCTTTATACAGATAGTAAGTATTTACAGCTTGGAATAACTCAGTGGATTAACAGCTGGATAAAAAATAACTGGCATAAAAACAACAATGATCCTATCAAGAATGTTGATTTATGGAAAAAATTGTACGACGAACTAGGTAAACACTCTATTATCTGGAATTGGGTTAAAGGTCATGGTAATAATAAGGGGAATCAGATAGCCGATAGTCTGGCTGTCAAGGGAAAAGAAACTGCTATAAAAATGCTCAAATGTTATTCATAGATAATTTTTTTATATCTATTTTCTCTAAGGAAATTGGGAAAGATCAATTTGGTAACAAATATTACGAAAGTAAAAAGCTTGATTATTTAGGTCAAGCTAGAAGACAGGTGGTTTATAAAGGTAAAGTAGAAGCATCAAAAGTTCCCCCTATGTGGCATGCTTGGCTGCACTACATGATCAATGAAGTGCCAATCAATAATGATAAATTTGACTGGCAACAAGATTATCTTCCTAATATCACTGGTACTAGCTTGTCGCATAAGATAGTAAAAAATAAGACAACCAAAGCCGAATATAGTAGGTGGCAACCTTTAGGCGAATCAGATTTAGGTGAATCAAAATAATGAAACAGAATGTTATAGAAACTTTAGTTGGCTTTATAGTAATATTAGTTGCTATAGGTTTTTTTATTTTTGCTTATAAAATTGGCAACTCATCAAGAGTCGAATCTGGGTATATACTTAAAGCAAATTTCCAAAACGCTGAGGGGATAGTCAAGGGAAGTGATGTGATGTTAGCTGGTGTAAAAATCGGATCAGTAATTGATATAACTTTAGATAAGACTAGTTTTTTTGCCTTATTAACGATTTGCATCAATAACGATATAAAGTTACCTAAAGACACTAGTATAGCAATAGTTACAGGTGGGATACTTGGTAATAGATATATATCCGTAACTCCAGGTTCATCTGAAGAGAATTTGGCGATAGGTGAGCAGATAAAATACACTCAGTCGGCAGTTAATATTGAATCCTTGATAGGTAAATTAATTTATTCCTTTGGTAAAAAATAAATAATATTAAAAATCCTATTAGTGTACATTACAAATTAGTGTATAATTATAGTGACAAGGATTATTATATTAACTAGTTGGAATAAAAAAATAAGCAATATCGCAAGTGTGCCATGAAGCGTAAGTATGCCAGTGGAGGGTAGGACTCCATCCAAGAAGCTTTACCCGAAGCACTTGGTATCTAGCCTTGGATGGTTATTGGTAACAATAATTGTTAAGCGTAGGCAAGAAAGGTAATAGGTCGTAAGCCGAAAGGTTGAAGTGATTGAGCCTCGTTATATTGGATAAAAGGGAAGCCGACAGTGTTTGCGGAACTGGAAGGCAACATCGTGTCCAACGATACGGGAAGGAGGGCATGGATTTCCTCGGGGTCTGAGAA